>NZ_JBKABN010000011.1:0-165108 GCF_046269175.1 Serratia sp. J2
TCCGCGTCCTAAGTTATCCCCTGCATCCAACTGCGGCTTCGGGCTAGATCCCTCTCCCCCAAACAAGTGTTTATAACGCCCTCAGGCATACAGAGGGAGAGGGCTAGGGTGAAGGGTAATAATGCTAAGCGGGCGCAGCATGCAGCCCACCGAACTATGTAGCGAGCAGGTAAGTAAGCCGTGTGATAAAAACAGAAAAGCCCGGCAAGCCGGGCTTTTCGAGCGTTAAGCGCTATATCAGTATCAGGCTTCGATCGCCATCTTCAGTTTCTTCATGGCGTTCTTTTCAAGCTGACGCACACGCTCAGCAGAGACGCCGTACTGATCGGCCAGCTCTTGCAGGGTGGACTTGTTGTCGTCGTCCAACCAGCGGGCGCGGATGATATGCTGGCTACGCTCGTCCAGACCTTCCAGCGCATAGGCCAGTTTGTCTGCGGCGTTGCTTTCCCAGTTATCTTCTTCGATCCCTTCGGCAAAGTCCGAGCTTTTATCTTGCAGATAGAGCATTGGGGCCATGGCATGACCGTCACGCCCTTCGTCTTCCGGCGTTGGGTCAAAGGTCATGTCCTGTGCCGCCATGCGCGACTCCATCTCACGCACGTCTTTGCTGGTGACACCCAGCTCGCGCGCGACCAGCTCCACTTCATCCTGGTTGAACCAGCCCAGACGCTGCTTGGTTTTACGCAGGTTGAAGAACAGCTTACGCTGTGCCTTGGTGGTCGCCACTTTGACGATACGCCAGTTGCGCAGCACGTACTCGTGAATTTCTGCCTTGATCCAATGCACCGCAAAGGACACCAGACGTACGCCAACCTCTGGGTTGAAGCGACGCACGGCCTTCATCAGGCCGATATTACCTTCCTGGATAAGATCTGCCACCGGCAAACCGTACCCTGAATAGTTACGGGCAATATGAGCGACAAAGCGCAGGTGAGACAGGATGAGCTGCTTAGCTGCTTCCAGATCGCCCTGATAATGCAGCCGTTCAGCCAGTTCCCGCTCTTCCTCTGCCGTCAGCATCGGATAGGTGTTGGCTGCCCGCAGGTAGGCTTCCAAGCTGCCCTGTGGGACTAAGGCTAAAGTGCGCATTTCTTTGGTCATTCAAAACCCTCTCTTGATAAAACTGGTCATGCAGGTGATTTCACGGCGGGGGAGTTAGTGATCTTACGGCAGTTGCTGTTGCAAAAGCGGTTCCACACGCCGGGCACCTAAACATTTGCTGCAGATTTGGACCGTGCTCAACCCCAAAAGTTCACCGTTTTTCACACACAGTGCACACGACAATACGTCATGCAAGCTCAGGTTGATTGGGAATTTGTGCGTTTGAGAAGAGATCGGAGATATTGAGGTCTGGCAGCTCTTCTCCCGCAGCACGGCAACCGGGCCGCAGCAGGAGAAGAGTATACCAAAAATTCACTATTGTGGTGTAAATCGGCGTAAATGTTGCACGGTGGCCAACCAGGCGGCAATCCAGCCAATCATCGCCGAGATCAGCAGCAGCAACAGCGCCTCATCCCAACCCAGGCCATGCAGGGTAAAGGTGGTGCCAAATACCTTCGCCACGTTGGTCACTACCGACTCCAGCTTCCACACCAGCGCGCCAGACAGAACCAGCGACAACAGCGCGCCGAAGAAGCCGAGCATTGCACCACCATTAAGGAACGGCCGCAGGATAAAGCCGTCGGTAGCACCGATCAGCTTCATCACGTTGATGGTATCGCGACGGCTGAAGATGCTCAGACGCACGCTGTTACCAATTACCAGGAACACCGCCACCACCATCAGTATGCCGATCATCAAGGCCACCTGGCCCACCAACCCGGTCAGCGCCGCCAGGCGGGCAAACCAGCTGTCGTCCATCCTGACTTCATCCACGCCCTGCACCGCCGCCACGCGATCGCGCAGGGTGGTAAGCGTATCGGAACTCTGGAAACTCATCTGCGGCGTGACGATCGCCACGGCTGGCAGCGGGTTTTCTTCCAGCATATCCAGTGCGCCACCAAAACCAGACCAGTTGCGGAACTCGCCCCGCGCCTCTTCACGCGACAGGTAGTTCACCTTCTCCACCCCGGCCTCGGCCTTGATGGCATCCAGCACTTTGACCGCTGCGTCATCGTCGAGGGATTTATCCAGATACACCGTCAGCTGTGGCGTTGGGTACCACTGTGTTGCCGCGGTACTGACGTTCTTCCAGACGATGTAGCAAACGCTCGGCAGCGTCAGGGAGATAGCGATGACCATCACGGTCAGCAGCGTTGCCAGCGGTTGGCGCAGCATATCGGCAATGGCGTTCATCCAGGCATAGCGCCACTGTTCACGCCAGCCACCGCGCAGTGCCTTGCTCTTGGCGGTTTTTGCATTATTCGCCATGGTGTGCGCCCCCTAACATACGGCCCTGACTCAGCGTCAGGATGCGGTAATTGCGACGGGCGATCAGCCCGGTGTCGTGGGTTGCCATCAGCACCGTCACCCCAACCCGGTTAAATTCTTCAAACAGGCGCAGGATCCCTTCCGACAGGGCGTCGTCCAGGTTACCGGTCGGTTCGTCCGCCAACAGTACCGCTGGCTTGTTCACCACCGCGCGGGCAATGCCAACGCGTTGCTGCTCACCACCGGAAAGCTGAATGGGGAAGTTCTTCGCTTTATCCAGCAGCCCGACCTTGTCCAGCGCAGCCGAAACGCGGCGACGGATATCTTCGGTACTGGCTCCGGCGATAACCAGCGGCATTGCCACGTTGTCATACACCGTACGATCCAGCAGCAGATGGTGATCCTGGAAAATCATGCCGATCTGGCGGCGCAGGAAAGGCACCTCGCGGTTTTTCAACCGGCTGATGTCATGGCCGCTAAACCAGATATGACCGGCGCTTGGCCGCTCAATCCCACAAATCAGTTTCAGCAGGGTACTTTTCCCTGCGCCGGAATGGCCGGTCAGAAACGCCATCTCCGCCGGACGTAGATGAAAATCTACCCCCTGCAGGGCTTGCCGTCCGCCCAGATAAGCTTTACTGACCTGTTCAAAGCGAATCATCCGTATCAATCCTCTCGGGCAAAAAGTGCCTCAATAAAATCATCAGCCTTAAACGGCCGCAAATCTTCGATGCCTTCACCAACGCCGATGTAACGGATCGGGATAGTAAACTGATCGGCGATGGAGAAGATCACCCCGCCTTTGGCGGTACCGTCCAGTTTAGTCAGCGTTATGCCGGTCAGGCCCACGGCTTCATTAAATAATTTCGCCTGGTTAACCGCATTTTGTCCGGTGCTGGCATCCAGAGTCAGCATAACCTCATGGGGGGCCTGCTCGTCCAGTTTTTTCATCACCCGCACGATCTTCTTCAGCTCTTCCATCAGGTGAGCCTTGTTCTGCAGGCGACCGGCGGTGTCGGCAATCAGCACATCGATATTGCGGGCTTTTGCCGCCTGCACCGCGTCGAAGATCACCGAAGCAGAGTCTGCACCGGTTTGCTGAGCGATGACCGGAATGCGATTACGCTCACCCCAAACCTGTAACTGCTCAACCGCAGCGGCGCGGAAGGTGTCGCCTGCGGCCAGCATCACCGATTTACCTTCTGCCTGGAACTGACGCGCCAGCTTGCCGATGGTGGTGGTTTTACCCACGCCGTTGACGCCAACCATCAGGATCACGAATGGCGTTTTGCCACCGACATCCAGTGGCTGATCCACCTTGGCGAGAATTTCCGCCATCTCTTCTTTCAGTTTGCCATACAGCGATTCGGCGTCTTTCAGCTGCTTACGGCTGGCGTGCAGAGTCAGAGACTCAATGATTTTACGAGTGGTTTCTACGCCAACGTCGGCGATTAACAGTTGTTCTTCCAGCTCTTCGAACAGATCGTCGTCGATCTTCTTGCCGCGGAACAGGCCGATAAAACCGGAACCCAGGTTCTGCTTGGTTTTCAGCAGGCTGCGTTTAAGGCGTGCGAAGAAGCCTTCTTTGCTTGGGCGTTCTTGCTCTTGCGTTACCGCCGGAGCCAGCAGTTCAGACTGTTCAGGTTCCGCTTCCCGTTCTGGCTCGATAACCTCTTCAATCAGCTCTGGCTCAGGTTCGATAATTTCAGCAGGCTCTTCGATTACCGCTTCAACCACCTCTGGCTCAGGCTCGATAACTTCAGCAGGCGCTTCGATTACCGCTTCAATCACCTCTGATTCAGGCTCGATAACTTCAGCAGGCGCTTCGATTACCGCTTCAATCACCTCTGGTTCAGGCTTGATAACTTCAGCAGGCGCTTCGATTACCGCTTCAATCACCTCTGGTTCTTCTGCTTGCAGCTCAGGCTGTTGCGCTACGGTAACTTCTTCGATCGCCACCGGCTCAGCGTGGTGCTCGTCCAGCGGCAGGATATTTTCGGTGATAGGCTCGCCGCTCAGGCTGCTATCCCACTCCCCTGGGGTATCTTTGGTGGCGGCTGGAGCAGATTCCTGGGCAGGAAGCTTATCGTCCAGTTTGGGGGCAGCCGGGGTTTCTGCGGCCTGCTGTTCCGCCTGTTCTGCGGCAGATTCAGGTTGTTGCTGCTCTTCTTCCTTCTGGCCGAAGCCCAGCCAGGAGAAAAACCCACGTTTTTTATCTTTTGCCATGTTCTGACCCTACTCCGTACCAATGGCTTGCAAATGCGAAAAATTAATTCGCCGAGTCTATCACTTTCCCTGGCACAGCAACACGCATCGGCAATGCTTTCATAGAGGTAGTTTTACTGCCCCCTCTGCCTGTACTGCGCCCCATCGCCTCCGGGCTGCAACTTATTAACGATTGGGTATAGAATAGCGGTAACTTTTCGTTAACCCCGCAACTGATTAAGACTCTTTATGGCAAAACAACCACCGCGCGGCGCGCTCAAAAAATCGCAGACGGCCTCCGCTGGCCAAATCCGCATCATTGGCGGCCAATGGCGCGGGCGCAAACTGCCGGTGCCCAACAGCGAAGGGCTGCGGCCAACCACCGACCGCGTACGCGAAACCTTGTTCAACTGGTTAGCCCCGGTGATCCGTGGGGCTCGCTGTCTGGACTGCTTCGCGGGTAGCGGTGCGTTGGGATTGGAAGCCTTGTCGCGCTATGCCGAAAGCGCCACGCTGCTGGAATACGAGCGGCCAGTAGCCCAACAGTTGGGGAAAAACCTGGCGCTGTTGCAAGGCAATGGCAACGTCGTTAATACCAATGCCTTAACCTGGTTGGCAGGCAACGGGCAACCTTTTGACGTGGTGTTTCTCGATCCCCCATTCCGCAAAGGGCTGCTGGCCGAAACTGTCGCGCTGTTGGAGAAACAGGGCTGGTTAGCGAACGAGGCCTGGATTTACGTTGAGGCCGAAGCCGAAAGCGCCGCCACCGATGTTCCTGCGACCTGGACGCTGCACCGCGAGAAGGTTGCCGGCCAGGTAGCCTACCGACTTTACCTCCGTACCCTTGAAGAGAAAACCGAACATGCTGATTAATCTGGGCCGTCTGCTGATGCTGTGCGTGTGGGGCTTTCTGCTCACCAACCTGTTCCACCCGTACCCCAAACCACTGACCTACTTCATCAACGTAGCCTTGTTCTTTATGGTGGTGATGCACGGGCTACAGCTGGTGCTACTGAAATCCACCCAGCCGAAAGATCAGCCCATCAACCGCTGGCTGGAAACCAAGATCTTTATTTTTGGCGTGTTTGAGCTGTTGGACTGGCAGAAAAAGCAGCCGCCACTGAAGAAAAAATAACCTTTTAGCGGGCGCAGCCTACCGCGTCCCGTTGCTAGCCGGGAAATCCTTTAAACGTAAGGAACGGATGATGGCATTATTGGGATTCGTTAATGAACAGGAGTGTCGGCGCTGGCAAGGCGCGCCCGCTTATCTTCCCGCCTTCAGCTTTTATGAGAAACATCAGTCTCATCCCATTGATGCCTCGCCTGAAGCCATTATCCAGGCGGTGCTCGCTCTGGATATGGAGGAAGATCCCTTCATCCGACGTTTGCTGATGCTGCGTCAATTGCCCGGCAGGTTACGCCAACGCTTCTTCGGCACCAGGCAAACTCCCCCGGCAGCCTTTGGTTTCGACACCTTTACCCTGCTGCAGCAAAATAGCCATGAAGTTTCTTTTGGATTGGCTGGTCGATTCTGGCGGCCGGAATTGGGCGTGCACAAGCTGGAAAGTGCCGACGAGTTTCACCATTTTACCGATCCCGCGGCCGCCAAGCTGGTACTGCGTTTTATGGTCATACAAGACAACGCTGGACATACCCGGCTGCGAACAGAAACCTTCGTCTGGTGCCCTACGCCACGGGTCAAAGCGCTATTTGCCTGCTACTGGGCGCTTATTCGGCCCGCTAGCGGCTGGATAAGACGCCGTACCCTGCTCTCAGTGCAACGCAAGCTGTCAGCAACCAGCAATTAACGCCCCTACGATTTCTGCGCCGTGAAGGAGATAAAACGGGTGCCCTGTAGGCTCAGCGTACCCTGAGCGCCTTTATCTATCTGATTATATTGCTGCTGCGGCAACGGTATTTTGATCTCGCTGCCGCCCGTCAACGGACGGAAGTACACTTCGTAACGCATATCTTCCACCACGATGTTTTCCCGCTGCCGCGAGCGACGATTCGGCGAGGGGAACTCCCGCTTGGCGCTGACTTCCACCTGCAATGTACGCACCGGCTGGCGGTCGTTATCCGCATCCTGGCGGCGTTTGTTGAGGTATTGGCGGGTCGCCAGCACCGCAATCAGCGCGATCACGGCAACAAAGAACAACGGTGGCTTACTCATTGACGGTTTTCCTCTTTTTATCCGGCGAATTTCATTCATGCCTAAAACCGCGTAAACATAGCATTCACAAGAAAGCATTGTCGAACCCACGCGCGCTGCTTACACTGGGAAAGTAACAACCTGGAGTTGGTTATCCTGGCTCCCATCATAAATAAGGAAGACATATGAGTTGGCCGTTCCTTGCCGTATTTTTTTCCGGTTGGTTGTTCATTGATGCCTCCTATCGCGGCCCGCGCTGGCAGCGCTGGGTGTTTAAACCAGTCACCTTGTTACTGTTGCTGTTATTGGCCTGGCAGGCTCCGGTATTAGGCCCCGCGGGTTACCTGATCGTTCTGGGCCTATTGGCGACGCTGGCGGGTGATGCCTTGCTGCTGTTGCCGCGTGAGCGGGTGCTGTACGCTATCGGCGCTTTCTTCCTCTCACACCTGCTGTATACCCTGAGCTTTGCCAGCCAGATGACCTTCAGCCTGTTCTGGCCCTTGCCGCTGGTGCTGCTGGTGATTGGTGCGCTGCTGCTGGCCATCATCTGGAGCCGGTTGGAAGAAATGCGCTGGCCAATCGCCACGTTGGTTGCCATGACGCTGCTGATGGTGTGGCTGGCGGGGGAACAATATTTCCTGCGCAGTACCGACTTTGGCTTCTCATTGCTGGCGGGTACCTCGCTACTGCTGTTGGCGAATATCGTCTGGCTGCTGAACCGCTACCGCTTTACCTTCCGCGCGGCAGATGCCGTGGTCGCCTTCTGCTACTTCTCCGGGCATTTCCTCATCGTCCGCTCGCTGTATCTGTAATGGCAGGCTACGGGTTCGGGCAACCGGATCCGTAGCGCCCCTGCAATTAACAATAATTCTCATATCGCGCTTGACTCTGGAGTCAGCTCCAAGGTGTAGAGTGCTTGTTGAGATGATATTGGATTGCCTGAAGGGGGCGCTATGCAGACTCATAAATCACACAATCACCCAGAACATCAGCATCACGAACATACCCACGATCATGGCTGCGGTTGTAGTCATGACCATGCCAAAACCCAACATGGCTGTAGCACTGAAAAAACTCCGGTGGGAGCAACTGCTGCACATGACCATCAAGCGGCCCATGAGCACGGCGCCAGCTGTTGCAGTAGCGATGGCCCCGACGACCCGGATGAGGAAAGCGACAGACTGGCTGCCGTTCCCCCTTCCGGCAGCCAGCGTTTCAGTTGGAAAGTCACCGGCATGGATTGCCCGAGCTGTGCCAAGAAAATCGAAAATGCCGTAACGTCGATCCCCGGCGTCGACAGCGCTCGCGTGCTGTTTGCCACGGAAAAACTGGTGGTGGATGCCCAATCCGACGTCAGCGTGCGGATCCAGGACGCGGTAAAACAGGCTGGTTTTACCCTGCTGGGGACTACCCCGGCGGCAATAGGTGATGAACCGAAAGCCTCCCGGTTTGGTGAGTACGGCCCCCTGCTGCTGCTCTCCGCGCTGATGGTGCTCAGTTGGGTTCTGGACTTCTTCAACCCACGTCTGGGTGAAATTGCCTTTATCGCTACCACCTTGGTCGGCCTGGTGCCGATTGCCAGCAAAGCCCTGCGCCTGATCCGTTCAGGCACACCGTTTGCCATAGAAACCCTGATGAGCGTTGCCGCCATCGGTGCGTTGTTTATCGGTGCCACCGCCGAAGCGGCCATGGTGCTGTTGCTGTTTATGGTGGGGGAACTGCTGGAATCCTACGCGGCCAATCGTGCACGCCGTGGCGTGAAAGCATTGATGGAATTAGTGCCGGAAGATGCTCTGCTTATTCAGGGCAGCGTACGTAAACGCGTACCGGTGGCCAGCCTGCGCCCTGGTGACGTGATAGAGATCGCGCCCGGTGGCCGCTTGCCTGCCGATGCCGAGTTGCTAAACCCATTCGCCAGCTTTGACGAAAGCGCTTTAACCGGTGAATCCGTGCCGGTAGAACGCCAACAGGGTCAGAAAGTGGCCGCTGGCAGCCTGTCCGTCGATCAGGCCGCGCAGATGAAAGTCACTTCCGAGCCGGGCAAAAATGCCATCGACCGTATCCTGCAACTGATTGAAGAGGCCGAAGAGCGCCGCGCACCAATTGAGCGCTTCCTCGATCGCTTCAGCCGTTACTACACTCCGGCGATCATGCTGCTGGCCGTGGCGGTGATCCTGGTGCCACCGCTGCTGTTTGCCGAACCTTGGGAGATGTGGATCTACCGGGGTCTGACCTTGCTGCTGATCGGTTGTCCGTGCGCCTTGGTCATCTCCACGCCAGCGGCCATCACTTCTGGCCTTGCGGCGGCTACACGCCGGGGCGCGCTGATAAAAGGCGGTGCGGCATTAGAACAGTTGGGCCAAGTGCAAACCATCGCGTTCGACAAAACCGGTACGCTGACCGAAGGCAAACCGACGGTGACCGACGTGCTGCCGGCAGACGGCCTCAGCGAGCAGCAACTGCTGGCCATCGCAGCGGCTGTCGAGGCGGGTTCACACCACCCCTTGGCGCAAGCTATCGTCAACCGTGCTGCGCAAAACGGGGATGTGTTACCACTGGCCGAGAACCGCCGTGCGCTGGCGGGTATTGGGGTTGAGGGGGAGGTTGACGGTAAAACTATCCTGATCAGCGCACCGGGCAAGTTGACGGAAAGCCAGTTGACCAGCGAATGGCGCAGCCAGGTAGAGAAGCTGGAAACGGCGGGTAAAACCGCAGTGGTGGTGTTAGAGGACGGGCAGCCTATCGGTTTGCTGGCGTTGCGTGACACCTTGCGTAGCGACGCTAAACAGGCGATTGCCGAGTTGGCGCAGTTAGGCGTGCGTGGCGTGATGCTCACCGGCGACAACCCGCGCGCTGCGGCCGCTATTGCCAATGAATTGGGGATCGATTACCGCGCCGGGTTAATGCCGGAAGACAAAGTGAACGCAGTAACCGAGCTGAGCAAGTTGCAACCTACCGCCATGATCGGCGATGGTATCAACGATGCCCCGGCGATGAAGGCCGCCAACATTGGCATTGCGATGGGGAGCGGCACCGACGTGGCTTTGGAAACGGCGGATGCAGCACTGACGCACAACCGGTTGACCGGCGTTGCCGAGATGATCCGCATCTCCCGCGCTACGCACGCCAATATTCGCCAGAACATTACCATTGCGCTCGGGCTGAAAGCGATTTTCCTGGTCACCACCCTGCTGGGAATGACCGGCCTGTGGCTGGCCGTATTGGCAGACTCTGGGGCAACCGCGCTGGTGACCGCCAACGCCTTACGGCTGCTGAAAAAACGCCCGTAAGTCCATTCTATCGTCAGGGCGCAATCCACTGTGCCCTGACGCTCTTACCTGAAAAATAGCACGGCCAAGACGCACTTAATGCCCCTACAAACCACAGGATTTTATTATACCCTCCAAGCACCTTTACACTACATACCTATAAATTCTATGAATTTATCAGGGTAATGGTCGAATGAATGAAACCACAACATTATAAAATCCTGAATCTGATCGTTATTACCTGCATTCCTTCCCTCGCTCTGGCGCAACAGCCTGATGCCACTTCTACCGCACAGCTCATTGATGAAGCAAAACGTCCACCATTCACCCAAGGTGCGGCGATGCCAACCGCCCAACACAACGCACCAATGACCGCGCCACAGCCAGAACATCGTATGTTGCCGATTTGGGGGGATGAGGCTCGAGCCCGCGGCTATGAGCTGCCAGAGCCATTCGGTATTGGCGTCAACTACATGAACATGCGGCAGAATATCAATGTCGACAGTATCAATTTTTCCGGACTAGGCCTGGGATCGCTCGCCATTCCGTCGGATTTGTTCAACATCGGCGTTGGCAAAACCCGCGAACAGAGCAAAACGGAAACCATGCGTCTGGACACCTGGCTGCTCCCATTCCTCAACGTTTACGGCATTGTTGGCCATACCAAAGGCAGCTCGTTGTCTCAGGTCTCTGTGGACGCCGATCCCAGTAAATACAAAGGATTGGATCGTATCATCGCGTCTGCCGTGCACAGTCTGAACCAAAGCGGGCAACTGCGCGATCTCGACTTCAAGCTCGATTTTAAAGGCACGACTTACGGCGCAGGCGTCACGCTAGCCGGGGGTTATGAGAACTGGTTCACCACGCTCGATACCAACTATACCCGCACCAGCTTCAATATCCTTGACGGCCAAATTTCCGCGCTGACGGTGACACCCCGTGTCGGCTACCGCTTCCAGGTACCCGGTATCCAAGGGCAAAGCAATCTGAACCTGTGGGTCGGCAGCATGTACCAGGATGTGCAGCAGGAGTTCAGAGGCAGCCTGTCTGATTTGCAGATGCCCGCAGCGCTTCAGCCCCTGATCGCCATCGCCAACCAGAAAGGAGAAGGCCGTTTCGACGTGAAGCAGCATCTACAATCACCTTGGAATATGCTGCTTGGCGCACAATATGAGGTTACGCAGCATTTCAACCTGTTGACCGAATTTGGCTTTAGCCAACGCAACAGCTTTATGGTCTCGGGTGAATATCGCTTCTGATGGCGATGCCGCTCCGCAGTCTGGCGCTGACCCTGCTCGTTCTGATGCCCTGTGCCCATGC
This sequence comes from Serratia sp. J2, assembly GCF_046269175.1. Lineage (NCBI taxonomy): Bacteria > Pseudomonadati > Pseudomonadota > Gammaproteobacteria > Enterobacterales > Yersiniaceae > Serratia > Serratia sp. J2. Next base: position 11,317 of record NZ_JBKABN010000011.1, read on the forward strand.
GGCTTTGCTGTCGCGTCAACAAGTTGATGAAATGCTAGCCCCTCTGGGTTCAGATAATCATTTCGACAGCAGTAAAACCATCGATTGGGGTGTGTTGCCCGGCCCGTTTTATACCCCAGAACTCGGTCTTGGCATCGGCACCGCTGTCGTGGGCATGTACCGTCCAGACAGCCTTGATAGCGTCAGCCAAAATTCAACGCTGGCGTTGAAGGGCTTTTTCAGCAGTACCGGTGCCTTCGGCGTTGGCTTTGAAAACTACAGCTTTTTCGCTAACGACCAATGGCGCTTCTTTGCCAGCGGCTCCTTGAATAATATGCCCACCTATTTCTGGGGCACCGGTTATCAAGCCGGGCGTCACGACGGCAACAAGGAAAAATACACCCAGCAATCGTTCCAGATAGCGCCACAGCTGCTGTATCGTATTGCCAATGCCACCTACGCGGGAGTTGGCTGGGATTTTTCTTCGACGCACGCCAGCGATCCCGATAGGGGAGATAGCAGCCTGTTCAAAGCTCAAGCAGCTGGCACCTCATCGATCAGTTCAGGGATCAGTGGCTCGTTAAGCTACGATACGCGCGATTTCGTTTCTAATGCCAGCCGTGGCCAGTTTCTCAGCCTGAGCGACACCTATTTCGCGCCAGAATTGGGCGGCGATAGCCGCTTCAATACCCTTGAAGGCCAATACAACGCCTATTACAGTCTGAGTGAGAAGAGCGTATTGGCACTCGATGTCTACAGCCGTCTGACCACTGGCGATGTCCCTTGGGACAGGCTGTCCGAACTGGGGGACGACAAACGGATGCGGGGCTATTACCAAGGACGTTATCGCGACAGGAATACGTTCAGCGGCCAGGTTGAATATCGCCGCAAATTGAACTGGCGGCACGGTTACGTTCTTTGGGCAGGAGCCGGAACCCTAAGTCACAAAACCGGCGATCTGGGCCAAGGGCCTTGGTTGCCGACGGTGGGGGTTGGCTACCGTTTTGAATTCAAACCGCGGATGAACGTACGGCTCGATTTTGGGGTCGGGCGTGAAAGCAGCGGGTTTTATTTTCAGGTAGGAGAAGCTTTTTAATGCGTTTTGTTGCGCTGATATTTTTGCTGCTTAGCCCCTTACTGCCCGCCAAGGCCCTGGAAACGCTGATCACCTCGCAACCTACCCGTGAGAGCCCTCTTGCCTGGCCGGTGACTGAGCCACTCTCGCCACCGAATGGCTTGCGCCCTTGCTGTGCCTTTGGCTATAACCTCAAAGTACAGGCGTTAGGCATCCCGGTGCCGTTTTATCAATTGGGTAACGTCGTAGACGCCGATCGGCTTGGCGCACATCACTATAATGACAGCGCTTTCAATGCCGTCCGCAACTTGATGGGGTTGGGCAGTGAGCAATTGGGATTGGTCTACACCTATCGTGGGGGATTTATCGACATCGCTCACGTTCGTGATACCGCCGACAACACCCTGTTCCTGTTCAGCCAACTGTTGCCTAAGCTGGGCCAGCAATGGACACTCGATCTTGGCCCGGAATTAGCAAAGCGTCGTATACAGCTGAACGCCTTCACCCCACCGCAAGAGGCTGCTCAACGCTATACGTTAGCGGCTTACCTGGCCGGGGAGCTCGCCTTCCAGATGGCGGCATGGCATGAGGTGGCACAGTGGTACGGCTACCAATCGGTGCCCGGATTTCCTGAAGAGATTTCTGCATTTACGCCAGAGGATTTGTATTCCAACCTGCTCGGGGCAAGGTTGGCGATCGACGCTATCTTGCAAGGGCGCGCGGTATCCGTTACCAGTTACAACAGCGCAATGGAGACACTGCTACCCGAGGCATTGCAACAGCTTGGCGCTGTTTCGATTACCGAAACCCAGCGGCAGTTTGACGGCATTGACGGCGACTGGTGGGACAGCCACCGCCGAGTACCGGAGAAATTTTTAGTCTTAAAACGGGATTACACCACCAGCAGCAATCGTCTGCCCAATCAGCCCCCCTTCGAGTATGCCGCTCCGCAACGCCTGACGTTACCGTTACAGATTGAGGGATTAACGTTGGCCAAACTGGCGGAACTGCAGCTCTGGCCTGGGGATGCCATGCACAACTTGCCAGTCCCGGCGCATTATTATCGCCCAGAGGATTTTAGTGGGTTGGCCTTACACGCGAGCGCACAGGACGCGCAGCAGATACTGCAGAAACGTTAAGCAACCGCTCAGTGATTAACTCTCGAGTCCTTTGCGCAGCAGATAGCGATACGGGGCCTGATCGGTTTCCTGAGCCACCAGCGTATGTTCCATAAAGCGGCAAAAACCCGGGATGTCACGGGTGGTGGCCGGATCGTCGGCAATGATCAGCAAGGTTTTACCGTTATCCATATGGCGCACGGTTTTGCGCACCATCATGACCGGTTCAGGACAGCGCAGCCCCAATGCGTCTAGCGTCTGGTCTGCCTGGGCAAAAATGTCAGTCATACATCTCTCTCGATCTAAAACGATCGGCGAACCCTCGCCGGATCTGATTACCCGCTAGTTTACGCCGGTAGTTTTTCTGCGCAAGATACGTTAACGTTTGCGTTAAATTTAACCATTGCATTGAATGCCCAAACGCGTACCATGTCGCCGCGCAGTTAACAATGGGTTCCCTCACCCCACACTCAAAAAGGCTACATTATGTATTCGTTTACCGATCGACAACGCTTAATCGCGTTGGTTTGGCTATCGCTATTCCACATTGCCATCATTACTTCCAGCAACTACCTGGTGCAGTTGCCGATCAGCATTTTCGGCTTTCACACCACCTGGGGTGCCTTCACTTTTCCGTTTATCTTCCTGGCCACTGACCTGACCGTGCGGATCTTCGGTGCCCCGCTGGCACGCAGGATTATCCTTGCCGTGATGGTCCCGGCGCTGTTTATCTCCTATGTGATCTCTACCGTCACTTTCCAGGGTGAGTGGCAGGGCTTTGCCGCCTTAACCAGCTTCAACCTGTTTGTGGCGCGTATCGCCGCCGCCAGCTTTATGGCCTACGTGCTGGGCCAGATCCTGGACGTGCAGGTGTTCAACCGCCTGCGCCAACGCAGCGCCTGGTGGGTTGCTCCCGCCGCGGCCATGTTCCTGGGCAATATCAGCGATACCCTGGCCTTCTTCTTTATCGCCTTCTACAAAAGCAGCGATCCCTTTATGGCCGCCAACTGGGTGGAGATCGCACTGGTGGATTACAGCTTCAAGGTGCTGATCTGTCTGGTGTTCTTCCTGCCGATGTACGGGGTACTGCTCAATATGCTGCTCAAACGCCTGGCAGAGCGCCAACCCACCAGCCGGTTGCAACTGAGTTAACCCGCCTTCTGGTTTATACTGGGCAGCCTGACTTTATGGCGGCTGCCCATGCGCTTAACCACTCGCCATGCTAAAAATGCTCATTAGCCACGAATATCGGATTTTCGCTCTAGAAAAGAAAGGCGAAGTAGACGAGTATCGTCTATTACTTAAAAAAACCTGTGACATCTAGCCATACGGTCAACCAACTCTCTGTGCAAAGGAATAAGGAACACCAGATGCGTAAAGTAACAAAATTGATGGGTATCGGCCTGTTAGTGCTTGGCCTGGCGGCCTGTGATAACGCCACCAAAGACACTAATGCCCCCGCAGGCAGCGCAGCAGCCAGCATCCCAAGCGGACAACAGGTGAGTTTATTGGATGGCAAGCTGACCTTTACCCTGCCAAACGGTTTGGCCGATCAGAGCGATAAGCTGACCAACCAGCCAACTAACGCGCGCATCTATGCCGACAGCACCGGCCAGCGTACGGTGATCGCGATCGTCGCGGACAAGGCAGCAGACGATCTGGAAACCCTGACCACGCATCTGGAAGAACAGCAACGCTCCCGCGATGCCAACCTGCAGGTCATTACCAATAAAGCGGTTGAAATTAACGGCACGCCAATGCGCCAACTGGATACCGTGATCACCGTGGCTGGCCAGAAAGCCTACTCTGGCGTACTGCTCGCTATGCTGCCAGACGGTAAGCAACTGACCTTGCAAATCACGCTGCCAGCGGATAACCAGCAGCAGTCTCAAAGCGTAGCGGCTGGCGTGTTCAATACGGTGAAGATCAAGCAGTAATCGTAGTGGGCCAGCATGCTGGCCCGATTTAATGCATTACACCAATGCCTGTGCTAACAGGGTGATCGGATGTTCACAGCGCTTGCTGGTGGACATCTCGATCTGCCATTTGCAGGTTTCACAGTCAGTGATCACCATGTCCACCCCGCTCGCTTCAATCTGGCGAAATAGCGAGGCACCAATGCCTTGCGAGGTTTCATAGTTTTCCGACTTGAAGCCGTAAGTCCCGGCGATACCGCAGCACTGCGAGTCCAGCACCACCAGCTCCAGCCCTGGGATCTGCCGCAATAGCTCCAGCGTATAGGCCGTCCAGCCCATTTTCTCCATATGACACGGCGTGTGGTAAGCCACCCGCAGCGGCGTCTGTTTGAGCGGCAAGGTGCGCCCTTGGCTGATCAGACGATAGAGATAACGCGTAGCCAGCTCAACCCGTTCGCGCACCGCCGAGGTGTCCACCTCCAACAAATGCGGGTACTCATCACGCAGGGTAAACGTGCAGCTCGACGAAGTAGCCACCACCGGTATACCTTTGGTCAGGACCGCATCATGCAGTGATTCCGCATTCACTTTGGCCTGCTTCTTCGCCTGCGCAATAAAGCCGTTGGCGATCAGCGGTACGCCACAGCATTTCTCACGCTTGAGCAGTTGCACGCCGATATCCATGGCGTTAAACACCTTGATCAGGTCTTTACCAAGCTGCGGATGGTTGTAATTAACAAAGCAACCGTGGAAAAACGCCACTTGTTCGGCATAGCGCTGCTGCTGTTCCGCCTGCTGGCGATACCAACGGCGGAAGGTGCCAAACGAGTATTTCGGCAGTTCACGCCGATGGTCGATCTTCAGCGCCTTATCCAACAGCTTGCGCACCGGCTTCAGGCCGGTAGTCGCGTTAACGATCGGCGCAAACGGCGTCGATAGGGTGCCCATGATGTCGGTATGACTGAGGATGGCATCGCGCAGCGTCGGTTTGCTTTGGCTGAAATTGGCCCGGGCACGTTGGATAATATCGCCGATTTTAACGTCGGAAGGGCAAGCCACCTCACAGCGCTTGCAGTTGGTACAATACTTCAACGCTTCGTCGTAAAGCGCCGGATCTTTCAGCCGCAGGCGTTCCCCATCCGGCCCGGCCTGTTTTGGCCCTGGATAGAGCGGGTTAGCCTTGGCGACCGGGCAATAGGTGGTGCAGACGGTGCATTTGATGCAGCTCTCGAAGCTGTTGTCTGGTAACAGGCTCATGCTGAAACCTCCTGTGACAGGATCTGTTGGGCAACGTGCAGCGCACCGAGCAGCGAAACCCCGGCACCACAGCCCTGCTGCAACGGATCGTAACCGCCAACCACGGCACCGATAGCATACAGATTGGTCATCGCCTCCCCCTGTTTTAACGCCCGCAGCGCGGCATCGGTCTGAACCCCAAATTGCAGGTACGGCTGCGGAGCAAACAGATTGGCATCGCTCCAGTCGGCGCGTTCGGCTTTGCTGTACACGTCGAGGCCAAATACTGGCTCACGAATGCCGTCAAAAGCGGCCACCAGGCCGTTGCTGAAGAAGCTGCCGCTGGCCAGTATCACCTGCTGCGCCCGCAGCGGAATGTCGGTGTGATTGCGGGTATACAGACCGGTGACACGCTGCCCGTCGAAGCTGGCACGCAACACGCTATCCCCCGGCATAAACACCCCACCCAGTTGCTGCAAGCGCTGGCGCAATGCCTGATGCAGCCGCATACCAAGCACGGAAGGTGGCAGCGTGGGTAACAGATAAACGGGCTTACCGACCAACCGGCGCAACGTCATCAAGGGTTCATCATCCTCTAACCCCAGGCAGGCTGGCAGCAAGATGGCCTCTGCCTCACCTGCCTGGCGTGTAATCTCTTCCGCCAGCAGGGCTAGATGTTCTGGCAGATCCAGTACGCGGGCAATATTCACCGCGCGGAACTCGCTAGGGTTATTACGTAAGCGATCCAACACTGGCAGATGCAAAAATGCCACTTCTGCCTTGAGGCCCTGCTCCTGAATCAATGAGCTGGCCGCCATCTGCGGTTGGAAATCCAGAAAGCCTTCAATCCCCAGTACGGCGATATTCCGCCACGGCAACTTCCCATCCAAGGGAGAGACAGGGATCGCCAGGGGGCTGAGCCAGGTGCCACGGCGGGTCCCGAGGGGGGTCACGCGTAGATGGTTTTGGCTGCTATCGCCCTGCATCTGCCACCCGCAACGCTGTAGCAATTGCTCGGCTTGCGTTGCCAGCGCGGCCACCTGTGTGGCCCCCATCAGGCTATATGGATGCTGTGGAGCCTGTTGCGCCAGTTCGTGCAAGGCAGACAGAGGCGACGCCACCGGCGTCCCATCGGGCAGATGGGCCAGCAGATCGAGCGAGCCGGAAGAAAAATAGAGCGCGCTTTGGCCAGAACTGACTACTGCGCAGCGTTTGCCATGCTCGGCTAAACGGATAGCACAGCTCAACCCGGCCAAACCACCACCAATCACCACCGCATCAAATTGCATCATCCGCCTCCTGCTTAGCGTCACCCTGCGCATCTAACCCGCATAACCCTTGATATACCCAACTGGTGAATTCGCTCTCCCGCAGGGCATCGCCCCAGGCGATAGGCCGCACGCCTTTCCAGCGTTCATTGAGGAAATGGGACAGTTGGGTGATGGATTGCTGCGGCGTCACCACGTTAAACCGCGTCAACAAACCTGCGGCACGGCAGGCACACAGCTCACCCTGGCAGGTCCCCATCCCAACGCGGGTGCGGCGGCGCAGATCGACCAGATTGTTGACGGTCAGAGAATCCACCGCATAACGCACCTCACCGGCAGTCACCGCTTCACACTCACACACCAGGCTGTTGTCCAGCCGGTTGCCAGAAGGGACCAGGCTGGCACGATCGCCATGACGGTACACCGCCGAGCCCCGGATGCTGGCAGGCAGTGAAACCACGCTGCGCACCGTCTCTTCGGCGCTCTGGCGGGAGCCGGGCAACGCCACTTCCGCCGTGGTGCAAGGGCTGTCGATGCCCAGCTTGGTGCAGACCAAATCGGTGGCCCATTCGGCCATCAGCCGGTAAGTCATCAGCTTGCCGCCGGTAATGGTGATAAAACCCTCCAACCCATCGCGCGCCGCATGGTCGAGCAGCACGATGCCGCGGCTGACGTTGCGCCCAGAAGGGTCGTCGTCGCTGGCGACCAGTGGCCGCACGCCCGCATAGGCACGCAGAATGCGCGTTTGCGCCAGTTTCGGGGCCAGCAGCGTGCCTTCGCGGATTAATATATCCACTTCCTGTGGCGTCACCACCATGTTGTCAATCTGGTCGTACTCGATATGAGTGGAGGTGGTACCAATCAGCGAGATGGTATCGCCAGGTACCAGAATGTCGGCATCCGCCGGTTTACGGCAGCGGTTAATCACCATGTTATTGATGCGATGGCCCAGGATCAGCAACGCCCCTTTGGCAGGGAACATGCGGATGCGCAGATCGGCATACTCGGCAATTTGCTGGCCCCAGATCCCGGCGGCATTGACCACCACCTGAGCATGAATATCGTACTGCTGTGCAACCTGATGATCGAAAACGCGCACGCCCGTCACGCGATCGCCAGTACGCAACAAACCGGTAACCTGATGATAGGTTAGGATTTTTGCGCCATGTTCACGCGCATCAAGCATGTTGGCCGCCGTTAAGCGGAAAGGATCGACGGTGCCATCCGGCACTCGTACCGCGCCGATCAGCCCCGGGTTAGCCGCAGGCTCCAGGCATAATGCCAGCGCAGGGTCAATGGCTTCGGCCTCAATGCCAGCGCTGCGACAGGCGGTAATAAACTGCTGCTGAAAGGCCAATGAGTCCTGCGGCAAGGTAATGAACAGGCCGTCGGTACGTTCGATGCAGTGGTGTGCAATGCGCTTGAGGATGCGGTTTTCTTCAATACACTCGCGTGCCGATTCGCCGTCGGTGACCGAATAGCGCGCCCCGCTGTGCAACAACCCGTGGTTGCGGCCAGTCGCGCCAGTGGCGATGTCATGCCTTTCCAGTAAAACGCAACGCAGACCGCGCCGCGCGCAGTCACGGGCAATCCCCGCGCCGGTAGCGCCGCCGCCAATGATGATCACGTCCGTTTCGGTGATTGGTGAGTTGTTGCTCATCACGCCCCCTGAGCCTGTAGTTATGCGTTTATTTAGCCACAGTCAGTAGGGTTTTTGTTTGATAAGGAACAATAACGAACAGAAAACGAAAATAATATGGCCATAAAAAGCCATGAATGTGACAAACATCACGTATTTGTGCTATTTAGCCATTCCAAAATGTTAACCGATCACTCAAAATTCGCCACAGTTTCATAAAAGTGTAACAAATGAGCCATCCATCACGGTGTGACCGGGGGGTTTTCTCTAGCATTGCGCTCGTTATGGAACATTTAACAACACTTCAGGTATCCGCAAGCTCATCTTCAGGACAGCCGTTTCCTGTTGAGGCAATAAACAGATAAAGCCATCGGAGGCGCTCATGTTGAGTATTTTTAAGCCAGCTGCACACATTTCTCGTGTGCCAGTCGACAAGGTAGACCCGCTCTACCGTAAGCTGCGCTGGCAGATTTTTATGGGGATCTTTTTCGGTTACGCCGCCTACTATCTGGTGCGTAAAAACTTCACCCTGGCGATGCCGTATCTGATCGATCAGGGCTTCAGCCGTGGTGACCTGGGCTTTGCGCTGTCAGGGATTTCCATCGCCTACGGTTTCTCCAAGTTCATCATGGGGTCGGTTTCTGACCGTTCCAACCCGCGTGTATTCCTACCCGCCGGCCTGATCCTGGCTGCTGCCGTCATGCTGTTTATGGGCTTTGTGCCTTGGGCTACCTCCAGCATTGCCGTGATGTTCGTGCTGCTGTTCCTGTGTGGTTGGTTCCAGGGTATGGGTTGGCCGCCTTGTGGCCGTACCATGGTGCACTGGTGGTCACAGAAAGAGCGTGGCGGTATTGTTTCGGTATGGAACTGTGCGCACAACGTCGGTGGTGGCCTGCCTCCACTGCTGTTCCTGCTGGGTATGGCCTGGTTTAACGACTGGCATGCGGCCCTGTATATGCCTGCCTTCGGTGCGATCCTGGTGGCCCTGATCGCCTTCGCCTTGATGCGTGACACCCCGCAATCTGTTGGTTTGCCGCCGATTGAAGAATACAAAAACGACTACCCGGATGATTACACCGAAGAGGCTGAAGAAGAGCTGACTGCCAAGCAGATCTTCATGCAGTACGTGCTGCCAAACAAACTGCTGTGGTATATCGCGATCGCCAACGTGTTCGTGTATCTGCTGCGCTACGGCATCCTGGACTGGTCACCAACCTACCTGAAAGAAGTGAAACACTTCGCGCTGGATAAGTCCTCCTGGGCCTACTTCCTGTACGAATACGCCGGTATCCCAGGCACCCTGCTGTGCGGCTGGATGTCGGACAAGGTGTTTAAAGGCAACCGTGGCGCCACCGGGGTGTTCTTCATGGTTCTGGTGACCATCGCCACTATCGTTTACTGGCTGAACCCAGTGGGTAACCCAGGCATCGATATGGCCTGTATGATCACCATCGGCTTCCTGATCTATGGCCCAGTCATGCTGATCGGCCTGCACGCGCTGGAACTGGCACCGAAGAAAGCGGCAGGTACCGCCGCAGGCTTTACCGGCCTGTTCGGTTACCTGGGCGGTTCGGTCGCAGCCAGCGCCATCGTCGGCTATACCGTTGACTACTTCGGTTGGGACGGCGGCTTTATGGTGATGATCGGCGGCAGCATCGGTGCGGTGATCCTGCTGGTGCTGACCATGATCAGCGAGAAGAAACACCACGCAGAAATCGCGGCCAAACGCGGTTAAAAGCTAAGCGGGCGCAGCATGCAGCGCCCCTACCTACCCTTTATCGTCAATCTAAGGCCGCGCTGCGGCCTTTTTCTTACCTCTACAACATGGAGCAACACAGAATGCGGACTCAAACCAAAGCCCTGCTGACAGGGATCATTCTTGCCACTTCAATGCTCAGTGCCGCCCAGGCTGCAGATAAAGTGGTTATCGCTCACCGCGGTGCCAGTGGCTATCTGCCGGAGCATACGTTACCGGCCAAGGCGATGGCCTACGCGCAGGGTGCCGACTTCCTTGAGCAAGATCTGGTGATGACCAAAGACAACGAGCTGGTGGTGTTGCACGACCACTATCTGGATCGCGTCACCGACGTTGCCGAGCGCTTCCCGGACAGGGCGCGTAAAGATGGCCGCTACTACGCCATCGACTTTACGCTGCCTGAGATCAAATCGCTGAAGTTCACCGAAGGCTTTGATATCAAAGACGGTAAGCAGGTGCAAAGCTACCCTGGCCGCTTCCCGATGGGCAAATCCGACTTCCGCGTCCACACCTTCCAGGAAGAGATCGAGTTCGTACAGGGTCTCAACCATTCAACCGGCAAGAACATCGGCCTTTACCCGGAAATCAAGGCCCCCTGGTTCCATCAGCAGGAAGGAAAAGACATCTCCACCAGGGTGCTGGAAGTCCTTAAGCAATACGGCTACACCAGCAAGAGCGACAACGTCTATCTGCAGTGTTTTGATGCCAACGAGCTGAAACGCATCAAGGATCAGCTGGAACCCAAGATGGGGATGGATCTGAAGCTGGTGCAGCTGATTGCCTACACCGACTGGAACGAAACCTACGAGCAGAAGGCCGACGGCAAGTGGGTCAACTATGACTACGACTGGATGTTCAAACCGGGCGCGATGAAAAAGATCGCCCAGTATGCCGACGGCATCGGGCCTGACTATCATATGCTGATCGTCGAAGAAAAATCCAAACCGAACCAGATTGTGTTGACCGATATGGTCAAGGACGCTCATGCCAGCAATATGGCGGTGCACCCTTACACTATTCGTGCCGATAAGCTGCCGAAATACGTCACCGACGTGAACCAACTGTTCGACGCGATTTACAATCAGGCGGGCGTTGACGGCGTGTTTACCGACTTCCCGGACAAGGGCGTACAGTTCCTGCAAAAGCAAGGGCAACATAAGTAACGACGACTCCCCACCGGGTTACCCCGGTGGGGATCAGAACCAAGCCTGCCGTAACAGCAAAGCAACCACATAAATGCCGATACCAGAGGCTGAACCGGGATTGAAAAGCTCGATTGAGCCACGTCATTGCCAGCTTGGAGGTTGACCAATACGCTCAGTAAGCAAACTTATAAAAACGCTCAATTTGGCCGAGATTCTGGCTACTGGGCGCAACAGATAGATCCCTTGTTCCTCGCCGCGTGGATCTGCCAGCAGAGGCAACAAACTTCCTGCCTGAATATCCGGTCCTACCACCCAGTTAGGCAAGAAAGCGATGCCTAATCCGAGTAATGCCGCTTGCCGCTGTGCCGAAAAATCATCACAGCGCAGCACCATCTTGCACTGATTCATCAGAGGTTCACTGAGGATTTGCGCCCAGCAAGCGGGTTGCTGTTTGTGATAGCGAGCGATCAACTGATGATCACGTAACTCCTGTAGGTTGGCCGGTATCCCATTGTGAACGATATAGTCCGGGCTGGCACACATGAACCAGCGCTGGGTGGCGATGCGGGTTGCGTACAGTGAACTGTCTTTCTGCTCGCCGATACGGATGGCGGCGTCCAGCAATTCTTGTTTCGGATCGGTCTGGCGCTCGGTGAGATCCAACTCAACTGCCAGCCTTGGATAACGCTGGATTAGCACCGGCAACAGCGGCAACAGATAGGTTTTACCGAAGGTGGGCAAGCAACTGATACGCAGCACGCCTTGCGGAGTCTCGTTTTGTGCTGCCAGTTCGGCGCGGATGTCGATGATTTGCGTCAGCAACAGTGTGGCACGCTTTTTCAGCATTTCACCAGCATCGGTCAGCACCAGGCCGCGAGTTGAGCGCACAAACAGCATGACCCCAAGCTCACCTTCCAGCGTATCGATATGCCGCACCAATGAAGAAGGCACCATACCCAGTTTGCGTGCGGCGGCAGAGAAACTACCCAATTGGGCAACATCGAGAAAGATCGGCAAATGTTCGGCATAGCGTGCGTCATTCATCTTTGCATTATATGCAAAAGCATTACTTATGAATACTCGGTTCTCTACCGGCTGAGTTAGCGCTACTCTACTTCCAGAGTGAGTCAGCGATATCGTGCTAATCATATTCAATTATCAATATAAAAAACCTTAATTTATCTTTATAAAACTTAAAATTTGAAATTAGATAGTTAATTCATCTGCTTCATGCATTTTAAAATCAATACCACATTAATCGTAAACGTGGTGTGGCGCGGTTAAAATCATTAGCAGGTCTTTGTTTTATCTAGACTCTGGTTGAGTCCGGCGCGTTGCCTGTTTGTATCACTGTTTTTTGCCGTTGCCAGCTGAAGGGGTCTCAGTGAGCACTTTAGCAGCGGCAGGTTTGCTCATGTTCTTGAGCATTTAAACGCATCGCACCTTAGGTGCCGTGCGGGTGGAGGAGGTGGTAATGAATGAAAATCATGGCTGTTCATGTGCGCAGCAGCTGGCGCAAGGTTTTGCCAAGCAAGCGCTGGATTGTGGTCAGGGGGAAATTTATCAGACCTCATTGATGAGCGCCTTGCTTGATGGTGTTTACGAAGGGGATATCACTATCGCCGAGTTGCTCAAGCACGGTAACTTCGGCTTGGGGACCTTCAACCATCTTGATGGAGAACTGATCGCTTTTGATCGGGAAGTTCATCAGTTGCGTGCAGATGGCAGCGCCCGTGCGGCCAGTCTGCAACAAAGAACGCCATTCGCGGTGGTCACTTTTTTTCAGCCGAGTGTGACGCTAAAGATTGAAAAACCGATCTGCAAAGCCGACCTGCACCGGTGCATCGACCAGCAGGTAGCTTCACCTAATCTGTTCTGTGCGTTACGGGTTGATGGTCTGTTCAGCCATGTGGAAACCCGGACCGTACCGCGGCAAGAGCGGCCCTACAAACCGATGCTGGAAGCGATCGAAGCGCAGCCGACCTTTGCATTTCAGCAACGCAGCGGCACATTGGTGGGATTCCGCTCACCTGATTATATGCAGGGCATCAGTGTTGCGGGTTACCACGAACACTTTATCACTGACGATCGCATCGGTGGGGGTCATGTCCTGGATTATCAGCTCGATCATGGCCGTCTGCAGTTTGGCGTGATCGCTCGTCTCAATCTTCAATTGCCGCACGATGCGGATTTCCTGTGCGCCGACCTCTGTCCAGAGGATTTGGATTGCGCCATTCGTTCTGCCGAGGGTTAATCGGCGTCGTTTTTTCAGGAGGTGGATTATGGTTGGTTCAGACAATCACTGGCGGTGTGGTGCAGATTTGGTGGTTAAAAATCTGCACGCGCAGGGCGTGAAACAAGTATTTGGTATTCCCGGTGCGAAAATAGATCGCGTGTTCGATGCGTTGGAAGATGAACCTGAGATAAAAACCGTGGTGGTACGTCACGAAGCCAACGCGGCATTTATGGCGGCAGCAGTTGGCCGCTTGACCGGCAAGGCAGGAGTCGCACTGGTGACCTCCGGGCCTGGCAGCTCTAACCTGATCACCGGGCTGGCCACCGCGACCTCCGAAGGGGATGCGGTGGTGGCCTTGGGCGGGGCGGTGAAACGTGCTGACAACCTTAAGCAAACACACCAGAGCATGGATACCGTCAGCATGTTCCGGCCAGTAACCAAATATTGTGCCGAGGTACATACCGGTTCCGCCATTTCAGAAGTGATGGCCAATGCGTTCCGCAGTGCTGAATTTGGCCGTCCTGGGGCTGCGTTTATCAGCTTGCCGATGGATATCATCAATGAACCGGTTACGGCACCGGTGCTGACCGGAGGCCGCTCACCCCGTCTGGGGGCCGCTTCAACTGAGGACATTCACGAAGCGCTTAAACTGATCCAGCAGGCGAAATGTCCGGTACTGTTGCTGGGGCTGCAAGCCAGCCGCCCGGAAAATAGTGCCGCAATACGCCATTTATTACAGCGTACGCATATGCCGGTGGTAGGAACCTATCAGGCCGCCGGAGTGATTGATGCAAATGATTTTTCCCGCTTTGCTGGCCGCGTCGGGTTATTTAACAATCAGCCTGCCGACCAACTGTTGCAAAAAGCCGATCTGGTGGTCAGTGTGGGCTATAGCCCGATCGAATACGATCCCTGCATGTGGAACAGCCAAAGGCGGTTGATGCTGGTACATATCGATGTACAACCGGCCGAAATTGATACCTGTTACCGCCCAGATGTGGAGCTGGTCGGTAATATCAACGCCACTATCAATTTGCTGACCGAAGGTTTCAGCAATGTGATCGGGATGCCTGCCGAGGTGGAACTGATCTTATCCGATCTCGGCCTGCAGCGCGCGGAGCTGGCAGAGCGTGCTGCACGCCGTGGCGGTATGCCGATTCATCCATTGCGCATCGTCAAGGAACTGCAGGATATCGTCAGCGATGACGTGACGCTATGTGTGGATATGGGGAGCTTCCATATCTGGATCGCTCGCTATTTGTATAGCTTCCGCGCCCGCCAACTCCTGATCTCCAATGGCCAGCAGACCATGGGGGTTGCCCTGCCGTGGGCCATTGGTGCGGCGCTGGTCCGGCCGGGAGACAAAGTGTTATCCATCTCCGGCGATGGAGGATTTATGCAGTCGAGCATGGAGTTGGAAACCGCGGTGCGGCTGAAAGCCAATATTGTGCATGTGATTTGGGTAGATAATGCCTACAACATGGTGGAAATGCAGGAGGTGAGTAAATATCAACGCAAGTCTGGTGTAGAGTTTGGCCCGATTGATTTCAAAGCCTATGCAGAGGCATGCGGTGCAGTCGGGTTTGCGGTGCAATCAGTGGAGGAGTTGCGGCCTATGTTGCGTAAGGCTATGGAAATTCAGGGGCCGGTGGTGGTGGCAATCCCGGTAGATTATGCTGACAATTACAAACTGATGGCTCAAATGAACTTCAGCCAGATGATTTGATTCGGGCTAGGGAAAACGTTCCCTTCAGCTACTCTCCTTAGAGACTGAAAACGTCGTTCACCAGACGCCCTTTCCCTTGGGGACCAAGGTTCAGCCTGGCCTTTACGTAACACACGCATGACCGCTATAAGCCGTCTTCATGGACTTGAAGCCTAACATCGGGTTGATTATCCGTTTCAGCTTACCGTGGTCACATTCAATCATGTTATTGTTGATGGAATGTGAGCCAGGTCGCTCGGTGGCGCAGCCGGTAAAGACTGCGCCCCAATCAGTTAAATCGAGTACATTTTACGCAGGTAATGAGGCACGGCGTCGTCAACGTTGGAGCCAATCACTTCCAGCTCCGGCAACTTGTCTTTCAGACGTTGCTGGGCATCCTGCATGATGCAGCCTTTCCCCGCCATCGACAGCATTTCCAGATCGTTCATGCCGTCGCCAAAGGCGATGCACTCTTTAAGCGAATAGCCGATGATCTTGGCGACTTCTTCCAACGCATGGCCTTTCGAGACGCCACCGGCCATCACCTCCAGACAGGTTGGGAACGAGAAGCTGACGTTGACCCGATCGCCCCAGCGCGCGTTGATGGCATCTTCCAGCGGCAGCAGTTTTTCATGATCGTCGCAGGTGAAGTACACCTTGCACACGCCATCGGTTTCCAGCAAGCCCGGCTCAAACAGCTCATATTTAAAGATCGATTCCTGGAAAAATTCTTCCTGCTCCGGGCTTTCACGGTTCATGAACCAATCGTCGTTGCGGTAGACGTTGGTCAGGATTTCCTGGTTATCGTGCATCATGTTGTACAGATCGCGGGCGATATCTTCATCCAGGTTGTGGCTGAAGATCAGCTCACCGGCGGTGTTATGTACCCGCGCACCGTTGGAGGTGATCATAAAAGCACTGATGCCGAGATTATCGCGGATCTGGGAAACGTCGATATGGTGGCGGCCGGTAGCAAAAACAAAGTGCACGCCCTGCTGCGTCAGCAGCTGCAGCGTTTCTTTGGCGTACGGTGTCAGGGTGTGCTCAGGGGACAGCAGAGTGCCATCTAAATCGGAAGCAACGACGTGATACATAGCGATATGTTCTAACCTCTAGTGGAATTTTCGGCGGCAGCAGTACCGCCTAAGTGCTGAGCAAAGAATCGCAGGATTGCGTTCAGTGCCTCGGCGCGCATCGCGTCCCGTTCGAACAGGATCTCATGGCGAGCGCCTTTGATAACCCACGGTTTTCCCCCTTCACAAGGGTGCCCCGCGTCTGACAGTGCCTGACAAAAAGCGCGCTGGGAACGGTTGTCTACCACCCGATCCTCACCGGCCTGCAATAATAAAATCGGCGTAGTGATGTTAGCAGCCTGGGCGATGATCTGCTGCCCGGCCTGAATACTTTCCTTGACCCAGTGATAGGTTGGCCCGCCTACCCGCAGCTCGGGATGATCGGCGTAATAACGCAGGTTGCGGCGATAACGCTCGCGGCTGTGGGTCAGCGTATTGACCACAAAGGGCAAGGGCCGCCAATGCCCGGTACCAACCGCGTAATAGTCACGCAGCCCTGGGCGCTTTTCCGTCCAGTTCAAAATACCGTTGGCCATCCAGCCCGGCATCGGCAGATAAATGCCCAACATCGGTGCGCAGAGTGCAACGGCGGAAAACGCCTGTGGCTCACGCGCCAGGAACTGCGCCAGTATCGCGCCCCCCATAGAGTGTGCCAGCGCGACGTGCTGCCGGTAACCCAAGGGTTTGACCTGCTGATGGTAAAACTGGGCAAAATCGTCCACGTAGTCGGCAAAGTTTACCACATGCCCGCGGTGCGTATCTGCCAGCATCCGCCCGGACAACCCTTGACCACGATGATCGATGATCATCACGTCATAACCGCTGTGAAACAGATCGTACGCCACTTCCGGGTACTTGATATAGCTTTCGATGCGCCCCGGGCTGATCACCACTACCCGCTGGTGCAGCGGGGAAGCAAAACGCACAAAGCGGATCGGTACGCCCCCGACGCCGGTGAACTCCCCTTCCTCACGTCGCCGCCAAAAATCCAGCAGTGGCCCAGTCGCGAAGGCAGAGAACTGCTTTTCACGGTTTAACCATTGCGCGGGATCAAGGGTGAATGACGACATGGCCTACCTTTTAACGGGATGTTCAGAGAGGTAAATGTGATCTCTGGCACGGGAAATCATACTAGCGTATTGTGGCACAAATTGGTGTATTCAGGGAGCATTGCGATGACCTTAGACTGGTGGTTAACCTATCTGCTGACAACCCTTATCCTCAGTCTTTCCCCCGGTTCCGGTGCCATCAACACCATGAGTACCGGCATCAGCCACGGCTATCGCGGAGCGGCAGCGTCGATTGCGGGTCTGCAGGTAGGCCTGAGTATCCATATTGTGCTGGTGGGGATTGGCCTCGGCGCGGTGGTCTCCCAATCGCTGCTGGCCTTTGAACTACTGAAATGGTTTGGTGCGGCCTATCTGGTATGGCTGGGTATCCAGCAGTGGCGCGCCGCAGGCGCGTTGGATCTGCACACTCTGGCAGGCACCATGCCACGGCGCCGTCTGTTTCGCCGAGCCGTCCTGGTGAATCTGACCAACCCCAAGAGCATCGTGTTTCTGGCAGCTCTGTTCCCGCAGTTCATCATGCCCAACCAGCCCCAGGCCGAGCAGTATGTCATTCTCGGCGTCACCACGGTGGTGATCGATATCCTGGTGATGATTGGTTACGCCACGCTGGCCACGCGCATTGCCGGTTGGTTAAAGACCCCGCGCCAAATGCAGCTGCTGAACCGGATTTTTGGCTCGCTGTTTATTCTGGTGGCGGGATTACTGGCAACGGCAAGAAAGGCATGATCGATTGGGCCGAAGCGTTCGGCCCGACGATCATTAACGGGTAAAAATCAGATGCAGGCCAAAACCGGTGAACAACACCCCGGCCAAGCCGTCGATCCATTTCGCCATCCGCTGATAACCCCGGCGCATGGCGGGTAACGCGAAGATGATCGCCACCAGGGTGAACCAGATAAAGGTTTCACCGGTGATCAGAGCGAATAATCCCCAACGCGCTCCGGCCCCTACATCCTCACCGACAAACAGCGAGAATACGCTACCAAAGTAAATGACAGCCTTCGGGTTGGAAAGGTTGGTGAGCAAGCCACGGATAAAGCTGCGGCCCGGCTTGGGTAACGCCACCTTCACCTCTTCTGCCGGAGCAGTTTGCGCATTCTGGCTACGGGCGGAACGCAGCAGTTGCCAGCCCATCCAGCACAGATACAGGCCACCGCCCACCATGATGATCTGGTGCAGCCAGGCCATCTTTTGCAGGATCAGGTTCAGCCCCAGCAGCGCCACACCGGCCCAGACCATGACGCCGAGGGAGATCCCCACCACGCCCATCATCGCCTCGCGACGGGAACGACTGGCTGCGGTTTGCGAAACAAAAAAGAAGTCCGGCCCTGGGCTCATCAGTGCAATCAAATGCACCATCGCCACCGTTAAAAACAACATCAGCATGAGTGATTATCCTTATTCGTCGTCACCGTCGAGGTGAGCGCGGATCATCGCCATAAATGGCGCACCAAAACGTTCCAGCTTACGCTGCCCCACGCCGTTGACGCTCAACAGCTCGCTGGCCCTGATCGGCATCTGTTCGGCCATCTCAAGCAGCGTTGCGTCGTTGAACACCACGTACGGGGGGATGTTCTCTTCGTCGGCAATCGATTTACGCAGCTTGCGCAGTTTGGCAAACAGCTTGCGATCGTAATTGCCGCCGTAGGATTTCTGGTTGGCGCTGCTGCGTACCTTGAAGCTTTGAATACGCGGCACCGCCAGTTGTAGCACTACTTCACCACGCAGCACCGGGCGCGCGGCCTCGGTCAGTTGCAGCGCCGAATGCATCGCAATGTTCTGGGTGATAAAGCCCAGATGGATCAGTTGGCGCAGCACGCTGGTCCAGTGTTCGGTGGTCTGATCGCGGCCAATGCCGTACACCGGCAGCTTTTCGTGACCAAACTCCCGGATACGCTGGTTATTGGAGCCGCGTAGCACCTCCACCACATAGCCAATGCCGAAACGTTGCCCAACGCGACCAATCGCCGACAGTGCCTTGCGGGCATCCTCCAGGCCGTCATAACGCTTGGGCGGGTCAAGGCAGATATCGCAGTTGCCACAGGCCTGCTGTTTGCCTTCACCGAAGTAGTTCAGCAGCACCAGACGGCGGCAGGTTTGTGCTTCGGCAAATGCCCCCATGGCGTTGAGCTTATGACGTTCGATATCCAACTGCTGCCCCGCCGGTTTTTCTTCCAGGCAACGGCGTAACCAGGCCATATCCGCCGGGTCATACAGCAAGATCGCTTCCGCTGGCAGGCCATCACGCCCTGCACGACCAGTCTCCTGATAATAGGACTCGATGTTGCGCGGAATATCGAAGTGCACCACAAAACGCACGTTGGGTTTGTTGATGCCCATGCCGAAGGCCACGGTGGCGACCACCACCTGCAAGTCATCACGCTGGAAGGCTTCCTGCACTTGGGAGCGGCGTTCGTTGTCCAGCCCGGCGTGATAAGCCCCAACGCTCAACCCACGGCTTTGCAAACGTGCGGTGGTGTCTTCCACCTTGGCGCGGCTGTTGCAGTAAATAATGCCGCTTTTACCGCGCTGGTCCTGCACGAAGCGCCAAAGTTGATCGAGCGGTTTGAACTTCTCCACCAGCGTGTAGCGGATATTTGGGCGATCGAAGCTGCTGATCTGGATCAGCGGATCGTCTAGCGCCAACAGGCGAACGATATCCCCCCGCGTGGCTTCATCAGCGGTGGCCGTCAATGCCACTACCGGCATGGTCGGGAAGCGTTGCTTCAGTTGGCCCAGCGCACGGTATTCCGGGCGGAAGTCATGGCCCCACTGGGAAATACAGTGCGCCTCATCCACCGCCAGCATCACCGGCGGACAGTGATCCAACAGTTCGAGGAAGCTGTCCATCATCAGCCGTTCGGGGGCGATATACAGCATTTTGATCTGGCCGCTGCGGCAACCCGCCATTACCTCCAACTGCTGCTCCCGCGTTTGCGTCGAGTTATAGCAGGCGGCGGAAACACCATAGGCCAAGAGCTGATCGACCTGATCTTTCATCAACGAAATCAGTGGGGATACCACCAGCGTCAGTCCATCCATCACCAGCGCCGGGATTTGATAGCACAGCGATTTACCTCCGCCGGTCGGCATCACCACCAGGCAATCCTGGCCGCCGATAATTGCGTTGATAATCGTTTGTTGGCCCGGACGGAACTGCTGGTAGCCGAAGGTATCGCGTAATACCTGCTCTGCCAGCAACTCTCTGTTTATCACTGCTGCGGTTGACACACACTTCCCCATTTTTCTTTACGGCGGCGCCAATCTGGGCACCGCTATCTGGACGGCAAATTACATAATATCGTTAAGCATGACACCAACACCCAGCCGTGTCTGCTTGAAGTTGTAATCAATCATCGATTCACCGTAGCCGCTGAACACCTGGGTATAAAAACGCACATGGCTGGTAATTGGGTAGCTCCAGCCCAACTGCGCGCCGCCATACCCGCTATTCCAGTTGTATTGGCCTTCGGCACTGAACACGCTTTCCCCCAAGGCATAGCCCACCGTCAGGCGGTAATAGCCCATGTACTTGGTGATATCCGGGTTATCGTCGTTGCTATCGCTTTCCGAGAAGCGGAACCAGGGTTTGACCTCGACCTGCCAGTCGCCGTTCTGCGCCATCAGACGCGCATAGCCACGGTTCCAGCTACGCGAGGTAGGATCTTCACGGCCGTTGGATTCATGGTTCAAACCCACTTCGATATCACGCAGCGTCCAGCCGGCAAACTTATACGCCGTGGCCCAGCCGACAAAAATTTGCGGTTCGTAGTTGGTTTCACGGAACGGTGAGGATTCGTCGTGGTTAGAAAACTGCCACCAGGAACGTTGGGTGTAAGATGCCCCCAAAACCGAGTTTTCCCCGGCAATGCCACGCCAGATCGGGAATGCCAGACTAAGCTGGAACTTCACCTCATCTTTGCGCGCGTTCTCCGCCCAGTTGTAGGACTTGATCGCTTCTTTGTTCAGATCGCTGGTATCGGTGTAAAGCAGGTAGTTGGTTTCATACGGATAGAGTGTGAACGGGTTATCGTAGTTTTGCAGCATGTTGCCGATGATGCTGCCACGAACTGCCGGTTTATTCAGATTCTTTTGCTCAGTGGCCTCATTGGCCTGCACCACTACTGGCGTAAACAGCATCGCCATCACAATCCCAGACAGAACGCGCATAATTTAGTTCACTCTCGAAAGATAAGGAAAAACCCAGAAATAAAAGCAGGTCATTTTACACACATTGCAGGATTTACCGCACTAGTGAATACATTTATCTGGTGGCTCTGGAAAGCAACAAAAGATAAGCATAAAATCCACAAGTCATTAACCTGGACTGACCAGTACATCGGCTGGCAAAACTCAAATGAAGAAAGGAACTATGTCACACACAACTTTGACCCTCGAGGCCGCCCGCCAGAAGATAGGCGAAATCTTCGTCTATCACATGCCGTTTAACCGTGAATTGGGACTGGAGCTACGCCGCTTTGAGGACGACTTCGTTGAATTGAGCTTTACCAACCAGCCTAAGCTGGTGGGCAATGCCGCCCAGAAAATCCTGCATGGCGGCGTGATCGCTTCCGTACTGGATGTTGCCGCCGGGCTAGCGTGCGTAGGCAGCGTGCTGATGCGTCAGGATCCGCTGATCGAAGAAGAGCTGGCGTCACGTTTATCGCGCATGGGAACAATCGATCTGCGCGTCGACTATCTTCGCCCAGGCCGTGGTGAGCATTTTGTCGCGTCCGCCAGCGTACTGCGCAGTGGCAATAAAGTGGCAGTAGCCCGCGTCGAGCTGCACAACCACGATGGCTTACACATCGCCAGCGCCACCGCCACCTACCTGGTAGGCTAGGGGTGCCAACCGGTTGTGCCACACAATTGTAAGACACAGCCGGTTATCTTCAGTAAAATCACCGTATCTCCTTTTCCCACCCGGTAATCGTCATGGACGCTCAACAGACCCGGCAGGGCATTTTCTTTGCTCTGGCCGCCTATTTTATTTGGGGTATCGCCCCCGCCTATTTCAAGCTGATCCAACAAGTCCCTGCCGATGAGATCCTCACCCACCGGGTGATCTGGTCCTTCTTCTTTATGCTGGGGCTGGTGTCATTGGGCCGCAACTGGCCGCAGGTGCGGGCCGCCTGTAAAAACCGCAAGCGGCTACTGCTGTTGGCCGTCACCGCGCTGTTGGTGGGAGGGAACTGGCTGCTGTTTATCTGGGCGGTGAATAACCACCATATGCTGGAGGCCAGTCTGGGCTATTTCATCAATCCACTGGTGAACGTGCTGCTGGGGATGCTGTTCCTGGGTGAGCGTTTCCGCCGTATGCAGTGGGTGGCCGTAGCCTTGGCCTTTACCGGAGTCTTGGTGCAGCTGTGGCAGTTTGGTTCGCTGCCGATCATCGGGCTTGGCCTGGCCTTCAGCTTTGCCTTCTACGGCCTGCTGCGCAAGAAGATTGCCATTGATGCACAAACCGGCATGCTGATCGAAACCCTGTGGCTGCTACCGGTGGCCGCCATCTACCTATTCCTGATTGCCGACAGCCCGACCAGCCATCTGAGCGCCAACCCCTGGTCGCTGAATTTACTGCTGGTTGCCGCCGGGGTGGTTACCACCGTTCCACTGCTGTTCTTTACCGCAGCGGCCACTCGCCTGCGCCTGTCAACGCTCGGGTTCTTCCAATATCTGGGGCCAACGCTGATGTTCCTGCTGGCGGTCACCTTCTACGGTGAGACCATCGGCCAGGATAAGCTGGTGACCTTTGGCTTCATCTGGGCGGCGTTGGTGTTGTTCCTGTTGGATGCCTTATACCAGCAACGAAAGCTACGTTGATTGCACTGGCTGGGCGTGGTTAGAGATGAATCTGGCCATCGCCGGGCCGGTCAGCAAAATAGTAAACAGCCGCAGCGTCTGCATCGCCATCACAAAGGTCATATCAACCCGGCTGCCTGCGGCGATGATCGCCACGGTGTCCAATCCACCTGGGCTGGTGGCCAGATAGGCCGTCAGCAGATCGACCGGCAGGAACTGGGTCAACATCCACCCCAGCCCACCGCAAAACAGCATCAGCGCGACAATCGATACCACCATCTGCGGCAAGGTGCGCAACGCCAGCAGGAAGATGGCCCGGGTAAAACGCAGCCCGACGCTCCAGCCAATCAGCGTGTAGGCCAGCGCCAGCAGCCATTCGGGCACCTGTAACGCCATGGTGCCGGTAGAATGTAATGCTGCCCCCGCGATCATTGGCAACATCAGCGCACCGGAAGGAATGCGCAGGCGCGGTCCTAACCAGGAGCCGATAACGGCCACGGCCAAAGTACCGGCAAAGCGCCAGTCGAGGGCGGGGAACCACTCCAGAGCGGCGCTCCCATGCCCAGCTTCATCTCCCAGGCCGATACGCGCCACGACCGCTGCTGCCGTCGCGACAAACAGCACGCGCAGATACTGCATAAACGCCACCAGCCGCACATCTGCGCCGAAATCTCCCGCCATCGCTACCATCGCCGATGCGCCGCCAGGGGAAGATCCCCAGGCACCGGTAGGGCCGGGCAGACCACTGAAACGCACCAGGCACCAGCCGGAAACACCGCTCGCCAACAGCGTCGCTATCAGCACCAGCAACACCAGCGGCCAGTCATCCAACAAGGGGGTAAGAATATTGGGCGAAAGGCTTTGGGCAATCATGCAGCCCAAGATCGCTTGTGCCGCAATAAAGAAGGGACCAGGGATGCGCACCGAAGCGCCGAGCAGCCCCATCGCGACGCCGACAATCATCGGCCCCAGCAGCAAGGCAGCAGGAACGTGAAAGGCCTGTAGACCAAATCCCAACACCAGCGAAGCCAGCAGCAGGATCAGCCATTGAATGACGCGCGGGAACTTCTCCATTAAGACGCATGCCTTACGAGCCGATAAGCAATGGGGATATTCTACCCCGGTTTAACGGGCGAAAGAGGGGATCATTGAAGATAAAATGGGGCGGTGGTGTAGACCACCACCCGAAGCGAACGAAAGCCGGATTTAAAGCCAGTTCTTGCGTTTGAAATAGAGATAAGGTGCCAATCCCGCCACGATCATCAGCGCAATCGCCCCAGGGTAGCCAAACGACCAACGTAGCTCGGGCATAAACTCAAAGTTCATCCCATAGCTTGAGGCCACCAGCGTCGGTGGCAGGAACACCACCGATACCACCGAGAAGATCTTGATGATGCGGTTCTGTTCAATGTTGATAAAGCCCATCGCCGCCTGCATCAGGAAGTTGACCTTCTGGAACAGCGATTCGTTATGCGGCAGCAGGGATTCGATATCGCGCAGCACTTCCCGCGCCTGTTCCAGTTGGCTGGTTGGCAAACGCGCCTTGCGCACCAGGAAATTCAGCGCGCGTTGGGTATCCATCAGACACAGGCGCACCTTCCAGCCGATATCTTCCAGCTCGGCCAGCGTGGACAGCGCTTCATCATATTCGTCGCCCTGGTGCCCTTCCATAATGACCCGGCTGAGCTTTTCCAGATCGCTGTAGACGTTTTCGATCTCGTCGGCCAGCTGTTCAATTTTAGTTTCAAACAGATCCAGCAGCAGTTCGTAGGCGTTGCCATCCACCATTCGTAAATTGCGCGCGCGCATCCGGTAAAGCCGGAAAGCAGGCAGTTCGCGTTCACGCAGGGTATACAGACGGCCATCGCGGATAGTGAATGCCACGGTAGAGTTGCCCGCGTGATCTTCGGCGTCTTCGTAGTAGAAAAAGGAGTGGATATGCAGGCCGTCATCGTCTTCGAAGAAACGGGCCGAGGCTTCGATATCATCCAGTTCGGGGCGTGTCGCCAGGCTTTGGCCCAACTCACTTTGCACGCGCTCGCGTTCGCCCTCCTCCGGCTCGACCAGGTCAACCCACAGCGACGAGGTCAGATCCTCTGAGTCATCCAACTCCAGACGGGATAAGCGGCTGTTATCTAATTTAAAAGCGCTTAGCATGTGCCAAAGCTCCCTAATGGTAACGGGGGTAGACAACGCATTGAAGCACAGAAAGCGAGGAAAGTATGCAATACCGGCTCGTTCCAGACCATGAAGAGATCTGACTCGGAGCGACGCTGGGGAGGGTCGCCGACAACCACGAAGGGTATCAGCGCAATGGGATAGCCTTAGAAGTTGTACCTGGTGTCCAGGTCTGTGAGCCAGTATCTACTGGGTGTGTCCAAGGCGTGTGTCCTCATTGAGATTCGTGCGCGCATGTTACGCCGAGAAGAAAAAGCCTGTCAACCGGTTAGGGCGGATAATCGCGCAACAATTCATCACGCTCGCGGCCGGTTTGTAACACACCTGCAACCTTGCTCATGCCTGATGGAAAACCTGGTCGCGATCTCTGACCGCGGCCAGGAATCTTGCTAAGATTAGCACACAGAAATATTGCGGATTGACGACATGAAACAGATTACCGCCCACGATTTGACGACCATGAGCGAACAGGCTGCCACACTGCCACGCCTGCGTGCCCACCGTACCTTGCATGAAGAGTTGAGCGATCCGGTGCAACGCCTGGCGATCGCCATGGAGCCTGGCACCTATATTCGCCCGCACCGCCACCCGCAGACCTGGGAGTTACTCACCCCACTACGTGGCCGTTTCGTAGTGTTGCAGTTCAATGACGAAGGCGTGGTCACCCAACGCACCCTGCTGGGTGAAGAAACCAAGGTGCTGGAGATGCCGGCGTTTACCTGGCATGCCGTGCTATCTGTCGATCCAGGTGGCGTGGTGTTTGAAGTGAAGCAGGGCCCTTATCAGGCGCTCGGTGAAGACGACTGTATGAGTTGGGCTCCACCGGAAGGTGGCGAGGGGATCGAAGCGGTGATGCGCTGGTATGCCACTGCAAAGGTGGGTGACCGTTTCGCTCACTAAATTATTGCCCCCTCACCTTCTCCCACAGGGGGCAGATCGAGTTGGCCTGAAAAAACGGTGATACATCATGGACTTCTGTTGACTCACCTTAGGAGAAGATAAACTCAATTTTTGCTGAGATTATCTTCTTGCTTCCAACAGAGCAGGGACTTTAGCTCCCTCTCCCTGTGGGAGAGGGTTGGGGTGAGGGGATGTTACACCGTTTCCAGCTTGGCGTAAGCTGCTACCAGCCACTTGATGCCTTCACCCTGAAACGCGATCTGCAACCGGCTGTGTTCACCGCTGCCTTCCAGGTTGACGATGGTGCCTTCGCCAAACTTGGCATGGCGCACGCGCTGTCCAAGCTTGTAACCAGTGTCGTTTTCACTGATCGGCGTCCCCATCCGGCGGTGGCTCACCGAGCGGGAGACGCTGGCCCGCAGGCGCACCTCCTCCACACAGTCTTCCGGGATCTCACCGATAAAGCGTGATGGTCGGTGATACACCTCTTTGCCATACAGGCGGCGGGTTTCCGCATAGGTCAGCGTCAATTTTTGCATCGCACGGGTCAGGCCAACATAGGCCAGACGGCGTTCCTCTTCCAGGCGGCCACCTTCGTCCAGCGACATCTGGCTTGGGAACATACCCTCTTCCATGCCGACGATAAACACCTGGCGGAACTCCAGCCCTTTTGCCGAGTGCAGGGTCATCAGCTGTACCGCGTCCTGATAGGCATCTGCCTGTCCCTCCCCCGCTTCCAGTGCGGCATGGGACAGGAAGGCCTGCAACGGCATCAGATCCTGATCTTCATCCTGGTAGCTGTATTGGCGCGTAGCCGTGACCAGTTCCTCAAGGTTTTCGATACGCGCCTGGCCCTTCTCACCCTTTTCCTGCTCATACATGATAAACAGCCCGGAATCGCGGATCACCCGATCGGTTTGCACATGCAACGGCATTTCGGCGGTTTCGTGAGCCAGTGAGTCCACCAGCTCCAGAAAACGCTGCAGGGAGGACGCTGCACGGCCCGCCAGCACCTTATCTTGCAGCAGCGCACGCGTAGCCTGCCACAGCGTCAGTTGGCGGTCTCGTGCCGCCTGGCGCACTACGTCGAGGGTACGATCGCCAATGCCGCGCGTTGGGGTATTCACAACGCGCTCAAAGGCCGCATCGTCGTTACGGTTGGCGATCAGTCGCAGATAGGCCAGGGCATCCTTGATCTCCTGACGTTCGAAGAAGCGCATGCCGCCGTAAATGCGGTATGGCATGGCGGTTTGCAGCAAGGCCTCTTCCAGCACGCGCGATTGGGCGTTGCTGCGATACAG
The DNA here is from genome assembly GCF_046269175.1 of Serratia sp. J2. Classification (NCBI taxonomy): domain Bacteria; kingdom Pseudomonadati; phylum Pseudomonadota; class Gammaproteobacteria; order Enterobacterales; family Yersiniaceae; genus Serratia; species Serratia sp. J2. The sequence continues at coordinate 38,714 of NZ_JBKABN010000011.1, forward strand.
GATGGCACAGTCGTTCAGCGCGCCGCCGTTGTCCTGCCAGGCCTTGATGCGGTTAACCACAAAGCGGGCTTCATCCAGCTCGTTGAACGCACAGTAAATCGATATCGGCTCGCCTTCGGCCCCTTCAGTCCACAGGTTTTTGCCCATGCGCCCGTCGTTATTGGCGATCAGGGTGTTGGCAGCCTTCAGGATGGTGCTGGTCGAGCGGTAGTTCTGCTCCAGACGCACCGTTTCCGCACCGGGAAAATCTTTCAGGAAACGCTGGATGTTTTCCACCTGCGCACCACGCCAGCCGTAGATCGACTGGTCATCATCCCCCACGATCATCACGTTGGCCTTACCCCCGGCCAGCATGTGGATCCAGGCGTACTGGATGCGGTTGGTGTCCTGGAATTCGTCCACCAGGATATTGGTGAAGCGCTCACGATAATGATTGAGGATATGCGGCTTGTTCAGCCACAGCTCATGGGCGCGCAACAGCAATTCGGCAAAATCGACCAGCCCTGCACGATCGCAAGCCTCTTGATAAGCCTGATAGATCCGCAGCCAGGTGGCTTCCACCGGGTTACCGTAGCTTTCGATATGCTGCGGGCGCAGGCCATCATCTTTCTTGCCGTTGATGTACCACATCGCCTGGCGCGGCGGCCATTGCTTCTCGTCAATGTTCAGCGCACGCACGATGCGTTTCAGCAGGCGCAGCTGATCTTCACTATCCAGGATCTGGAAGTCCTGCGGCAGGTTGGCGTCCATATGATGAGCGCGCAGCAGGCGGTGTGCCAAGCCGTGGAAGGTGCCGATCCACATGCCGCCCTGGCTGGTGCCAATCAGGTGTTCGATACGGTGGCGCATCTCTGCCGCCGCCTTGTTGGTGAAAGTCACCGCCATGATGGAGTACGGCGAGCAGTTCTCCACCGCCAGTAGCCAGGCAATGCGATGCACCAGCACCCGGGTCTTGCCGCTGCCTGCACCGGCCAGCACCAACAGGTTGCTGCGTGGCGCAGCCACGGCTTCACGTTGTTTATCATTCATGCTGTCGAGCAGGTCGGAAACGTCCATAGGCACCATTGATTGGTAAAGGGAAAGCCCGCTTCCACGCACTTTCCACTGGGAATTTATACAGAGTTCTGCTGGGATTATAACAATGCTGTCAGCGATGCCAACTGCGAAATCTCAATATGTGGTAGCAGACGGCTGTCAGCCACCTGCATCAGGCTGCGCTGACGGTCGTTGATCCAGCAGGCCTGCAAGCCCGAACGCAGCGCCCCGGCAACGTCGGTGGTCAGGTCATCCCCGACGTGCAGGATTTGTTCCGGCGCCACGCCCAACCTTTCGACCGCCAGTTGATACATATCCTGATACGGCTTGGCGCGGCCATCTGGCCCGGAGCGCAGGACAAACTGGAAGTATTGCTCCAAGCCGCACTGGGCCGGATCGGCATTGCCATTGGTGATCGCCACCAGCGGATAACGTTGCCCCAGCGCCCGCAAGGTAGCGTGAGTGGCTTCCGGCACATCGATCCGGCTACGCCACAGGGCAAAGTTCTGCATGGCGGCATCCGCACCGATGGACGCTTCAGCATCGCGCAGCCCCTGACGGCTCAACGCCAGGTGGACCGCCCGCCAGCGCCATTGGGTAACGTCGTGGTAAATCTCCGGATCCTGTTCACGCAGTTCCTGCCGCAAACGGTGGAAGTCCGCCGACTGGAAGTGGCTCAATCCCGGATGGTAGTTCTGCAAAAAGGCCACCGACTCATGCTCGGTCTGCTTGATCACCGGACGGTTGTCATACAGCGTATCGTCCAGATCGAAAGTCAGCGCGGCCAGCGAGCGTAACGGACGGTAAAAGTGCATCAGGATTTCCCTCGTTTGGCGCGTGGATGCGCGGCATCGTACACGTTCGCCAGATGTTGAAAGTCGAGGTGGGTATAAATTTGCGTGGTGGTCAGGTTGGCGTGCCCCAGCAACTCCTGCACCGCGCGCAGATCGCCGCTCGATTCCAGCATATGGGTGGCAAAGGAGTGACGCAGTTTGTGCGGATGGATATGGCTGTTGACGCCCTGCTTGACGCCCCACTCGGCAAAACGTTTCTGTACGTTGCGCGCCGAGATGCGCTTGCCCTGATTGGAGAGGAACATGGCATCATCCTGCGGCGCGAACAGATCGCGCAGCGCCAGCCAGTGTTCCAGCCAGGTGACCGCCGTACGGCCTATCGGCAATTTACGTTCTTTGCTGCCTTTCCCCAGCACCCAGATTTCACCGCCGCCCAGATCGACATGGCGGCAATTCAGCCCCACCAGTTCGGCCAGACGCAGCCCGGCCCCGTACATCACTTCCAGCATTGCGCGATCGCGAACTGCCAGCGGATCGTTAAGATCGATGTTCAGCAGCTGGTTCATTTCATCGACGTCGATATTCTTCGGCAAATGACGGCCACTGCGCGGTGTGCGGATGCCTTTGGCAGGGTTGGCGCTTATCACGCCCTGGCCGACCAGCCAGTCCAGAAAACTGCGTAATGCAGAAAGGCGCAGCGCCAGGCTGGAAGACTGTAACCCGGCGCGCTTACTCCGGGCTGCCAACTGACGCACTCTGGCGGCATCCAGCATCGGCCATTCACTGATGCCCAGTTCGCCTGCCATGGCGATCAATGCCTGCAGCTGGCGCGAATAGCTGATCTGAGTCAGTGGGCTGAGTTGCCGCTCCACCTTTAAATAACGCAGGAAAGCGTCCACCGGCGGTTGCAGGTTGGCCGCTACGCTGGTCATGCGCGTTCTATCCAGCGTTCCAACAGTTTTGGCAACATACGCGCCAGTTGGCCGAGCATCACGGTGCCCATCCCCTGTTGATAATGTTGAGTATCGCGGCTGCTGAAGATCACCATGCCGAGATCGCCCTGCTCCCCCAACAACGACAGCGCCACGGAGCCAACCTGTTTGGCCTGCGGCAAGAGCAGCAGCAGTTCGGGGCCATTAAGGTTGCCGAGGTAGTGATAGCGATCCCCCAGGCGTTGAATTCGCAGCGGCTCAAACGCCGAGCGCGCCAGGCCAAGATGGGTGAAGTCCGACGGTGCGCCAATATTCCAGCGATCGGCAAACAGGCGGATATTCGCCCCCGCCAACCCAAACCCGCGCGCCCAACGCTGTAAGCGGTTGAGCATATCCTGCAGGCTGCTGGCGGTGGCCAGGTCGGCCTGTAGATGCAGCAGGCTGCCAAACAGCGATTCGTTAGCGCTGGCCTGCTCCATCAGCAAGGTGATCTCTTCTTCCAACTGGGTGATTTGGTTGCGCTGGCGCGCCAGATGCCACTCCACCAACGATACCGTGCCCCGCACCGGGTGAGGCACTCGCATCTGTTCAACCAGCCGCGCATTGCGCATAAAGAAGTCCGGATTCTGCATCAGAAATTGCATCACCGAGTCATCATCAAGCTCAACGCCCGTGGCTATCCGATCGTCAACCTGCTTCATAAGTGAATAAATCCGTCATAAACATGGGTGGCCGGGCCGGTCATAAATAACGGCTCTCCTGGCCCTTTCCAGCGGATATGCAGGCTACCGCCGGGCAGTTCGACATGCACCTCTTCCGCCAGCAGCTCTTGCTGAATGCCCACCGCCACGGCGGCACAGGCACCACTGCCACAGGCCTGAGTTTCACCGGCACCACGCTCATAAACCCGCAGTTTGATGTGCTCACGGCTCACCACCTGCATAAAGCCGATGTTGGCACGTTCCGGGAAGCGATCGTGTCCTTCCAGCACCGGTCCCAACAGCTCCACCTTGGCAGTTTTCACGTCGTCCACCTGCAACACACAGTGTGGGTTACCCATTGAGACTACGCCGCACAGCACTGTATGTTCCGCCGCGCGCATAATGTAGGTCTTTTCCGCTTTGGTGGCGCGAAACGGCACAATCTGCGGATCGAAATTCGGCTCGCCCATATTGACGCACACCAGGTCATCATCGGTGACGCTCAGGATCATGCGCCCGGTCTGGGTGCTGACGCGGATATCACGCTTGTTGGTCAAGCCTTTCAAGCGCACAAAGCGGGCAAAGCAGCGGGCGCCGTTACCGCACTGGGCCACTTCACTGCCGTCAGCATTGAAAATGCGGTAATGGAAATCGAGTTCAGGATCGTACGGCGGTTCTACCACCAGCATCTGGTCAAAACCCACGCCCAGATGCCGGTCGGCCAGACGGCGGATCAGCTCAGGTGAAAAGTAGACGTTCTGTGTAACCGCATCGACCACCATAAAGTCGTTGCCTAAACCGTGCATTTTGGAGAACTGCATATCATACTCCGCTATCTGGACGACGTACCGTCTGATACTTATGGTGGCATCAACCACCCTAAAGGCTCATTACTGATTGATCATCGACGGTTGCTGCTGAGTGCCAGCGGGTTCTTGTTGGTTTTTGCTAACGGTACCTGCACTGGTTACCGGTTGCTCTGCCGGTTTGTCCTTCGGTGGAAAATACAGCGGGCCCTTCAGGCCACAGCCAGAGAGCCCGGCCAGCAAAACGGCCATCAGCGCATAGCGTAGTTGTTTTTTCATTTGCATTAATGCCTGTAATTCATGCGTCCAAGCTCACTATAATCGCAGGTGGATCATGAAAAGCAATAGGAATCGAATATGAACGATAGTGAGTTTCACCAGTTGGCCGACCAACTGATGCTGAATATTGAACAGACCCTGGACGATTTTGATGGTGATGCGGATATCGACTACGAAACCAATGGCGGGGTGATGACGCTAAGCTTCGAAAACGGCAGCAAGATTGTGATCAACCGTCAGGAGCCGTTGCATCAGGTGTGGCTGGCCACCAAGGCCGGTGGCTATCACTTTAACTATCGTGACGAGAGTTGGCAGTGCGATCGCAGCGGCCGGGAATTTTATGAGTTACTGAGTGAAGCGGCCAGCACACAGTCCGGCGAGACGGTCAGCTTTAGCTGAGTTCTGCTGATGGGGCGCAATACTGCGCCCTCAAGCATTAATGCAGTTGGAACTGTTGCTTCAGAGGCTGTGCGGCATTGCCGTCGGCGACCGTGATACACAGGTTCGACAACGCATTGCTGCGGAATGGGATCACCTGGGTGCGCCCATCGAGATGGACTATCTGATAGAACTGCGGCAGGTTGAAGTTGATAAAGCTCGAGCCGTAGGTAAAGCGATCGTGTGAGGAGGAATAGAAACGGCTGACATCGCGCACCAACTCCTCTTTGCTCCCTTCACAATGGTGATAAACCTCAACCCGGTTCGACTCATCCAGAATGTAAATGTTGAAGCCTTTATCATCCGTGGTGTCTTCAAAGAAGAACTGGATAATCCCCTCACTGGCAAAACCATCGACTACCGGTGGCAAATGCACCTGATCGGTTTCTACCTTGATCGACAGACCATGCAGTTTGTTGTTGGAGATAGCCCCATAGAACTCCACGGCGTTTTCCAACTTCTGCACCGACACGCTCAGGCGTTCGAAGAACAGGCCCCAGGTTTGCCCGGCCACACGCACCGCTTTAAACCGGCCCGGCTCCAGGCGAGTGCTGGAAAGACGTAGCTCGATACATTCGGAAACCAGCTGTTGAATGCGGGTACGGATCAGGCCACGCAGGTGCTGGCTGTAGCAGAATACCTCCACCGATTCCGGCGGTGCAGCATCCTGATGCATCTTGCCCAGAATGGTCTTCAAGGCTTCAAGCACCGACTGCTCACCGCTGAAATGCAGGGTACGCACTTCGTTCCATGAGTTGCGGTACAGCAGATCGATACTGCCAACCAGACATTGCTGCTGTTGGCCAAAGCTGAACACGTCCAGCTTGCGGAAATCGAAATGCACCACCTGATTACGGAAGGCCGCCGTCGGGTCGTTTTCCAGGTTGACGATAATCGCCAGATGGCGGATTTCGCACGGGCTGTAGAGCGCTTTCGGCGTCGGAGCGGCCAAGCGCAGCGGGAAATGGTGCGACACGTCGGTAACCAGTTCCTGCAGTTTGGCGGTGTCGCAGATATTGCCACTCTTGATATGCAAGCGGGTGCGTGAGGTGAGCAGGCCGTTGAAGTAAGCCCAGGCCACCAGCTTGTTAAGATAACGGTTATATTCCAGCGGCTGATGGCTGACGATCGAGCTCATCTCCGGTGCCTGGTTATACAGGTACCAGCCGGTGCGGTTGGCGCGGCCAATCGGCACGTGAATAAAGGTCAGGTCGTTTTCTGACAGGTCTGGTGAAATTTGCGGGTTCACCAGCGTCACCTTACCCGGCAGTGCCTCAAAGGCCGCGTACAGTTTACGGGTCAACACTCCGATATCCTGCGGGCTGGCACTGACGCTGAGATTGTTGCGGCGAGCGAAACGGATCAGGTTGCGATAGCTTTGCATCATCGCATCCAGCAGTTCGTTATGGGCTTCGCGCACCCGTTCGATCTTCCAGTTAGCCCGGTTATCGAGGATCTCCAACCGCTCTTCGTCCCAGCCCCACTCACTGACCAGTTGGCTGAGGATTTCCCGCCGCCAACCGATAGTAGCGTTATTGGATTGCGACAGCTTCTCGCAGACCTTCAGATAGAAGCAGCGGCGAACCAGATCAAGGCGGGTGGTATCGTTGATTTCTGTCAGGTAGTGGGTGACGCGCTCCAGCATCATGCAATACGCATCAAGGCCAAAGCAGACGATCTCCCCCTGGTGCAGACGATGCTTGATCCCCATCGCCAGCAACTGAGTTTTCGGGTATTCCCATGAATAGGCTTCGAGCAGCAGCGTTTTCAGCACCGCCTTGTAAGGCGAATCGATGCTCTTATACAGCTGCCACAGGCTGGCACCGAAGTACTCTTCGGCAGAGAGCGTGCTCAATCCACCGAGATCCAGCCACTCATTCGGGGTTAATACCCCCTGAGAATAGAGCGAAAGCACATATTCATCGTAATGCGCTTCCTCTTCGCCCGGCACCATGTTCCACAGGATACGTTTCCCTGCCAGGCGTACGGCCGTGCGGTAGAACTCATCGAGCAACAGAATATGTTGGGTCGAGCCGCAGTCTTCACCGCCCAGGCTGCCACTTTCGTTATGGCGGAAGCGGTTTTCGTCGATCAGGAAGAAGCTGACTTCCACCCCCATCGAGGCCGCCCATTTTTCCAGCAGGCTGCATTTTTGCTGCAGGCGGCTGCGCTCTTCGTTGTCTAGCCAGGATTGGTGGCAGACCCAGATATCCAGATCAGAGGTGCAGCTCTGGCCGATCGAGGAAGTGCTGCCCATGGAATAAAGCGCCGTAATCGGCAGTTCACCCGTGGCCATTTTTTCAAATGGGCTGCCCCATTTGTCTTCTAGATCATTGAGATAAGCTTGTTGGGTTTCATCAGGCGTGTAGATACAGATGCCATGGGGAACGTTACCGTTGAGGTAGCCCGGCATCAGTGGGTGATGGTGGTGCAATAAGGTAGGCAGCAGACTGTAGACCCGTTGGAACGCGGGCTTCATGGCCGCCAGGGCACGATCGACACGTAGTTGGTTGATCGCATCCAGTCTTTGTTTCAGTGTCTCGATGTAGAGGTACAAGACGTCTCGCCTGATTATCCCGATGCTTGAAAAAAACCCGTATTCCCGCTGCGTCTTTAGTTTAGAAGAATTTTTGACGACTTATTGCTGGAAACGTGATCAATCTAACACCTTGCTGATTGACCGTAAAGGAGGTAAAGCGACACACTTATCCTAGCGCTTCTATAAATGATTTACCCGCAGTGTGAACTGCCGCCAACTTTCCCTCACGCCCCTTTGATTCCGTTGTCCTTTCTCCGCCTGTGGCTTCTTGCACTGACAGTTTTGATCCTCAGTGGTAGGATGGACGGCGAATTATAAAAACGGTAACCAGCATGTTAGACAAAATTATTCGAATTGCCACCCGTCAGAGCCCACTTGCCCTATGGCAAGCACACTATGTTCAGCAGCGTCTGATGGCTAGCCATCCAGGCCTGCAGGTGGAACTGGTGCCTATGGTCACGCGCGGCGACATCATTCTGGATACGCCGCTGGCCAAGGTTGGCGGTAAGGGCCTGTTCGTCAAAGAACTTGAGCTGGCTCTGCTGGAAGGCCGGGCAGACATTGCCGTGCACTCGATGAAAGACGTCCCCGTCGACTTCCCTGCTGGCTTGGGGCTGGTCACCATCTGTGAACGTGACGACCCGCGTGACGCTTTCGTCTCCAATAACTTTGCCTCGCTCGATCAACTGCCGCTAGGCAGCGTGGTAGGTACCTCCAGCCTGCGCCGTCAATGCCAGCTGCGTCGCCGTCGCCCGGATCTGATCGTGCGCGATCTGCGGGGCAACGTCGGTACAAGGTTGGGTAAGCTGGATAACGGCGATTACGACGCCATTATTCTGGCCGTGGCCGGGTTAAAACGTCTGGGCCTGGAACAGCGAATCCGCTGCCCGTTAAGCGCCGAAGAATCCTTGCCTGCCGTCGGCCAGGGTGCGGTCGGTATCGAATGCCGCCTTGACGATGACGTCACCCGCGCTTTGCTGGCCCCTCTCAACCATCGCGAAACCGAAATCCGTGTCCGCGCCGAACGGGCGATGAACACCCGGCTGGAAGGGGGCTGCCAGGTTCCCATCGGCAGCTATGCCGAACTGACAGGCGATGAGCTGTGGTTACGTGCGCTGGTAGGTGCCCCCGACGGCAGCCAGATGGTCTGCGGTGAACGCCGTGGCCCGTCGGCACAGGCTGAGCAAATGGGCATAGAACTGGCAGAAGAACTGTTGGCTGCCGGTGCCCGTGAGATCCTGCATGACGTTTATCAGGGAAATCCTCCTGCATGACTATTCTGGTAACCCGCCCTTCTCCCGCCGGGGAACAACTGGTGAGCCGCCTGCGCGCACTTGGCCGGGTTGCCTTTCACGCGCCGCTGATCGACTTCGCCCCCGGTAACGATCTTGTCCGCTTACCTCAGGGGCTGGCAGAGTTGCAGGCGGGCGATCTGGTGTTTGCCCTGTCGCAGCACGCCGTCAGCTATGCCAGTTCGGTCATCAATCGCGCCGGGCTTCAATGGCCTGGCCAGTTGTCCTATTATGCTATTGGCCGCACCACCGCACTGGCAATGCATCGCATCAGCAGCCTGCCGGTAGACTATCCGCGTGAACGTGAAATCAGCGAAATGCTGTTGCTGCTGCCCGCGTTGCAACAGCTCACCGGTAAACGGGCGTTGATCATGCGGGGCAACGGCGGCCGCGAACTGCTAGGCGAGACGCTGGCTGAGCGGGGTGCAGTGGTAAGCTATTATGAATGTTATCAACGCAGCCCGGTGCACTATGATGGCAGTGAGCAAAGCGCCCACTGGCAACGTGCCGGTATCAATACGCTGGTAGTGACCAGCGGCGAAATGTTACAACAGCTCTATACTTTAGTTCCTGATTACTATCGCTCTTCGTGGCTGTTACGTTGCCGCCTGATAGTCGTCAGTGAACGTCTTGCTACCCTTGCCCAGGAGCTGGGTTGGAGCACGATTCGGGTAGCTGAAAACGCAGATAATGACGCGCTGATCCGCGCGCTACAATAACCTGACTATGGGATGTGCCACTATGACGGAACAAAACACTCCATCCGCCGCGGTTGAAGAATCAAACCCAGCGGTTGAGAGCCCCCAGCAGCCAGCCGCTGACCACCGGAAAGGTAAGAACACCGGCCCGGTATTGGGTGCGATTGCCATCGTGCTGGTCATCGCTCTGGGTGCTGGCGGCTATTATCACACGCACCAGCAGGCGCAGACATTGATCGCCGCCAACCAGGCCTTGCAGCAACAGTTGGCAGAGCTGAAGCAGAGCCAACAGCAGGAAAAGAGCGCGCTGGAAGGCTTGCTGCAACAGCAGGGTAAAACTCTGGAGGCCACCGATCGCGAGCAAACCTCGCTGGTGCGTCAGCTCAATGAACTGCAAGATAAGGTTGCCACCATTTCCGGCAGCGATGCCAAAACCTGGCTGCTGGCACAGGCGGACTTTCTGGTGAAAATGGCAGGCCGCAAGCTGTGGAGCGATCAGGATGTCACCACCGCGGCTGCGCTGCTGAAAAGCGCCGACGCCAGCCTGGCAGAGATGAACGATCCGAGCCTGATCGATATTCGTCGCGCCATCACCGAAGATGTCGGCACCCTCTCCGCCGTGGCGCAGATAGATTTTGACGGCATCATTCTGAAGGTCAACCAGCTGTCCAATCAGGTCGACGACCTGCGTCTGGCGGATAACAACCGTGACGAACGGCCGATGGATGAAGACGACGGCGAACTGTCCAGTTCGTTGAGCGAATGGCGTCAAAACCTGACCAAGAGCTGGCACAACTTTATGGCGGACTTTATTACCGTCCGCCGTCGCGATAGCAGTGCCGAACCGCTGCTGGCGCCGAATCAGGATGTCTACCTGCGTGAGAATATCCGTTCGCGCCTGCTGGTTGCCGCACAGGCGATCCCTCGTCATCAGAACGAAGTGTATAAACAGTCGCTGGAAACGGTATCGACCTGGGTACGCGCCTACTTCGATACCACCGATCCGGCTACCAAGGCGTTCCTGGAAGAATTGGACAACCTGAGCCAGCAATCGATTTCCATGGATGTACCGGGCCAGCTGAAAAGCCAGCCGATGCTGGAAAAACTGATGCAGACCCGGGTGCGTAATCTGTTGGCCCAGGCCCCTGCCACTCACCAGGAGGGATAAGCCATGTTACGCGTGTTATTCCTGTTTCTGGTGCTGATTGCCAGCCTGGTGCTGGGGCCGATGCTGGCCGGGCACCAAGGCTATGTGCTGATCCAGACCGACAATTACAACGTCGAAACCAGCGTGACCGGTCTGGTGATTATGGCAGTACTGCTGTTCCTGGTGCTGTTTGTCATCGAATGGATCCTGCGCCGCGTCTTCCGCACTGGCGCGCGCACCCGTGGCTGGTTCCTTGGCCGCAAACGTAGCCGCGCCCGTAAGCAAACCAAAGAGGCGCTGATCAAACTGGCGGAAGGGGATTACAAGCAGGTAGAGAAACTGCTGACCCGCAATGCCGATCATGCCGAGCAACCGGTGGTGAACTACCTGCTGGCAGCAGAAGCTGCGCAGCAACGTGGCGATGGCTTCCGCACCAACCAGTATCTGGAGCGTGCCGCCGAAGCTGCCGATACCGATCAGTTGCCGGTAGACATTACCCGCGTGCGTATTCAGTTGGCGCAGGGTGAGGCCCATGCAGCACGGCACGGCGTCGATCGCTTGCTGAACCAGGCACCGCGTCATCCGGAAGTGCTGCGGCTGGCGGAGCAGGCTTATCTGCGCACCGGAGCGTATGCCTCACTGCTGGAAATTCTGCCTTCGATGAGCAAAATCAACCTGCACAGCGAAGAAGAGCTGCAAGCTTTACAGCAGCAGGCCTATATCGGCCTGATGAATCAGGCCATGGCCGATGAAGGCAGTGAAGGGTTGAAGCGCTGGTGGAAAGATCAAAGCCGTAAAATTCGCCACGAAATCCCGCTACAGGTCGCGATGGTGGAACATCTTATTGAGTGTAATGACCATGAACTGGCACAAAGCATTGTGCTGGATAGTCTGAAGCGCCAATACGATGAGCGGTTGGTGTTGTTGATCCCACGTATCAAGTCTGGCAACCCGGAGCAGTTGGAGAAAGCGTTACGCCAACAGATCAAGCAGCATGGTGCGACGCCGTTGCTTAACAGCACACTGGGTCAGTTACTGATGAAGCACGGTGAATGGCAGCAAGCCAGTGATGCGTTCCATGCAGCACTGCAACAGCGGCCAGATGCGTATGACTACGCCTGGCTGGCAGATGCGTTGGATAAGCTGCACCGCAGCGACGAAGCCACACAGATGCGCCGTGAAGGGCTGATGTTAACGCTCAAGCAAAACGGCGAGTAACTTCCCCGGTTGGCTTGTCAGGGCTCAGCATGCCGTGCTGGGCCCTTTTTTTTGCCTGAAACTTTCCTTGGGGCAAAAAAAAACACTTGCCGCGAGACAAGTGTATAAAAGAAGCAATCAGGTCTAGGACAACTGGGTGGTGCCTCACTCAACGTTTTGCCCGGAGTGTGATGAAGCCGTTGCAAGCAACCCTTTCATCGTTCAGGTGGGCAATAGGCACCCTAAAATCGGCTCTGCATCATTCCTGGGTTTATGAGGCCTAAGGCGAACATAAGAAGTGGAATGAGCATCTACGATAGAGATATTGCACTTGGCGTGCCAACTTTTAATTGCCGAGTGCCATTAGGCAAAAATTTAACTCATCATTTTGAATTTAAACGATTTAATATTCTCTCTATTAACCCCACTGATTTTTCCCGCCTGCTCGCTGCGATTTGCCCCTCTACGGATCCTGTCGCCTTAAAACGACGGGTTAATGAAAAGTCTTTTTTATTGATTAAAATCAACAGGTTAAATGTCTCAAACTGACGACAACAGGCATGCCCATAAAGGACAAAAGGAGACAGGTTGAAATTTCGTAGGGTTTGCCAAGATAAAGCCGCTCGATAAAACGACTCACGCTAAAATAAAACATCGGTTTAATATTTTTGTGAGATACATCACAAAATACTTGATCGATTTGGCGGCCGAGTGTAGCCTATTTGTGTGACATGAATCACACTATCAATGACTCTCTGGGGACTGCCACTATGAAACTAATCAACAAAATCATCACCGTTTTCAATAATGTAGACTTCTCATTCGGCACGATTAATCTCTGATTGCCGACGTAACACCTGCCTGAAATAAAACGACTGTTATCTGGGGCAAGAATGGCATGATGCCGATATGCTCCAGAAGTCGTTGCGCTGTTTATCCTCCATTTTGCACCCTGCCATTTTTCCAGCGCTTATCTCTGCTTCCTTCTGATCATTCCCTTGTAAGGCCGGCTCTAAAGTCGTCTGTTTCCCCTCACCCCAACCCTCTCCCAAAGGGCGAGGGGGCTGCCCTGAGTCCTTGATTAGCTCGTACCGCTTCGGAAAGTTATCAGTAAGAAGAAAGTCCGGGTAATACGCAGAGAAATCAACGAGCTCGATCGGTCCCCTCTCCCTGTGGGAGAGGGTTAGGGTGAGGGGCCAGCACGATATCTCAGGTATCGGACGCCCACAATGTCACTCAGTATAAAAAGCAAAAAACCCGCTCATCGCTGAACGGGCTACACAAATTCCAGACGTAAAAAAACCTGCTTAAAAAGCAGGTTTCTTTGAAATTGGTCGGCGAGAGAGGATTCGAACCTCCGACCCACTGGTCCCAAACCAGTTGCGCTACCAAGCTGCGCTACTCGCCGATTTCTTGTTGCTGATACTACCGAACTTTCCAGCCTATGTCTATGTAAATATTAAATTTATCAGACATTTTGTGTGTGGTGCGAAGAGAGGGACTTGAACCCTCACGTCCGTAAGAACACTAACACCTGAAGCTAGCGCGTCTACCAATTCCGCCACCTTCGCACTGTCACAAAACAGCTTTCAATTCTTTTACTTTACCCTAGGTAAAGTGGGGTGGCTAATGGGGCTCGAACCCACGACAACTGGAATCACAATCCAGGGCTCTACCAACTGAGCTATAGCCACCATAACTACTTTATCTACTGCTTACTTCACGCGGTAATCATACCACCGCAGCTCCTGCGCACAAAATTAATGGCGCGCCCGACAGGATTCGAACCTGAGACCTCTGCCTCCGGAGGGCAGCGCTCTATCCAGCTGAGCTACGGGCGCGTAGCGCCGTTGCGGGTGGGGATACTACGGTTTTATGCCCATCCTGTCTAGTGCTTTTTCTCAGAAATGTTGAGTTCGCTGACCCTTTGCTCACTCTTGCAGCAGAAAGGGCCCGGCAAGGCCCTTTTCTTAAGCTTAGCGCTGACTTTCTGTCCGCTTTTCAGGCTGATGATGGACTTTATGCATACCGAATACAAAGTAGCACAGGCTCACCGCAGCCAGGAAAATCATCCCCACCACCAACGAAATCCGCGTATCCGGATTGATCCCCATGCCAACCAGCACACAAATCAGGAAAGCGATGGTCAGGTAGTTCATGTAAGGGAACATAAATGACTTGAAGCTGTGAGTCTTCATCGCTTCTTTATGAGCACGGCGGAAATAGATCTGGCTGATCAGCACCACGAACCACGGCATCATGCCCGGCAGCACGCTGGCGCTATAGACATAGACGAACACCTGTTGAGGATTGGGGATAACGTAGTTCAGCGCAGACCCCACCAGCAGGCAGATAATGGTAATGGCAATACAGTTGACCGGCACACCGCTGGCAGAAAGCCTGGTCAATGCCGCAGGCAGTTGGCGGTTCTTGGCCAGGGCATAGAGCATCCGGCCGCCGCTATACATGCCGCTGTTGCAGCCGGAGAGCGCGGCGGTCAGCACGACAAAGTTGATGATACCGGCTGCGGCAACAATACCAATCTTGGCAAAGGTCAGCACAAACGGGCTGCCAGCGGTGCCGATACCGTTCCACGGGAAGATGGTGACAATCACGAAGATGGCACCAACATAGAAAATCAGGATGCGCCACAGGATGTTGTTGATCGCCCGTTTGAGCGTTACCTGCGGGTTCTTGGCTTCCCCGGCGGTAATGCCGACCAGCTCAACGCCCTGGTAAGAAGCCACCACGATACACAGGGCAAACAGGAAGCCTTTCCAGCCACCGGCAAAGAAACCGCCGTGAGCCGTCAGGTTGGCAAAGCCCGTCGGTTGCCCGCCGTTACCAAAGCCGAAGAAGATCACCCCCAGGCCCACCAGGATCATCACGATAATGGTGGTGACCTTGATCATGGCAAACCAGAACTCCAGCTCACCGTACAGGCGCACCGCCGCCAGGTTGGCTAACGCGACCATAGCAACCGCAATCAACGCAGGCAGCCACTGCGGTATCTCTGGGAACCAGAACTGCACATAGACGCCGATAGCCGTGATTTCCGATATCCCCACGGCAAGCCACATAAACCAGTAGCCCCAGGCGGTGAGATAGCCGAAAAAGGGATTCATGTATTTGTGCGCATAGACGGCGAAAGAGCCCGCCACCGGCTCGAGGAACAACATCTCGCCCATTGAGCGCATAATGAAGAACACAAACAGGCCAGCGATGATATAGGCCAGCAGCACTGAAGGCCCGGCCCATTTCAACGTACTGGCTGACCCCATAAACAGACCCACGCCGATCGTGCCACCCAGGGCGATCAGCTCTATATGTCGCGCTTCTAACCCGCGATGTAAACCTTGTGGTTTTTCTTTGCTTGCCATACATCCTCAGTCATATTTTTGATGCTGTTTTGCCTGCAGATCGGTGCCGGTCATTATTGTTTTAGACAAGTTGAGTGTAATTCATCCCCCGCCGGGCAAAACGGAACTTAAGGAGTCATCCGCACAATTTAATTGCGGGGAAGTGCCGCTGCAGCCTGGGGAAATTTTCGGGCGCTATGGTTTCGCATTTTGCCGCTATAAGCAAACCGCGAATTAAAACCTTATGGAATAAGTGACGAGGGAATGATTGACCGAGGTTATAGCTTTGACCACGTTATGGCCGATAGGGAGATTATTTGAGCAAAACAGACGCTGGAGCAACGGAGAGGCTGCTCCAGCCGAAGGATCACATCTTGCCGGTGTAGTAATAGCCGACGAACTTGAGTAGTCGAAGCTGGCGGCGAATACGGCTCGGCTGGCTGAGCAGGCGGTAGAGCCACTCCAGGCCCAGATTCTGCCACACCTTGGGCGCGCGCTTCACATGGCCGGTAAACACGTCATAGGTGCCGCCAACCCCCATATACAACGCCTGTGGATGCACCTTGCGGCAATCCCGCATCAGGATTTCCTGCTTGGGCGATCCCATTGCCACGGTCACGATAGCCGCGCCGCTTGCTCTAATGCGTGCAAACAAGGCATCCCGCTGTTCCGGCTTGAAGTAGCCATCCTGACTGCCTACCAGATTCACATTCCACTGGCTGCGCAGCTTCTGCTCAGTCTCTGCCAGCACAGAAGGCTTGCCGCCAACCAGAAACACCGGCGTGCCTTCCTGCCCGGCGCGCTGCATCATGGCTTCCCACAGATCGGCCCCGGCCACGCGCGACACCTCAGCGCCAGGATACTTGCGGCGGATGGAGCGCACCATGCTGATGCCATCGGCATATTTGTACTCAGCCTCATCCAGCAGGGCATGCAGCGCCGGATCGGTTTCCGCATTGAGGATTTTCTCGGCGTTCATCGCCACCAGGGTGCCTTGCTTGACCCTGCCACCATCGAACAGAAAATCCATACACTGCGCCATGTTGCGAAAGCCCCACAGGCTGAAACCGCGCAGCTCATACTTGGGAACCGAAATGTTTGCTTCCATTGTCACTATTACCTTGGCACAAGAGAGTTGGCCACGGGAGCCAACGCGCGCTTGCGCATAATTCGAGTCTTGATAAGCCCGGCAGCATCAAACAGCCAGTACAGTAATTTTGCCAATACCAGGCAGGCACCAAAAATGATGCAGAAGAACACCACGCGTGAGACAAAGGAATCTACCCCCTCACGCGCCAGCACGATGATATTAAACACCGCGCCAAAACAGAACCCTTGCAAAATCGCCGCCTTAAAGCGGTTCTGCTCGCTTTTGCCCAGTTCATACAGCCAGTCGAACCACTTGATGATCAGGCCCACCACAATAGCGCCCAACGGAATAAACAACACCCCGCCCATCACTACCAGCGAACCAATCAGCGTCGGGGAAATCGCCAGCCCGGAATGGTTGTCCAGCACTTCCCAGGTAAAGTAGTTGGCGGTATTCAGCACCAGATCAGGCCGTCCCGGCCACAACCAGGCAGGGATAAAGACATAGAAATCACGCACGATCGGGGCCAGCCCCTGGAAATCGATCTTGTCGTAATTTTGCAGCAGCAGCCCCAGGTTCTCCCACGGCGAGAAGGTATCACGCGTCAGATACAGGAAAGTGTAGAACGCTTCCGGGCCGCTGACATCCAGGCTATAGCGTTTTAACGCCAGCCAGAACATGCCGACAATGCCAAACACCCCGGCGGCTACCAACATCCACAGCGAGATCCAGCCACGCACAATGCCAATAAACAGGAATAGAGCGAACGCGATGATGATGTTGGCACGGGTACCGCCCACGATCACGTAGGTCAGAATGCCAAACGCCACCGTGGCCGCCAGGAAGAAGAACCAGGCGCGCAGATCCTGCTTCAGGAAATAAACCACCAGCATCGCTGGGATGAAGAAATAGAAGAAGCGCTTGAGCGCCACCCCTGACACATCGCTGGAGAAGATTTGGCTGTAGGAGTTGAGCTTGAACAGCAGGAAGCCGTTCTGCATAAAGAAGATGCCCACGGTGCCGATCGCCACCAGCGCCAGCAGTATCCAGGTGATATGCGTCTCAACCCGGTTCATGGTGAACACCGGCTTATGCGGCTGACCAGTGCGTTTACGCAACCGCGTCTTGTAGCTGACGTAGTAAATGGCGTAGAAGGCGGTGGCGGAGAGAATGGCGTACAGCAGGAACTCTACCGGCACCACGGCCACGTCAAACTGGAACACCAGTAAGCAGGTCAGCGGGAAGCCAAAGTAAAACGTCAGCAGATAGAGCAAGGAAAAGAAGACGTTAAAGTTGAAGCGGACGCGCCGAAACTCCTGATAGGTCAGGGTGAGCACAAACAGCGCCCCGATCAGATAGACGACAAACAGCCCGCCAAACTGTGCCAGCGTCATGGGTTTTCCCCCGCCGCCAGCGCCAATGCCTGCTGCCAGCCATCCACGTAGTTCGGATTGAAAAAGGCAA
Source organism: Serratia sp. J2 (assembly GCF_046269175.1). Classification (NCBI taxonomy): domain Bacteria; kingdom Pseudomonadati; phylum Pseudomonadota; class Gammaproteobacteria; order Enterobacterales; family Yersiniaceae; genus Serratia; species Serratia sp. J2. The sequence goes on from NZ_JBKABN010000011.1 coordinate 56,485, forward strand.
TGGATCGCTTATCCAGCGTTGCCAGCTGGCGCTGTGATTCGCGCACCACGGCTTCATCCAGAGAATCGCCATAGAACAGCACCGGCAGATGCTGCTCGGCCAGGTCCTGCCAGAACGGGTTCTTGCGGCTCAGGACAAAAGGCACGCCAAACTGGATCAACAGGCACAGCGTACCGATCCCCTGCTGACGGTCGAAAATAAAGTAGCCGAGATCGCATTCACGCAGGATATTGAGATAATCGTCAAACGCCACCTGCTGGGTCAGCAGTTGCAGGTTCTGCTCGGAGAACAGCTTCAGGCCCGCCGCACGCACCTGGGCAATATAGGCATCGTTATTGGCCGGATAGCCCATCGGCAAAATCACCCGCACCTTGTCACCAAATTGCTGATGGATAGCCTGTAACGCCTCGATATGGCGGTTGGTGGTATCACCAGAGTTGCCCACCAGGATGGTCATCGGCCCGGCCAGGTTCTTTTCGACTTCGATGCCTGTCAACGCTGGGTCCATCCGCGTCGGGAAATACAGCAGCGAGGCCGGAACGCGCGCGTGCCGCTGCTGGTAGTGGATCAGGTCGCCTCGGGTAGCAAACACGTGGCCCACCCGCCCTTGGGCAATGCGGCGCAGCACGTAGAACAGGCGGTATTTCCAACTGGTGGCGTTTTCATACAGATCGGCCCCCCAGATATGCCAGCTCACCTGGCGCGGCTTGATTTTACCGCTCAGCAAGGCCAGCCACAGCGTCGCGTTAAACTGGCCATGCAGGAACAGGCGGTTGTCACGGTTGGCCTTGGCACGGGCAATCACTGCCTCTGCCAGGCTCTTTTTGCCGGGGAAAGCCTCGATGGTCAGTTTGGGAAAGTGGCCCAACGCGGCCACGTCTTTGGCTGCCACCATGAAGTGACACACTTGTTCTGCGGGCAAGCGTTCGGCCAGCACGTCATTAAAGAAGCGCAACACCGTCTGATTATGATGCGGGATATCAGATCCCAGTACGTGGATTAGTATGGTCATACTCGTCTACGATAAAGAATAAATACGCAGCTACAGAGCGCAAAATACACGATGTAGGTTGCCATATAGGCCTGTGCTGCCCCTAATGCGCCGTGCAGTGGGATCAGCCAGTGCGAGAACAGCGTCAGCAAGGCAAACTGGCTGACCTCTGTCAGAATATAAAAACGTAGCGACGCCTTGGCGATCACCAGGTAACCAAAGACGTAGGCCCCGACTTTCAGCACGTCCCCCACCAGTTGCCAGGCAAACAGATCGCGCATGGCAACAAATTTCTCTGAGAACAGCAGCCAGATGGCGAAGTCACGCAGCAGCCAGACGGTAAAGCTGGCAGCGGCGACCGCAGGCAGCACAAACTTCAGCGAGCGCACGATCTCCCGCGAAATAGCGCTTTTCTCTTGCAGGCGCGACAACGTTGGCAGCAGGTAAACGGTGAAAGAAGCGGTAATAAACTGCAGGTAGGCATCGGAGATACTGCTCACCCCTTGCCAGATCCCCACTTCGTCCCAGCCGTAATGTTCCGCCAACAGGTTACGCATCATTACATAGGCGACCGGCAAGGTCACGGAGGTGATGAGCGCCATCAGGGTAAACTTACCGAGATGGCTGGCCAGCGCCTTATCCCAGGCCAGCGCCAGATAGCGCAGCGGCAGCGCCTTGCGCCGCCACAGCATGAAACCGGCAGGCAACACCACCAGGGCAGGAACCAGAGCCAAACCGGCCAGTGCGCCTTCATAACCGCCCAGCTTAAAGCATAGCGTAAAGGCAACCACACCGATCAGGCTGCCAGCGATCACCGCCAGCGCGTTACCCATCGCATCGCGATAACCTTTGAGGATCGCCAGGAACAGGTTGGCGTAGGCAATCCCCATCTGGATAAACGCCACCGCCCGCACCACGTTCACATAGTCGCCATGGCCAAACAGCCCACGGCTGATCGGCTCGGCAGCAAACAGGAACACCAGCGCCAGCAGGGTTGAGAAACCCAGCACGATGCTGGATGCGGTACCCACCGCCATCCGCAACCGCTGCGGATCCTGATGGTATTCCGCCACATACTTGGTGATACCGTTAAAAATACCGGCACCCGACAGCACGCCCAGCACGGTGATCAACTGACGGAAGTTACCCGCCTGCCCAACACCGCTGGGGCCGAAGGCCACCGCCAACATTTTTACCACCAGCAACCCCACGCCGATCTTGATCAGCGTGGAGCCTGCGGTCCAAATCGATGCTTTTGCCAGCGACATATCAGGCGAGGAAGCTCAGGATGGTATTGATCACCGTACGTTGATTGACGTCTGACATGTTAAAGAACAGCGGCAGACGCACCAGGCGCTCGCTCTCTTTGGTGGTGAAGCGGTCCTCGCCGGAGAAACGGCCAAACTTCTCACCCGCCGGGCAGGCGTGCAGTGGGATGTAATGGAATACCGACATGATTTCGGCTTCTTTCAGGTAGTCGATAAACGCGGTGCGATCCTGCACGTCTTTCAGCTTGATGTAGAACATATGGGCGTTATGCACGCAGTTGGCCGGAATGACCGGCAAGGCGATACGCCCCGCAGCCGCCAACGGTTTCAAGGCATCGTAATAGTTCTGCCACAGCTTCAGGCGGCGCTGGTTGATTGTCTCGGCGGCTTCCAGCTGCGCCCACAGATAAGCGGCTTGCAGATCTGACATCAGATAGCTGGAACCAATATCGCGCCAGGTATATTTGTCCACCTGACCACGGAAGAACTGGCTGCGGTTGGTGCCTTTTTCACGGATCACTTCGGCACGATCGATCAGGGCCGGGTCGTTAATCAGCGTCGCGCCACCTTCACCGCCAGCGGTGTAGTTTTTAGTCTCATGGAAGCTGAAGCAGCCGATATGACCGATGGTCCCCAAGGCTTTGCCTTTATAGGTCGACATCACGCCCTGCGCAGCATCTTCTACCACCATCAGGTTGTACTTCTTCGCCAACGCCATGATGGTGTCCATTTCGCAGGCCACGCCAGCGTAATGCACCGGCACGATGGCACGGGTTTTATCGGTGATCGCCGCTTCAATCTTGGTTTCATCGATGTTCATGGTGTCTGGACGCAGATCGACAAACACCATCACCGCCCCGCGCAGCACAAAGGCGTTAGCGGTGGATACGAAGGTGTAGCTCGGCATGATCACTTCATCACCCGGCTGGATATCCAGCAGGATGGCGGCCATTTCCAGTGACGCGGTGCAAGACGGCGTCAGCAGCACTTTCGGGCAGCCGAAATGCTGTTCCATCCACTGCTGGCAGCGACGGGTAAAACCACCGTCACCACAGAGTTTGCCGCTGCTCATCGCGGCCTGCATATAATCGAGTTCCGTGCCAACAACCGGTGGAGCGTTAAATGGGATCATGTAAACCTCTATAGAACCAATACGCGGTGCTTTCTAGGGTGGCACCGTGCCGTTGATAGAGCCGTAACGCGGCAATATTACTTATCTGAGTCGCGATCCGCAGGCGCTGCAGCCGTTGCTGCTGGCACCAGGCGATCGCGGCAGTCATCAGCCGAGAACCGGTCCCTTTACCTTGTACACCTGGGAATGCCGCCAGCAGGCCGATACGTGCCTCTTGCTGGCCGATATCACGCAGGCTGACAAACCCTTCTGGCTCCCCATCGCTGCCCAGCACAAGCAGGCACTGATGGTCAAACGTCCCCAGCACCGCTTTTTCAATCCAGGTGGCGTAAAAACGCCCGCTGTCCTGCGGCTGATACCAAGGCGCGCGAAAACGGCTGGCGGCAAAAACCTTGGCCGCCACCGAACGCAACAGTGGAATATCTTCAGGCTGGGCGATGCGGATAGCCGGTAAATTCAATGCACAATCTGTGCCAATTGCCAGGGCAAAGTCCACTTCGCCCTCTACCAGCCGAAACCCTACGCCAGCCAAACCATCGGCCAAGTCCAGGCGCTGAGCCGGGATCTTGGCCTGAACCAGCGCAAACGCATCCAGTTCAGTTGCCGTCAGCGCGGGAGCCGCATCGTCAAAATGCAGTTTGGCGCTAGAGAGTTGGAAATACTCGCTTTCCCAACCCAAAGGCTCAATATTGGCGTGGACGGACATGCAGTAAATCCAGTAAGTATTTGCCATAGCCGGTTTTGGCTAACGCCTGCGCCGAGCGTCTTACGCCATCATCATCCAGCCAGCCGTTACGCCAGGCGATCTCTTCCAGACAGGCAATCTTGAACCCTTGGCGTTTCTCTACCGTCTGCACAAAGGTACTGGCTTCGATCAGGCTGTCGTGGGTGCCGGTATCGAGCCAGGCAAAACCACGCCCCAGCAGCTCGACGCTCAATTCGCCACGTTCCAGATACATCTGGTTGATGCTGGTGATCTCCAGCTCGCCACGTTCGGAAGGCTTCACCTGCTTGGCGAAATCCACCACCTGGTTGTCATAGAAATAAAGGCCGGTGACCGCCCAATTGGACTTTGGCTTCAGCGGCTTTTCTTCAATCGACAGCGCGCGGAAGTTATCGTCAAACTCCACTACGCCAAAGCGCTCTGGGTCCATGACCTGGTAACCAAATACAGTAGCGCCTTTCAGCCCCTGGACCACGCTCTTCAGTTTCGGGCTGAAGCCCTGGCCGAAGTAGATATTGTCGCCCAGCACCAGGCAGCACGGCTCACCGCCGATAAACTCTTCACCAATCAGGAAAGCCTGCGCCAGCCCATCCGGGCTCGGTTGTTCGGCGTAGCTGAGGTTGATGCCAAACTCTTCACCGTTGCCCAGCAAACGGCGAAACGAGGGCAGATCTTCTGGCGTAGAGATAATCAGAATATCGCGGATCCCGGCCAGCATCAGCACCGAGAGCGGATAGTAAATCATCGGTTTATCGTAAATAGGCAGCAACTGCTTGGAGACGCCGCGGGTGATCGGGTGTAAACGCGTCCCCGAACCGCCGGCTAGAATAATACCTTTCATCGTCACTCCTGACTCACCTTCGTTACGCGAAAGTTCTTTTTGCCATACGTTAAGTAAACATACCCAATAGATTTCGAGTCACAACCAACAACGCTGTGGCCTGAAAGATGAAGGGTATTACTGGCTTAAGCCCAAACGTTCCCCGGCATAAGACCCGTCTTGCACTCGGCGCCACCAGGTTTCATTGTTCAGATACCAGGAAACCGTCTTGCGGATGCCGCTTTCAAAAGTTTCCTGTGGGCGCCAACCCAGTTCACGTTCAATTTTGCCCGCGTCGATGGCATAGCGCATATCGTGGCCAGGGCGATCTTTAACGTAGGTGATCAGATCGCGATATTTCGCCACGCCCTGCGGTTTGTTCGGTGCCAGCTCTTCCAGCAGATCGCAGATGGTCTGTACCACTTCGATGTTTTTGCGCTCGTTGTGGCCACCGATGTTATAGGTTTCCCCAATCACACCTTCTGTCACCACCTGATATAACGCCCGCGCATGGTCTTCCACAAACAGCCAGTCACGCACCTGCGCCCCGTCGCCGTAGACCGGCAGCGGTTTGCCGGAGATGGCATTAAGGATCACCAGCGGCACCAGCTTCTCTGGGAAGTGGTAAGGGCCGTAGTTGTTGGAACAGTTGGTCACGACGGTGGGGAAACCGTAGGTACGCAGCCAAGCGCGCACCAGGTGGTCGCTCGAGGCCTTGGAGGCAGAATACGGGCTGCTTGGCGCGTAAGGCGTGGTTTCGGTAAACAGATCGTCGGTGCCGTGCAGGTCGCCGTACACTTCATCGGTAGAGATATGATGGAAACGGAAAGCCTGCTTTTTCTCTGCCGCCAGCGCCTGCCAATAATGACGGGCAGCCTCCAGCATGGTGTAAGTGCCCACGATGTTGGTTTCGATAAAGGCCGCCGGGCCGTCGATCGAGCGGTCAACGTGGCTTTCTGCCGCCAGGTGCATCACGAAATCCGGCTGGTACTGCGCAAATACGCGGTCCAGTGCGGCACGGTCGCAGATATCTACCTGCTCGAAAGCATAGCGCTCGTTGTCCGCCACACCCGCCAGCGACTCCAGGTTACCGGCATAGGTGAGCTTATCAACCACCACCACGCTGTCGCGGGTCCCCTCGATGATATGTCTTACTACGGCAGAGCCGATAAATCCGGCACCGCCAGTGACCAAAATACGTTTCAACGCCAAACTCCTTTGGTGTCCACGATCCAGGACTGCTTAATCTCTTCCGGCCTGATGGCCTTGAATTCTTTATGATCGACCAGCATCACGATCACATCCGCCTGCTGTAAGGCCTCAGGCAGTTTTTTCAGCGTAACGTGGCCCGCCAGTGACTTCGGCAGTTGCTCAACGTTAGGCTCGACCGCCAGGGTTTCACCCACGTGCCAATCTGCAATCAGGTGAGCCACTTCAACCGCCGGGCTTTCACGCAGGTCGTCGATATTGGGTTTGAACGCCAAACCGAAGCAGGCAATTTTCACTTCAGAAGCGCGCTTGTTGGTGGCCGCCAGGCAATCTGCCACGGCTGCCTTGACTTGATCGACCACCCAGAGCGGTTTGCCGTCGTTAACCAGGCGCGCAGTATGGATCAGACGAGCCTGTTGCGGGTTCTGTGCCACGATGAACCAAGGATCAACGGCGATACAGTGCCCGCCCACGCCTGGGCCAGGCTGCAGAATGTTGACGCGCGGGTGGCGGTTGGCCAGGCGGATCAGTTCCCATACGTTAATGCCTTGTTCGGCACAGATCAGCGAAAGCTCGTTGGCAAACGCGATGTTAACGTCGCGGAAGCTGTTTTCCGTCAGTTTGCACATCTCGGCGGTGCGCGAGTTGGTGATCACACACTCACCTTCGAGGAAAATCTTGTACAGCGCGCTGGCGCGCTCGGAGCATTTTGGCGTCATCCCGCCAATCACGCGGTCATTCTGGATCAGCTCAACCATTACCTGCCCAGGCAGCACGCGCTCAGGGCAGTAGGCAATGTTCACGTCGGCCTGCTCACCGGCATCCTGCGGGAAACTCAGATCGCTACGCGCCTCTGCCAGCCACAGTGCCATCTGCTCAGTAGCGCCCACCGGTGAAGTAGACTCCAGGATCACCAGGTCGCCTTTTTTCAGTACCGGTGCCAATGACTTGGCAGCGGCTTCAACATAGGCCAGATCGGGTTCGTGATCCCCTTTGAACGGCGTGGGTACGGCGATCAGGAACGCATCGGCCGCCAGCGGTTTAGTTACCGCCTGCAGATAACCGCCTTCTACCGCTTCTTTTACCACGCGATCCAAATCAGGTTCGACGATGTGGATGGCACCGCGGTTAATGGTATCTACCGCGTGCTGGTTAACATCTACGCCCACCACTTTTTTCTTGCGGGAAGCAAACGCCGCCGCCGTTGGCAAACCGATATAGCCCAGGCCAATAACTGAAATAGTGTTAAAACTCATAGTGTCACCTGATGATTCTTTAAAGCTTCTAGGATACGTTGGCAGGCATGCCCGTCACCGTACGGGTTATGCGCCCGGCTCATGGCGTGGTATTCGCCTTCGTCTGTCAATAACCGGGTTACCGCATCAACAATTTTAGCTACGTCCGTTCCCACCAGCTGTACCGTGCCGGCATCTACCGCTTCTGGCCGCTCGGTGGTATCACGCATCACCAACACCGGTTTACCCAGCGATGGCGCCTCTTCCTGAATGCCGCCCGAGTCGGTCAGGATCAGATAAGATCGCGTCATCAGATAGACAAACGGCAGGTAATCCTGCGGATCGATCAGAATGATGTTATCGATCCCCTTCAAAATACGGTTAACCGGCTCGCTGACGTTCGGATTGAGGTGCACTGGATACACCACCTGCACATCAGGATGCTGACGGGCAATCTCGGCCAAGGCGCTACAGATGCGCTCGAACCCACCGCCGAAGCTTTCGCGGCGGTGCCCAGTCACCAGGATCAGCTTTTTGTTGGCATCCAGGAAAGGATAACGCTGGTCAAGGCTGCTGCGCAGCTCTGGGTTGTGCATGATGCGGTCGCGCACCCACAGCAACGCATCGATCACGGTGTTACCCGTGACGAAAATATGGTCGTCCCGCAGCGATTCACGTAACAGGTTCTGCCGTGAATTTTCGGTTGGCGAGAAATGATACATCGCCAAATGCCCCGTCAACTTGCGGTTGGCCTCTTCAGGCCACGGAGAATAGAGATTACCGGTACGCAGGCCCGCTTCCACATGCCCCACCGGGATACGCTGATAAAACGCTGCCAGGCTGGTCGCCATGGTGGTCGTCGTGTCACCGTGAACCAACACCACGTCCGGCTTGAAGTCCTCCAGTACGCCTTTGATCCCTTCCAGAATGCGGCAGGTGATTTCACTCAGCCCCTGGCCCGGTTTCATAATATTCAGGTCGTAATCCGGTACGATTTCAAACAAACGCAGTACCTGATCCAGCATCTCGCGATGCTGTGCCGTAACGCAGACTCTTGACTCAAAGGCATCATCCTGAGCCAGAGCATGTACCAGAGGTGCCATTTTGATGGCTTCCGGTCTGGTGCCAAAAACAGTCAACACTTTCACAGCGAATCTCTTTTGGTCGGTGAAGTGCAGGCGAACCTGCAAAGTTGGGCACTCAGTGCCCAACAGCGAAATTATTATATTATTGATTAACTACGTGGCCGGCGTACCAAGGCAACGCCCGCACCAATCAGGCCACCGATTGCGCCCCACATAATCAGCCAGAATACCCGGCGTGGGCTATCACGTTTCACCGGCTCTTCCGGCGTACGTAAATAGCGGTAGGTCTGGAATTTGGCATCCAACGTCGGGCCGACGTTCAAAGTTGCCAGCATGGCCCGATTCTGATCGTAACTCACATCGTAAGCCGGGCCAGAAGCCTGTAAACCTTCCAGGCGCGCCTGCAGCATGGGTTTGCCCAACAGGAACAGATCGGAGTCTGGCAGCTGTTCGGCTGGCGTATCGGTCTGCGTACGGCTAATCCCTTGCTGCTCGGCGATTTTCAGCGCCTGCTGCACGGTCTTGAGCTCACGCTGATACACCGCATCGGCTACCGCTTCCTGGCGTTTGACCTGTGCACTCATCGAGGTGGTACGCGCCGCCCAGGCTCCCTGGATCTCTTCATTCAGATGCTGCGCCGCACGGTGGCTGGCAAAGGCAACATACTGACGCAGCAGATGGTTGGAGTCTGGCGCGGTCTCGGCGGTCAGTTTCACGCTGTCATTCAGCACTTTTTTGTCGTCGCGCGGCGTGAACTGGATATTGTTAATCAGGTCATCAAGCAACGCCGCATCGGCACGGGCATCCCCTTCCTGGCGCTGTTTGTAGTAATCGCTTTGCAGCCAGAAATCACGACGCGTGTCATAGGCGGCGAGCTGCATGATAAATTCATTATAGGCTTCATCGGCGATGCCTGGCTGATCGCTGGCAACCGCAGGCAGCGTGCGCTGATCCAGGTTACGCAGGAACTGCTGCTGAGAGTAATATCCCCCCAGCGCATTCACCGTTGGCTTATCGGTGATCGCCGTGGCGCTCCACTCCTGTTTCACCAGGTAGGAAACGATCAGCGCGACAGCAGCAAACAACACCGCGAAACCGATAATCCATTTTTTGCCGCGCCACAGGGTGCAGCATAGACCGCGGATATCGAGTTCGTTATCGACCACCGGGGTATTCTTGTCAGACGTTGTTTCAGGATTCATCACTGCCCTAAAGCCTCAGGTTAAGGTACTTGCTTATTGTTCGTTGCATTTCGCAGGCGGCGCTTGAGACGTTTGATATAGCGCGCGACCCGCCATGCACGTTTAATGCAATAGCCATAGAAGAAGAATGCAAGCAAGAATAATGCCAACATAAACCATTCAGGTATGAAAGTCAGGCGTTCGCCTATCACGCCAATCGCCGCCAACAGCGCTGCGGCCAAGGTGATGAGCACAAAAGCCTGACGAGGCGTAAAGCCCGCGCGCATAATCAAATGGTGGATGTGTTGACGGTCTGGCGAGAACGGGCTCATGCCCTTACGCAGACGGCGGTACATGATGGCAATCATATCCATCAGCGGGATGGCGATAATCCACAGCGCGGTGACCGGCTTGATCGGATGATTTGGCCCTTGCGAGCTTTGCACCAGCAGCCAGATGGCGGTAAAACCGATCAGCGTACTGCCGGCGTCGCCCATAAAAACTTTATAGCGACGGCCAAGGATGCCGAGGTTGAGCAGAATATAGGGAACGATGGCCGCCAGCATGGCGAAGCACCAGAAGGCAAGGTCGCTATGGCCACCTTGATACAACAGGATCCCCATCGCGCCGAACGAGACGCAAGAGAGACCGCCGAGCAGGCCGTCGATACCGTCGACCATGTTAAAGGCGTTAATCGCCGCCCAAACGGCAAACAGCGTCACCAAATAGCCAAACGGCCCCAACTGCATTTCCCAGCCACCAAACACATAGCCGAGGCTGCGCAGATAAAGACCGGCAAACACCATCATGGCAATGCCGACCAGCGCCTGAATGGTGGCGCGGATCTTGACGCTAATATCGAAGCGATCGTCCAGCGCCCCGACAAATACCAGGACACCCGCGCAGGTGAGATAGAGTTTGCTGTGCACAATCGTCTGGTCGGTGATCAGGAAGGCAAAGCAGATGCCAGCGTAAACAGAAATCCCACCCACCAGCGGGATCAGCCCCTGATGACGTTTGCGATAATTAGGCTTATCAACCAAACCAATAGGTTTTGCTGCCTTGCGAGCAACAAATATAAAAGCCAGAGAAAATAGAAAAACAAAAAGAATTTCAGTACTCATGGTGAGTAAGTTCACGGTTAACAAATCTCTGAAGAAGATGAGGCAGCTTAACATGGGTAAAAAACCGCGCCACATGACCAAGCGACCTTTCAGTCATTTCCTATGACATAGACACTTATCAATGCCCAAAACGTGTCTTGCTTCAACGCATTAACGCAAAAAACAGGCGTAAATAAGATAAGTTCTCAATAAGTCACAAAAATAACTTACTTTCCTTTACTGTTACTTATCGTATCCGCCAAAAGCAAAAAACGCCACGACTAGGCGTGGCGTTCCTCGAATATTTTACTTCTTTATGAGCGTTTCATCATGTCGAAGAATTCGTCGTTGGTTTTGGTCATCGCCAACTTGTTAATGAGGAACTCCATCGCATCGATCTCGCCCATTGGGTGAATGATCTTGCGCAGGATCCACATCTTCTGCAGTTCTTCAGAGGTGGTGAGCAACTCTTCTTTACGCGTACCGGAACGGTTGTAATCGATAGCTGGGAACACGCGCTTCTCGGCGATTTTACGCGCCAGATGCAGTTCCATGTTACCCGTACCTTTAAACTCTTCGTAGATCACTTCGTCCATCTTCGAACCGGTATCGACCAGTGCGGTAGCGATGATGGTCAGGCTGCCGCCTTCCTCAACGTTACGAGCCGCACCGAAGAAGCGCTTCGGACGATGCAGGGCGTTGGCATCCACACCACCGGTCAGCACTTTGCCTGAGGCAGGTACTACGGTGTTGTAGGCACGCGCCAGACGGGTGATGGAGTCCAGCAGGATGATCACGTCTTTTTTGTGTTCGACCAGGCGCTTGGCCTTCTCGATCACCATTTCGGCAACCTGTACGTGGCGGGATGCAGGTTCGTCAAAGGTAGAAGCGATGACTTCGCCTTTTACCAGACGTTGCATCTCGGTCACTTCTTCCGGACGTTCGTCGATCAACAGCACCATCAGCACGCAGTCTGGATGGTTGTATGCGATGCTCTGCGCAATGTTTTGCAGCAGCATGGTTTTACCGGCTTTCGGCGGTGCCACAATCAGGCCACGCTGGCCACGACCGATTGGCGCTGCCAGATCCAGTACGCGAGCCGTCAGATCTTCGGTAGAGCCGTTGCCGCGCTCCATACGCAAACGTGAGTTGGCGTGCAGCGGCGTCAGGTTTTCGAACAGGATCTTGTTACGGGCGTTTTCCGGTTTGTCGTAGTTGACTTCGTTAACTTTCAACAGGGCAAAATAGCGCTCGCCTTCTTTTGGCGGACGAATCTTACCGGAAATGGTGTCACCTGTGCGGAGGTTGAAGCGGCGGATTTGGCTGGGAGAAACGTAGATATCGTCGGGGCCTGCGAGGTAGGAACTGTCTCCGGAACGGAGGAAACCAAATCCATCCTGCAATATCTCCAGCACGCCATCACCGAAGATATCTTCTCCGCTTTTCGCATGTTGCTTGAGTATAGAGAAGATAATGTCCTGTTTGCGCAGGCGGGCCAGGTTTTCCAGCCCCATATTTTCGCCGAGAGTAATCAGCTCAGAAACCGGCGTATTCTTTAATTCGGTAAGATTCATAGTGGGGGTTCTTAAACTCGGGGTGTGTCTCGAACTAGTATCGTGAATGGTATGGCAGCGTGTTATACCCATAACCTTTCAAGCTACAACGTGAAATTCATAGGGTATGCGTGCCTGTTACTGGACGTTCGATCGCCGGGCTGCTGGGCCGCCGCAGTAAGAAATGGCTTAGCTGGGGCGCACACGCTGACGGTTTAAGATCGAAGGTGCCTTAAAACTGATTTTTTTGTAAAACCGCTTGATCGTCAAAACACGGGCTCGGTTCACAGTAAAATGCTAGTGCCGATGGTTCAACGTAGAGTAATGCTTAGATTCAGACTCTTTAGATTTAATACTTATGGCAAGTTCAGAATGCAGTATGGTTAAACTTAACACGCTTCTTGGCAGGCGTCTAGCGGTGAATGAAAATCCCCCTCCAGACGCCCGTCACGGGGCTTCCCGCCCTAATTACAGATTCGCGTCCAGGAACTCTTTGAGCTGGCCCTTGGACAGCGCGCCGACCTTGGTCGCTGCCACTTCACCGTTCTTGAACAACAACAGCGTCGGGATACCGCGGATGCCGTATTTAGGCGCGGTAGCCGGGTTTTGATCGATGTTCAGTTTGGTAATGGTCAATTTGCCGGCGAACTCTTCGGCAATCTCGTCGAGGATCGGAGCAATCATCTTGCACGGACCACACCATTCAGCCCAGAAATCGACCAGGATTGGCCCTTCGGCTTTCAGCACATCGGAATCGAAGCTGTCGTCAGTCAGGTGAATAATTTTATCGCTCATGTTCTACTCCACAGGATTAGGTCTACCTTGTTGGTGTAGCATCAAACCAACTCAGGTGATTTTATTTCACCGCTTTTATTTCAACGGATATGCTTTCGTAAAGCAATAGTTAGCTGATATTCTACCACACTATGAGCAAAACACACTTGACCGAACAGAAGTTTTCCGACTTCGCCCTGCACCCGTTAGTCCTTGAAGCCCTTGAGAAAAAAGGGTTTCACAACTGCACGCCCATCCAGGCGTTAGCATTGCCGCTCACCCTCAGTGGGCGCGACGTTGCAGGTCAGGCGCAAACCGGTACCGGAAAGACGCTGGCATTTTTAGCGTCTACTTTTCACTATTTGCTGTCCCACCCGGCGAAAGAAGGTCGCCAGACCAACCAGCCGCGCGCCTTGATCATGGCGCCTACGCGTGAACTGGCAGTGCAGATCCATTCCGATGCAGAAGCTCTGTCGCAGTCTACCGGGTTGAAACTTGGCCTGGCCTACGGCGGCGATGGCTATGACAAACAGCTGAAAGTGCTGGAAAGCGGCGTAGATATCCTGGTGGGGACCACCGGCCGTTTAATCGACTACGCCAAACAAAATTATATCGATCTGGGTGCGATCCAGGTTGTGGTGCTTGATGAAGCCGACCGCATGTACGACCTGGGCTTTATCAAAGATATCCGCTGGCTCTTCCGCCGCATGCCTGCGGTCGATCAACGCCTGAACATGCTGTTCTCTGCCACCCTGTCCTATCGCGTACGCGAGCTGGCCTTTGAGCAGATGAACAATGCCGAATATGTGGAAGTTGAACCGGAACAGAAAACCGGCCACCGCATTCAGGAAGAGCTGTTCTACCCTTCCAACGAAGAAAAAATGCGCCTGCTGCAAACGCTGATCGAGGAAGAGTGGCCGGATCGCTGCATCATCTTCGCCAACACCAAGCACCGCTGTGAAGACATCTGGGGCCATCTGGCTGCCGACGGTCACCGCGTAGGCTTGCTGACCGGCGACGTGGCGCAGAAAAAACGCCTGCGTATTCTGGACGACTTCACCAAGGGTAACCTGGATATCCTGGTCGCCACCGATGTCGCCGCACGCGGCCTGCATATCCCGTTGGTGACTCACGTCTTCAACTACGATCTGCCGGACGACTGCGAAGACTACGTGCACCGCATTGGCCGTACTGGCCGCGCGGGCGAAAGCGGTCACTCCATCAGCCTGGCCTGTGAAGAGTACGCGCTTAACCTGCCAGCTATCGAAACCTATACGGGCCACAGCATTCCTGTGAGCAAGTACAACAGCGATGCACTGCTGAGCGATCTGCCTGCACCGAAGCGCCTGGTGCGCCCACGTGGCAACAACGGCCCACGCCGTAACTCTTCCGCGCCACGTCGTGGTGGTGCGCCACGTAACAACCGTAAACGTTCGGGCTAATAGACGACTATGCCAGGTTCCAGCACCCTCTATGCCGCCATCGATCTGGGTTCCAACAGTTTCCATATGTTGGTGGTACGTGAGGTGGCTGGCAGTATCCAGACGCTGGCTCGCATCAAGCGCAAAGTGCGCCTGGCGGCCGGGCTGGATCAGCACAATCACCTGTCACAGGAAGCCATGCAGCGCGGCTGGCAATGTCTGCGGCTGTTCTCGGAACGCCTGCAGGATATCCCACGCGATCAAATTCGAGTCGTCGCCACCGCAACGCTGCGCCTGGCCAATAACGCGGCCGAATTCCTGCAAACCGCCGAAACTATCCTTGGCTGCCCCGTTCAGGTCATCAGCGGCGAAGAAGAAGCCCGCCTGATTTACCACGGCGTTGCCCACACCACAGGCGGCCCGGATCGGCGTCTGGTGGTCGATATCGGGGGTGGCAGCACGGAGTTGGTCGTAGGTACAGGGGCGCAGGCCGCGCAGCTGTATAGCCTTTCGATGGGCTGTGTCACCTGGCTCGAACGCTTCTTCAGCGATCGCAATCTGGAGCGGGATAACTTCGAAGCCGCCGAACAGGCAGCGCGTGAAATGGTGCGGCCAATCGCCCCACAACTTCGTCAACATGGCTGGCAGATTTGCGTCGGCGCCTCAGGTACCGTGCAAGCGCTACAGGAAATCATGGTGGCACAGGGGATGGATGAACGTATTACCCTGCCCAAGCTGCGGCAGTTGAAACAACGCGCCATTCAGTGTGGCAAACTGGAAGAGTTGGAAATCGAAGGGCTGACGTTGGAACGTGCCTTGGTGTTCCCAAGCGGCCTGTCGATACTGCTGGCCATTTTCCAGGAGTTAGGCATCGAAAGCATGACGCTGGCCGGTGGCGCTCTGCGCGAAGGCCTGGTGTATGGCATGCTGCATCTGCCGGTCGAGCAGGATATCCGCAGCCGCACGTTACGCAATCTGCAACGCCGTTACCTGCTGGATATCGAGCAGGCCGAACGCGTCAGCCAGTTGGCCGCAAACTTCTGTTTGCAGACCACCAATGAATGGCAATTGGATACGCGATGTCGTGAGCTACTGCATGCGGCCTGCCTGATCCACGAAATCGGCCTGAGCGTCGATTTCAAACAGGCTCCTCAACACGCCGCCTATCTGGTCAGCCATCTTGATTTACCCGGCTTTACCCCGGCACAGAAAAAACTGTTAGCCACCCTGCTGCAAAACCAAAGCAATGCCCTCGATCTGGCGCTGCTGAGCCAACAAAACGCCGTGCCGCCCCGCGTGGCACAGCGCATGTGTCGTCTGTTACGTCTGGCCATCATCTTTGCCAGCCGCCGCCGTGACGATACCCTGCCCGCAGTACGCCTGCGTGCAAACGATGAAGAGTTGCATGTGATTTTGCCGCACGGCTGGTTAGAGCGACATCCGCTGCGCGCAGAGGCGTTGGATCAGGAAAGCCACTGGCAGAGCTATGCCCACTGGCCGCTGTTTTTGGAAGAGCAGTCTTAAAAGGGCACATGCAGCGCCCCTATATAGGAAGCCAGTGCAGGCTTTTGTTAGCGGTCTGAGACGCCTTCGCAACTAGTCTCAGCTACCGCCTTTGGCCTTGGCCAACATCGCCTTCACGCTGGCCAAATGGCTCTGGCCTTTCTCCATCCGCTCCTGCGGGCTGACCACCTTACGTTCCGACTCCCAGGCCAGATCGTCCTGCGGCAGTTCCAACAGGAAACGGCTGGGTTCCGGCCGCACCAGCTCACCGTATTGGCGACGTTCGCGACACAGGGTGAAAATCAGCTCTTTCTGGGCTCGAGTGATCCCAACATAGGCCAAACGCCGTTCTTCATCGACATTATCCTCGTCAATGCTGCTCTGATGCGGCAATAACCCCTCTTCCATCCCCACCAGGAACACATAGGGGAACTCCAGCCCCTTGGAAGCATGCAAAGTCATCAACTGCACCTGATCCAACTCTTCATCGCTTTCGCCGCGCTCCATCATGTCACGCAACGTAAAGCGCGTGACCACCTGGGTCAGCGTCATCGGTTCGTCCAGATCGTTGCCTTCCAGCATCTCGGTCATCCAGCCAAACAGCGTGTTGACGTTTTTCATACGCATTTCGGCCGCTTTCGGGCTGGGCGAGGTTTCAAACAACCAGCTTTCATAGTCGATGCCGCGGATCAGATCGCGCACCGCTGCCACCGGCTCACGCTCCACCATCTGGATGATCCCTTCCATCCAGTGGGTGAAACGCTGCAAAGACTCCAGCCCCCGGCCGGTCAGATACTGGCCCAGGCCAAGATCGAAGCTGGCGCGGAACAGGCTCTTGTTACGCTGATTGGCCCACTCCCCCAACTTTTGCAGCGTCGCCGGGCCGATTTCCCGCTTCGGCGTATTGACGATACGCAGGAAGGCACTGTCGTCATCCTGGTTGGTCAAAACCCGCAGATAAGCCAGCAAATCCTTGATTTCCGGGCGCGAGAAGAACGACGTGCCGCCAGAAATCTTGTACGGAATGCGGTTCTGCATCAGCATTTTTTCAAACAGCCGCGACTGGTGGTTACCGCGATAGAGGATCGCATAGTCGCCGTAGTTGGTTTTCTTCACAAAGTGATGGGCGATCAGTTCCCCCACCACCCGCTCGGCCTCGTGATCTTCATTGTTGGCCGTGACCACCTTCAACTCTTCGCCGTAACCCAGTTCGGAGAACAGGCGTTTTTCAAAGACGTGCGGGTTGTTGGCAATCAGGATATTGGCGGCCTTCAAAATACGTTCGCTGGAACGGTAGTTCTGCTCCAGCTTGATCACCTGTAACGCCGGGAAATCTTCCTTTAGTAGTACCAGGTTCTGTGGACGTGCTCCACGCCAGGAGTAGATCGACTGATCGTCATCCCCCACCACGGTAAAGCGTGCGCGGTTACCCACCAGCAGTTTCACCAGTTCGTACTGGCTGGTGTTGGTGTCCTGATATTCATCAACCAGCAGGTAGCGGATACGGTTCTGCCAGCGCTCACGCACCTCCTCATTACGCTGTAGCAACAAGGTGGGCAGCAGGATCAGATCGTCAAAATCCAGGACGTTACAGGCCCTCATGTGGTCGTGATACAGCCCGTAGCAGTGGGCGAACAGTTTGTCCCGCTCGGAGCGCGCCAGCCCCATTGCCCGCTGCGGATCCACCAGATCGTTCTTCCAGTTGGAAATGGTCGAGATCAGCTGTGCTACCAGAGTCTTGTCGTTTTCCAGCCACTTCTCAGTCAGTTCTTTCAACAACGCGAGTTGGTCTTGATCGTCAAACAGCGAGAAGTTGGACTTCATCCCCAACGCGGCATATTCGCGTTTGATCACTTCCAGCCCCAGCGTATGGAAGGTGGAGATCATCAGGCCACGTGACTCTTTGCGCCCCATGGTTTGCGCCACACGCTCTTTCATCTCACGCGCCGCTTTGTTGGTGAAGGTTACGGCGGCAATATGCCGGGCCTGATAGCCACATTGGTGGATCAGGTGGGCAATTTTATTGGTGATCACACGCGTTTTGCCGGAACCGGCACCGGCCAGCACCAGGCAAGGCCCGGTAACGAATTCGACGGCTTGTTGTTGGCTGGGGTTTAATCGCATGGCGCTTTATTGCTCAATATTGGTGTGCGGGGGAGAAGGATTGTAGCAGAAAGCGCCGCTCAGATTTAACAGGTATAATGGCGGCAAATTCTACACGACTAATTGGAAATCAAGATGGCAAAGACCGCTAGTGCCCTGCACATTCTGGTGGATAACGAAACACTGGCCAACGAGCTGTTGGCTAAACTCAAGCGCGGCGTCAGCTTTGATACGCTGGCGCGCAAATACTCGAGCTGCCCGTCCAAGCGCAACGGCGGCTCCCTGGGTGAGTTCAACAAGGGGACTATGGTCGCAGCCTTCGATAAGGCGGTGTTCAGCATCCCGTTGCTCAAGCCCTATGGCCCGGTGAAAACCCAGTTCGGCTATCACATCATCAAGGTACTGTATCGCAACTAGGCCCCTCACCCTAACCCTCTCCCACAGGGAGAGGGGACCGATCGAGCTAGCTATCAGCTAAAGAAAATTACCTGACTACAGCACCAAATCAGATCCCCTTTGTGTCGGGAACAGATCTATCACAGTACATGACCACAACACCGGACCAGCTCCCTCTCCCTGTGGGAGAGGGTTGGGGTGAGGGGCAATGATTACTGAGTGCTGGTTTCCGGTGCTGCGGTAGCCGCGTCCGCCGGTTTTGGCTCTTCGCTCACCACGGCTGGTGCTGGTGCCATGATGCCGTTATAGGTTTCCTGTAGCTGCTTCATATTCATCTCCGGCTCCCCCTTCGGCTGTAACAGCACCAAGGTGGCATCCTGCGACAGTTGCAGCTTCAGTTCCTGATTCAGCGATTCCAGCGTCAGCGACGACAAGAAAGCCTGACGCAGCTTCTGGTATTGCTCCGGAGCGATATCTACCACGCCACTTTGTTGTGAACGCAGACGCTGGCTCATCAGCACGTCGGTGTCGGTGCGGGCATAGGTAGCAAACAGTTTGCTCAACTGATCGGTTTTCTGTGCCAGCAAGGCATTGAACTCATCCTGAGACAGGCCGTTGTTACGCACATTAGCCAATTCGCGAGCAATAAAGGCCAGGCCGCTGTTCAGATTATCATTCGGTGAATTCAGATGGATCGCACACTGGGCGCGTTGATACTGCACCCGGCAGTCAAAGCCCAGCTTGATGTTTTTCTGCTCGCTCTTTTGCAGCACCTGCTGAATGTGCCAGAACAGGGCTTCACGGGCCATATCACTGCGCCAGTAACGGCTCAGGCTTTGCGAATCGCGAATCGGATGCCATGGCGTATCCCACATGATCGACAGCGTATCCTGCTTCACCTGATCGCTGATCAGACTGACAGGCTGCGGCGGAAGCGGAGTCAGGGTTGGCATGGTTGCCGGCGCTTCACGCTTGCCTTGGAGAGGCGAGAATGCCTTGTTGATCTGTTCACTCAGGCTACGGCTATCAACTTTACCCACGACGTACAACGTCATGGCGTCCGGGGTATACCACTGCTGGTAAAATTTCTGCAGTTGCTCGATATTGACCGGCCGTTTGACCGGTTGGCCCGGATCGTGTGCCAGCAGCGTTGAGCCTTTCAGGCGATAACGCCACCAGCTGTCTTTGGGATCCGGCGGGAAGATACCGATAGGATCCATCTTGGCGTTCATCACCGCGTCTACCGTTGGCTCATCAATAGCCAGTTTACCCGTGGTATCCGCCAGCCAGGCCAGCGCCTCTTTCAACAGATCGGGGCGGTTATTGGGCAGGCTCAAGTTGTAGATAGTGAAATCATAAGAGCTGATGGCTGGCGGCAATGGCCGTTCACTGTCCACGCTCTGTTGCCACAGCGACTGTAGCTGCGGCTGGGTAAAACTCTCGCTGCGCGTAATCGCAATACGCGGCAGCAGATGGGCAAAACCGATCTGTTGGGCAGACTCCACCAGCGATCCGGTATTGACCATCAACCTTAACTCAACGCGATCGCTCGGGCGCTGTGGTGTATCAAGGATCTGCCAAGAAAAACCGTTATTCAGCTGCCCCTGCTGCCAGGCAGGATCAGGTTGTAGCGCTTCAGCGTGCACGCTGCCGTTGGCCGCAACCAACAGCAGCCCACCCACTAAAAGACGAATTCTGGTGCCCTGCATGTGAACCCCTACTTAATGACTAGCCAATTTTTTATGCAAATACGGATATTCCGTTCATTGGAATATAAGGCATCGTCCCGCCGCGATGTTGACGAGTACGGCCTGAACTGTGCGTGGCACAGCAACGATCACACCCTGAGTTTCACCGTAGGGCGGAAAGCACAAAGTGTACCATTCTGTTAGACCGCGCGCCTTGGCGGATGTCACTCATCACAGTGAAAAATAATAGCTGTAGGGTGTTATGGAGAAAAAATGAACAAGAAGCAAGGGAAAATGACATCGGCTGCGATGGCAGCCGATGTAGAAAGCAGGAAAAAACTTAGGCAGAAGGCAGCTTTTTGTCAGTAACAACCTTATCTGTTCTGTTATTCAGTACGTCTTGCAACTGCTTCTCGTCCAGTTGGTTACACCATTTGGCCACCACTACCGTCGCCACACCGTTACCGACCAGGTTGGTCAAGGCGCGGGCTTCGGACATGAAGCGGTCGATACCGAGGATCAACGCCAGACCGGCCAGTGGTAAATGCCCTACTGCCGAAATGGTTGCTGCCAGTACGATAAAGCCACTGCCGGTCACCCCTGCCGCCCCTTTCGAGGAGAGCAACAGCACCACCAACAGGGTCACCTGATGCATGATGTCCATATGGGTGTTGGTTGCCTGGGCGATAAATACCGCCGCCATCGTCAGATAGATCGAGGTACCGTCAAGGTTGAACGAGTAGCCCGTCGGGATCACCAGGCCAACCACCGATTTCTTGCACCCCAGATTTTCCATTTTATCGAGCATGCGTGGCAGTACCGATTCGGAAGACGAAGTACCCAGTACGATCAGCAGTTCTTCTTTGATATAGCGAATAAATTTGAAGATGTTGAAACCGTTGTAACGGGCAATCGAGCCCAGTACTACCACCACAAACAGCACGCAGGTGATATAGAAGCAGACAATCAACTGGCCCAGTTGCAACAGCGTACCCACACCGTATTTGCCGATAGTGAACGCCATGGCACCAAAGGCACCCAGCGGCGCCAGGCGCATGATCATATTGATGATGCCAAAAATGACGCGGGAGAAGCTGTCAATGACGTTAAAGATCACCTGGCCTTTCTCACCCAGGCGATGCAGGGCAAAACCAAACAGCACCGCAAACAGCAGCACCTGCAAGATGTTGCCGCTGGCAAAGGCTCCGACCACGCTACCCGGGATAATATCCAACAGGAAAGGCACGATGCCCTGCTGCGAAGCCTGCTCGGCATAGACTGCCACCGCTTTGGCATCCAGCGTTCCCGCATCGACGTTCATCCCGGCACCGGGTTGCACCACGTTAACGATCACCAGGCCGATCAGCAACGCAATGGTACTGACGATTTCAAAGTACAGCAGGGCAATCGCCCCGGTACGGCCCACGGCCTTCATGCTCTCCATGCCCGCGATGCCGGTCACCACGGTACAGAAGATCACCGGAGCGATAATCATTTTGATTAATTTAACAAATCCATCACCCAGGGGTTTCATCTGGGCACCAAGGTCAGGGTAGAAATGGCCAAGCAGGATCCCCAGCGTAATCGCTGTTAACACCTGAAAATAGAGGCTCTTAAATATAGTTGTTTTCATTAGCACATCCTTTGGGGGGAGACAACGCGGCAGGCGGGCAATCAATCGTCCGTCCTGTTTATCGCTTGCGCGGAAAATAACACCCCCATAACAACATGGAAATAAATTGTTGCTGTTGTACAGGCATATTGGTGTGAATTTAAGAGCTGAAACGCGTCAGTCAGTGTGCAAGTTCCTGCGTTACGTAAGCTTTTCTTTGCATTAACTCAGAATAGGTAGCGCTTGAAACGGTTTTTTGACTGGGAAATTAGGCGGACACTCCCGCCCGAAAAGTACCAGGCGGGGGATAAAAATTCAGCGCCAGGTAAACCAACTCACGCCTTGGCAACAGAGGCAAACTGCGCTTCAAACTCTTTGCGGGGCACGGGCTTGGCAAACAGGAAACCCTGGCCAGTTCGAATGCCGTGCTGTAACAACCAGTCTCGCTGCGCCGCCGTTTCCACCCCTTCCGCCATCACCGGCAAATGAAGCACCTCGGAAATCGAGCTGACGATCCGCACCATCGCATCGTCCTCCGGCAGGCCATCAATAAAGCTTTTATCGATTTTAATCAGATCGATCGGCAGGGATTTGAGACGATTGAGGTAATTCAGGCTGGCATAGCCCATACCAAAGTCATCCAAGGCGATCGATACGCCTAAATCATGCAATTCCCGTAGCAATTCCAGCGCCCCATCAAGGTCGTGGATACGCACCGTCTCGGTGATTTCCAGCAGCAGTTTATGCGGGTCGAGCTGGTGCTCGTCCAGCAGCCGTTTCAGCTGAGGCACAAAGTCTTTATGCTGCAGCTGGATCGGCGAAATATTTACCGCCAACGGCAACGTGATGCCCTGGGATTGCCACGCGGCCAGAATACGGCATGACTCTTCCAGCACCCAGTTCCCTAGGGGTACTATCACGCCCAACTCCTCCGCCAGCGGGATCACATCCGCCGGGAGGATAATCTGGCCGTCGGGCAGTTGCCAGCGCAGCAGGGCTTCTGCGCCGGTCACCTGATTGGTTTGCATATCCCACTGCGGTTGCAGGAACAGTGCAAACTGACGTTGTTCAATGGCCAGCAGGATCTCACTTTCCTGCGTCAGACGCTTTTGGGTTTTTTCGGTCAGGCAAGGCTCGAAGAACAGAATTTGATTTTTACCCTCACGATGCGCCGACATCATGGCCGAGGTGGCGCTACGCAGCAGTTGCTCCGCACTTTCCCCAGGATTGGGATAATGGGCAATACCGATACTGGCGCTTGGCCGCAGCGGCATCTTCTGTTGCAGGTTCAGCGGCGCATTGATGGCCGCCATCACTCTTCTGGCCAACTGCATGGCGTGAATGGGCTGCTCGATATTTTTCGCCAGGATGGCAAACTCGGCATTGCTCAGCTGCGCCAGCACGCAGTCCACACCGATAACCTGCCGCAGTTTTTTTGCTAGCGTCAGCAACAACGCTTCACGCATTGACGGGTTCAGCACGCCGGAGGCTTCATGCAGGGTTTCGATCCCCACCACCAGCAGATTAAAGCGCGGTGGCCGCATACTGGCAGTAATATGCTGTTCAAGCAGCGCGGCAAACAACACCGGATTGGGTAATTCGGTTATCGCGTTATGGGTGCTCAGGCGGTTCATGGCGGTATGCGCCTTGGCCAGCGCTTGCTGGTTGCGGTTGTAATTGCGCACCAGCAAACCTAATTCATCGTCCTGATGCTGGGCAGGCAACATCAGTTGGTGATAAGGGAGATCTTCCTGAGGGATATTTTCCAGTTCACGCGCCATGGCTCGCAACGGATAAACCAGCAGCCGGTTCATGCACCAGCTAACGGCGATCGACAGGATCAACGCCAACAGCAGATAGGTCGACAGCATGGTCGATAGCGTGCTGAGGATAAACTGATACATGCGGTACGAATCAGCCTGCAACACCAGATAGGCCAGCGGCTGAGGATTGGCAGGCACCCGTTCAAGCGAATAGAGCGGCACCGAAATCTGTACCGGCAGCTCAAAGATACGCGCTACTAGCGCAGGGACCGGGCGTTCCGGCGGGAAATTGGCATGCAAAGCCTGAAACTCGTTCGGCAGGACGATATCCGCTCGGGTGAGGATCCCCACAGGCTGCAGAGCGTTGAGCACACGTTTGGTTTCCGGCACATCCATGCGCAGCACGGCTTCTGCCAGAGGCTGACGCACGGCCTGGGCCATATTCTCCAACTGCTGGGCATAGTCATCTCTGCGCTGCTGCACAAAGTGGAATAGCTGGATCACGATGAAGATACAGATCGTCACCAGTGCCACACCAGACACCGCCGCCATCTGCTTAATCGTTAATGAACGCCTGACCCGCAAAAACCTGCACTCCTAGATTAATCAATGACGCCCCTCACCCTATCCCTCTCCTAAAGGGAGAAGGGGTTGAATGTGCTAAAACCTAACTCTTGTGCCTGACCGCAGCTCCGTATCAGTTCCTGCAAGGAGGGCCTGGGTAAGGGGAAATATTGCTTGCTGGATAAGCGGCTTGAGTATACTCGATTGCCCCACCTGTTTACCTTACCAACCGCCTGGTAGCAGCAGGAAAAGCGCGGGTTTCGGTATTATCCTAGCCGGAATAGCCACAGGGTAACAAAACTACCCTGTGGGCGACACCACGAATCGACCAATATCACGTTACTTGAAGTCGGCGTATGGCGTTAGCGGCTGTGGTGGCAGATCGAGATCGCCCTGCCAACCGGCGAGCGAGTAACGCAGATAAATCAACGCATGGCTCGGGGTATAGTCTTTAGCCTGTTGAATATCGATGCCGGCCCCAAGCGTCCAATGGGAACTGAGGCGGCGTTCGATCAGGGCTCGCAGCGTATAGCCCACGCCGGAGGAGGAGCCACCGCTTTCCACCGCGTCTCTGTCTGGCAGGGAATCTGGGATCAGCCCTTGCAGGGGATAGCGTTTTTCATCGTTGGTTTTCGAGTGCGAGATCGACACCGAGCCCCCCACTTCCCACGACCAGTTTTCCGTGCGCTGGCGATAGTTCACCGGCACCGCCAGCGAAACATATTGCTGCGGGCTGTAATAACCCCCCTGCCCAAGGGAGTAACCGCTCAAGTCTTTCTGATAGTGCCAGAGCATGGTGCTCAGCCCAACGGTGGCGCGGCGGTTATCTTCGTTTATCACCTTATAGTAATAACCGGCCATCAAGCGCTGGCGCTGGTTATCCTCGACATTCTGGCCGGTAAGCTGATGAGCACTGAGATCGGCCCACACGCCGTTGGCTTCACCGCGATCGTAGCTGGCGCTCAGGTTGATACCGGTAGCACGCACGCCACCCCAGGTAGTGCCGGTGTTCGGATCGCGAGTCCCGCCAAAGGCCAACAGCGAGCTGGTAATAGGCCGTCGCGAGGCACCCAGCGTCCAACCGATATGGTTCCAGTCACCGCTATAGGCCAAGCCGCCGGCCCAGTCCACCACTTCAAATCCCATCGGGGTAGTGCCGATATCGGTTTGCCAATGGTCGTTAGCCCAACCGGCCGCCACGCTGGTGCCGGTGGTTTTTTGCCGTTCGTCACCGCGGCACCCCTGCGTGTTACAGGTGCCAAAGGTTTCGAAGTACTTGCCGTTATTATCGGTCGAGAAACTGCCCGCGTTCAGTTGGACGGTGTCGGTACGCAGGAACGCCCGGCCGTCATACAGCGGCATATCCACCTGCAACATGGTGTCATGCGCCTGATAGTCCGAGATGCCACCGGTGCCGCTCGAACGCCAGTAGTCGTGATCGAGCGTGACCCTGACATCCTGTTGGCGGTAGAGATCGGCGGCATCAGAACGGATGCCGCGTTTTAGCCAGTCATCCGTCGCGTTATTGCGGGTCAGACGGGTATAACCGTCATTATCCTCGGGCACCGTTGGCGCAATGCCGCTGTCCACCATCGCCTGGCGATAATCCTGCTGCGCCATTTGCGGTTGCAACTGCTTTTGCTCGAGCCTCGCAGCATCCCGATACACCAGGGCTTTAGCCTGCCCCGGCGGCTCTTTCTGGGCGGCCACTTTTAGCTGCTTGAAGATATCGGTCGCTTTCTGCGGTTCGCCCACTGCCGTCCAGGCATTGGCAACACGGCGCTGGCCATTGATCGACTCGTCCGGTTGCGCTGGTGCCGTTTGCAGCCGTTGGCGGGCCTCGCTTAGCTGACCTTGCGCCACATAGGCTTCAATCTCCCCCAAACGCGCATCCGGATTATTCGGTTCACGTGCACGCACCCGCTGATAATCCGCCAGCGCCTCGTCATACTCTCCCCGCTCCAGCGCCCAGTCGGCCAAGGTCAGGTCGATGCGCGTTGCCGGGGGCTGCTGGCGCAGATAGGCGATTGCTGCGGGTTCATCACCGGCCGTTCGGAGCCGTTCGGCATGATCGAGCGTGGCCTGCATCTGCAAGCGCTGGGCCATCTCACGCATCCCGTCGTTCCACTGCGCTTTGGGCAATGTATTCAACTGGGCCAACGCCTGGTTGTCACGATCGCTGCCAGCCAGGTACAGCGCATAGGCGTAAACCTGCTGCGGATCGCCTGACTTCTTCGCGGCCAGTTGATGCATCAGCACGTCAGCCTGCTGCGGTTGCCCGGCCTGACGCAGCGTTTGCGCATAGTGATAGGTCAGCCAGACGTCATCAGGATCCTTCTGGTGTGCCTGCCGGTACTTTTCCGCCGCTTCTGGCCACTGCTGGCGCTGGGCCAGTTCGTCAGCCTGCTGTTTGAGCATGTCCAGTTGCAGCCCGTTGAGGGTGCTGTGCAGCTTGTTCTGCTGCCCACGAGGCAGGCTATTGAGATAGGCCAGCGCTTTTTGTGGCGACTGCCGCTGGTAGATATTCACCAAACCCCGCACCGCGCTGCCACTGCCCGGATCCAGGCGCAGAGCCTGCTGATAGTAGCGCTCAGCTGCAGCATCATCTTTACGGGCTACGGCAACATCGCCCAGGCCGACCAAAGCATCGCTGTCGCCGTTATCAATCTGCCGCGCCTGCTGGTATTTTTGCTGAGCCAACGGCAGGTTATTGGCCTTTAACGCCTTGTCGCCCGCATCGATCGCCAGCCAGTAGCGGGTGGTTTTGATCAGGCTCTGCCATTTGCCGCTATCATAGTTATCCTTGTCCGCCTTCTGCGCCTGTTGGAACAGGCTAAGTGCCTGCTGCCGGTTACCGGCGCGAGAATAGGCCAGGCCAAGCGCACCAAGCACTTCGGCATCATTAGGCGCACTCGATAGCGCTTTTTTCAGTTCCGGGATTGCCGCACGGCTGCCGCCTTTATTCACCTGCGCCAGCCCAGTCATGCGCGCGCGATAGGCAGGGTCGGCCAACAGCGTTCGCTGGCGGGCCAGTTCCTGTTGTGCGCCAAGCGCCTGTTCACCGCTTTCAAATACGCCGAGGAAACGGTTCAACGCCGCCACGCTCTGCGGGCTGACCGGCAACGCTTTGACCTGTTCCAACCACAAATCCGCCGCAGAACCGCGGCCTGCGGGATCGGTAGCCACTTGCTGTAACAGCTCATAGGCCTGAGCGTCGCGATCCTGGCTGAACAGCATCCGCGCCAGCGCCATGCGCAGCGTGATGTTGCCGGGATATTGCCGATCCAGCGCCTGTAGTTGCTGTATCGCTGCCTGCTCCTGGCCGGGTAATCTGGCCACCAGACGCCAATACTCCACCGCCAGATCGAGCGTTGGCAGATTACCGTGGAACAGCGCATCGTACTGAGCTTTGGCCTCCGGCAAACGCCCTGCTGTCGCCATCAAGCGTGCCTGTTGCAGCTTCTGACGGGTTTCCGGCTGGGTCAGCAGCATATTCATTTCTGCCTGGCGGAACACCGGCGATTGCGGTGCCACTCCCTTCAGCTTATCCAACTGTTGTTGCGCCAAGACCTGATTACCCTGCCGCAGAGCCAGGCGCATACGCGCCGCTATCACGTCGGGGTTATTCGGGTCCATCAGCTCAAGGCGATACAGCGATTGACGCACCAGCTCATCTTTGTTGCTGGCTTCGCCGATGCGCACCTGCTCCAGCAGCCATTGCTCCGGGGCAACGCTCTGGGCACTCTGCGCCTGCGGCAACAGAGCCAGGCTTAAAGGAAACAGGCTTAGCCAGCCTAGTGTGAAGTTGCGCATTGGCTACCCCAGGCGGGTTGAAGTTCACCCTGACGATTGAAACGATAACGTTGCTGATCCCATCCCTGGCCAAACAGCAGCAATGAGGCGCTGAAATAGGCGTCATTACCCAAAGGGTTATCCTGAATACGCTGGCGTTGCACCGCCAGGGCATCGGGTTGTGCGGCCAGCAGCGGCAACAGCGCAGCGGAGAAGCCTACCGGGCCCGTACCGCTGGTTTTCCCGCTGGCGGTATCGACCTTCTCTGGCACTGCACCAGACTGAGCGGTGAGGCGTACCATCGGTTGGAACTGCTTCACCAGCGCCGCTTTATGGGGATCGTCGTCCGCCAACATCCCAGCCCAGAGATAGACGCGGATGGCATCATAGCTGCCGATATTGGGTTTGACGGGATCGGGCTGCCAGCCTTTGCCGGATTGCCACTCGGCCCAGTCGGGTGAAAATCCTTGCGGAGCCGTTTCCAGCAGCAACCGCTGGCTGGTTTTCTGCATCGCTCGCCACGGCCCGTTCAATTGGGCAAAGCGGGCCAACAACTGTGGTGGTAAATAGCTAGGGTTCAAGCGCCAACGATCCTCGGCCACAAAACCCACCTTGCCCGGCAGCAGCATCAGCCCCAAACCGGGGATATTCGCCACCTCTTCGCGACCAATCCGTTGCAACAACAGCGTGCCCAATGTTTGATAGCGGCGGCTTTGCCACAGCCGCCCCGCCTCCAGCAGATTGTAAGCGATCCATAGATCCGCATCGGCAGCCGAGTTGCTGTCCAACACCTTCCAGGCCTTGGCATCGTCCTGCCCCCACAGCCAGGCGGGCAGATGTGCGCTCAGGTCACCAGAGGCGAGATTGTTCTCCGTCCACGCCAACAGTTTATCGAAGGCAGGCCGATCGTTGGCCACCAGCGCGAAGAACATCCCATAGCTCTGCCCTTCGGACGTGGTGATGCGCTTCGGGCTGCTGGGATCGATCACCCGCCCTTCATCGCTGAGATAAAACTGTTGGTACTGCTGCCAGGCTGGCCAATCACAGCTTGCTGCCGTGCTGAACGCACACAGCAGCATCAGGCCAGGCAGCAGACGGCGCAGACAGATCTCCATCATGGCAATTAATCCCGATCTTCCGGTGACAGACGACGACGGCTAAAGGCCTTCAGACCACGCCGCAGCAACAAGGCCACCATCACCACCACCAGCGCGGCTATCGCACCCAGCAGCAGCGGATGTGTCGACAACGCATACCAGATACGTTCCCACCACGGCAGATGACCAACGTAGTAAACATCCCCCACGCGCAGGCTATCGACGCCGGACTCACGGATCACGGCCACCGAACCAAACATCGCCGCACGCTTGCCGCTGTCTAGCTGCGCATTATTCAACAATTCATAACCCCTCGGGCTGTCTGCCAGCAGGGCTACAATGCTGCGCTGATCGTAGAACGGGGACTGCATGCCAACCACCGCCGCCATCGCCCCTTCCGAGCTGATGGTAGTTTTGCTGTCTGGCTTAGCGTCATCCTGCTGCACCTCCATACTCGGCAGCGGCAGTTGGCGCATCGGCATTTTCACCCAGCTCAACGTCGCCTCTACCAGCAGGTTGATTTTCTTGTCATCACGCAGCTCCGGCGGAATGGTGCCGATCAGCAGGATATCGACGTCCTTATCCTTGGCCTGTGACCAGTCATCGGACAACGAGAAAGCCAGCGCCGGATAGCCGGTTTGCGCCCCCATGTTACCCATGGCGTTGAGCAAGGCGCTCACCTGGGCGGGTTGCGGCTGTTTGTTCACCAGCACCAGCGTTTGCGACAGATCCGCCAGACGGCTGAAAGGGAAACCGGCGTTGGCAAAGGAACGTAGGTCGGGCATGGTGATAAAGTGACGATAGCCGGAGAAATCGATGGTGGAGTTGCCGTCGATCACCGCATGGTTCGGCACCAAGGAATAGGTTTCGCAACGCCCTTCGGCACCGCTGGCCAACAGCGTGGTGTAATCGAAGTCAAAGCGCAGCTGGTTGGTCGCCCCCAACTTCAGCGCCGGAATATTGACCGCCTTGTCGGAATCGAGCAACCCCTGAGCCAGCGGCAAACGCAACAGCTGAGCGCCCTTCTCATTTTCCGGCACCAGGGCATAGGACTGCACAAACTGATTGTTCAGGCTGATGCTCAAGCGTGAACCATCCTCAATACGCGGCGAGGTATAGCGGTATTTCAGCTGCATATCGATGCCGGTGCTGTGGATCAGGAACAGATCCGGCGGCAGGTTCATCGACAGTGAGATCGGCCCAGGTTCGACGCCGTTAGTCTGTAACTGCTCGGCATATTGCTGCAATTCACTGAACTTCATTGCCCGATCGGTACGCACCCAGTTTGGCGCATCGTACGGCTGGCGAACGGCCAACTGCTCAACCTTATCCACACTCAGAGTCTGGCCACGGAACAGGATATTACCCTGCGCGATGCCCTTCACCGCCGTGATCAGGTCCTTATCATCACGGCCCTGTACTAACAACAGCTTCACATAGGGGTTATCCGGGTGGCTGATCATTTCCACCGTCGGCCCGTTGACCGCCGGATAATCCTTCAGGAAATCCGGGCGCTGTTTATTGGTGGCAAACACGATGGCGTGCTGGCTTGGCAAGCGGTTAAACAGCGTCGGGAAGGACTGACCGCGCCACTGCGCCTGGGTGCCGAACCACGAGGCCAAGATCCCCGCCGCACGCTGTTGTTCAAGATCGGGCTGACCGGCAAACACTATCGGCAGCGTTAATGGCCGATCGTCTCGACTGTCAAAGAAGGGTTCCGGGAAGTGGGAAAGCTCATTTTTCACCGGCAGCGTCTGGTAACGCAGGCTCAGCGAACTGGATTTGCTGACGTCCAGCCACAGCGTGCTGTTGGCCGGGTTCTCACAAATGTTCTGATAGTGGCCGACAAACACCAGGCGAATGCGGTTAAAATCGGTGATATAGCGTGGATCGATCGGCAACTGGACACGATTGGGCTTACCCAACTGCTCTTTGGCGATGGTGATGACACCCATCAGCTCATCGTTGAGGTAGATCTTGACGTGCGACTCCACCGGGATCAGCGACGGTGATGGGGTAAACTCCAGGTCCAGCATCGCCTGCGAAACCACTTCGTCACTGCGCACGCCAAACTCAATCTGGCCTTCTGGGCGGGTGCCACGCAAGATAAAGGTGCCGGGCGGCGGTGCCACCTCGGTAAACGGCAGTTTTACATCGCGCACCGGTGCATCGGGTGCTTGCGGCGCTACCATTCCCATAGGTACGGCGGCCGGAGCTTCTGCCACAGTGCTCGCAGGCGGAGTCACGCCGGCCGCTGGTGTGGGGGCCGTTTCCGCCTGAGATAAGCTACTAATGCCTAAGGCCAGCGCGGTAAACCAGTTTATTTTTCTCGTCATCGTATCATCATCAATGTTGGGGCCGGTTCGCCGGGCTTGCGAACGGGCAGTTACGATACACAGCCTATGCCACAGTCTCTGGGGCCGTAGGAGCACGGTCTCTGCCTACGCCATGCGGAATAAATGACAGGATCCAGGTGGCCAGCGAGGTCAGGCCGACCAGGATCTTGCGCATCGTTGGCGGCGCATAGTCCGCCATGCGCCGGTAGCCGTGAAAACCTAGCATCAGTACGTCCCGCAGGCTGTCCACCGGCCGGTCTTCCGGGAATGCGTCTTGCCACAGTGCCCAGGTATCGGCCCGGGCAAAAGTGCATTGAATAAATTCGATATGTTGGCGTGTCGAGAGTTCGACCAAGCGGACCCCCACCGAGCGGCCATGGGAGCGCGTCACCACGCAAGGGAAGCTGAACTCCTGCTGGCCACGTTTAAGCAGCAGCGCAATCTGGTCATGCTCTTGCAACTGATCCGGCACGCGCATTTCGATACCTACACCACCGTCGGAGTAATCACGCAACGTACAGGGGAACAGATGTCCGTCGGCCCGGGCTACCGCCGCAGGCATGGCGATCTCCACGCGATGCGACTGCCGTACCTGCCTGGCCTCCACCGCCACGGCCACCGCTCCACCGAGGATGGTCATGTTATAGATCACCCAAATCAGGCTGATAACCACCGTCATCATCTCGTCTGGCGGGCCGTAGAAAAAGCGCCACACGCCAAAACCCAGGCCTGCCAGATTGAGTGTCACCAACAGCAGGTAAGGCCGGGTGATCACCCAATCGACGTGCTCTTGCGTAACCAGCCCGCCTTTGGCGGTGACGTTGAACTTGCCTTTATGCGGATTGAACAAGGCCACGGTCGTTGGCCGGGCGATATACCAGGCCAGCACGGTTTCGTAGATTTCACTCCAGAAGGAGTGGCGGTATTTGCCTTGAATACGTGAGTTGGTCAGGCTGGCGTGGATCATGTGGGGCAGCACATACAGCGCAATCGCCAAGGCTGGCGCGAAGATGATGTAAGCATGCATCAACAAAAATGCCAGCGGCGCGGTCAGGAAGATCAGGCGCGGAATACCGGACAGGAAGTGCAGCATGGCGTTGGCATAGCACAGGCGCTGGGCAAACTTCAGCCCTTTGCCCAGTAACGGGTTATCCAACCGGAAGATCTGCACCATGCCGCGCGCCCAACGAATACGCTGGCCGATATGGGCAGACAGGCTTTCCGTTGCCAGCCCGGCGGCCTGCGGAATGCGGATATAGGCCGAGGTGTGGCCAAGGCGGTGCAGACGCAGCGAAGTATGGGCATCTTCAGTCACCGTTTCCACCGCGATACCGCCGATTTCATCTAATGCCGTACGGCGCAAGATGGCGCAGGAGCCGCAGAAGAAGGTGGCATCCCACATATCATTACCGTCCTGTACCAGCCCGTAGAACAGGGTACCTTCATTTGGCGTCTGGCGAAAACGCCCCAGGTTGCGCTCAAACGGATCGGGCGAGAAGAAATGGTGCGGCGTTTGCAACATCGCCAGCTTCTTGTCTTTAAAGAACCAGCCCATGGTCAGTTGCAGGAAAGAACGCGTGGGGACGTGATCGCAGTCGAAAATGGCAACAAAATCACCGCTAGCATACTTGAGCGCATTGTTGATATTGCCCGCTTTGGCGTGTTCATGGGTCGGCCGGGCGATGTATTTCACCCCGACCTCTGCGGCAAAGGCTTTGAACTCTGGCCGGTTACCGTCGTCGAGAATATAGATGTTGATTTTATCTTTCGGCCAGTCAATCCCCAGGGCCGCATAGACGGTGGGCTTCACCACGCCCAGATCTTCGTTGTAGGTCGGCACCAGCAGATCGACGGTCGGCCAGGTGTTGCTGTCGGCAGGCATCGGCACCGGCTGGCGATTCAACGGCCACACGGTTTGGAAGTAGCCCAGCACCAGCACTACCCAGGCATAGGTTTCCGCCGCCAGCAACAGCAGGCCGCAGGTCAGGCTGAGCGGATCGTCCCAGTTCAGCGTTGAGGTATAGCGCCACCATAAATAACGGCAGGAAACGGTCAGCGACAGCACAATCAGCATCAGGCCGGGTAACCGGCCAGGAATACGCCGCACCACCATGGCGATACACCACAGCAGCAGCACAAAAATAAACTGGGCGGGCAGTTCAAAGGGCTGGGAAATACACAGCAGAGCCAGCAACCCGGCCAATAGGCCAGCAATGATAAACAGCACCCGGCGCACCCGGTGATTCATCCGGTTAAGGCGCTCTACCGTACGCTCCTCCATACCAGCCCCCTGCAAGCGCTGCGGCAAGCTTTGCAACCAGTTGGCGTAACGCAGTTGCAAACGGTGCCAACCGGCAAAGTAGGAGCGCCCCATCGGGGCCGGGACACTGTGGGTCACCAGCAGCCAAAACCCCTGCAACAAATAACGCAGCGCATCTGCCGGGCGTGGACGATGGGTGGAAATATGGGGGAACCAATAGCTTTGGCCTGCCTGCACCTTTTGCCAGCCAGGGGACTCAAACCGCAGCAACAGCCAGCCGATGGCCACTATCAGGGTCGTGAGGCCAGCGGTAAATGCCGGGGCCCCCGCGTGGCGATAAGCACGATAGCGTTGTTGCACCGCCCGGTGAACGGGAGGCACCAGCAGCAGGCTCAATACCCTGCTCATACCTCGGCGTCCTGCAGGTTGAGCAGACACCAGTTGGCCAGCGTCAGCACTTCGTCGGCCGCCAGGCTTTCCGGTCGATACTCTCCGAGCGGCTGCTTGACCGCCATCGCTTCCGCCAGCGCTTCATCTCGATGGATCACCAGTGGCAACAGACCTGCCAGCGTTTGTAACCACAGCTGATGCAGATCTTGCTGCAACGGGCTGGCCGAGGAGTAGTGATTAATCAGCAGGTGGCACCCCGTAGGCAAAGGTTGCTGATGCAGGCGCGCATGGCAGTTGGCATCGGGGCCGAGCAACAGGAAAACCTGGTTGGCCAGTGCCAACTGCTGTTCAATCTGGGGACCGTCACCCGCCGGAATATCCAGCAGGATCCAGCGATACAGCCCTGAAGCACGCAGCTGAGTCAGAAAATCATGCCAACGTTGTGGGGTATCACTCTGTTGCTGCAGTACTTTTACCCGTTCGGCTGCGCTTAAGCGGCCAAACGGCAGAAAATCGAGTTTTTTGCCGTAACGCATTGCCCCTTGCTGCCAACCGCTGCCATCCAGCTCTGCACGAGCCCAGCCCCGGTTCAGTTCGAAGGGCATATTAAAGTGTAATCGCAGCAGGTTGTCCGGTGACAGGTCAATCGCCAGTACCGACTCGCCCAGTTGCTGTAACGCCCAGGCTAACGCCGCAGTGATTGACGTGGTGCCAATACCGCCCCGAATCCCTTGCAGTGCAATGACCGGCATGGATCAAGCACTCCCCGTCTTGTTGGCCAGCTCCGCCAGCAGCGGCCAGCGGACCATCATTTGTGCTAGCCGTTCCTGGCGTGAAATATCGATGTAGTTTAACTTGGGCAACGAAAAAGCACGGCTCAAGGCCTGCAAATCGTCCTGAAGTTCTACTGGTGCTTTCTCCCGAAGCCTTCTTAACGCATCATTATTCATCTTGCCGCCTCATAAAATAGGCTAATGTTAAATGACTATAGCAACGTTCGGAAAAAATTGGGCCAATAAGATGAATCTTAACGGATAATATCCCTATTATGGCTAGATTTGCTATGCTAACTCAGACATTACGCTTTTAATGTGACCAGCTCGGGTTTGGTCTACGCCACTTTCAACGAAAGTAGAATAAATCTATGGCGCACTCTTTTTCATTAGGTATCCGACGGATTTGGCAAGAATTGTCGGCTATGCAATCCCCAGGCTTTTACTGGGTGAATATCGATCGCCAGAGCGATGCCAACCTGTTTTGCCGGCAGATCATCGCCGCCCAGGAAGAAAATAGCCCGTTGGCACTGATTTGTAGCGGCAATCAGGCGGACACCTTATTGGCAACGCCTCTTTCCTCTGCGATAAAAAAACTCCCTTTATATAGCCTGCCAGAAAAAAAAGCGGCGCTGTTGCATTTGGCCGACGATCTGATGCGTGAGCTAAAACCCAGCAACCGCTTACTGA
The DNA here is from genome assembly GCF_046269175.1 of Serratia sp. J2. Taxonomy (NCBI): domain Bacteria; kingdom Pseudomonadati; phylum Pseudomonadota; class Gammaproteobacteria; order Enterobacterales; family Yersiniaceae; genus Serratia; species Serratia sp. J2. The sequence continues at coordinate 91,948 of NZ_JBKABN010000011.1, forward strand.
TCCTGTTGGCCCACGCCAGCCTGTGGCAAACCTTTACCAACGATGAATTGCGCAAATGGGCCGCTCAACTCGGCCAATGGTTACACCAGCAGCAGTGCACACTGGTGATACTCAGCCACGGTAGCGGCGTGAGTAAACTCAAAGGCCAGCTAGCCGCCGAACACCGCATTCTCAACGGCCTGGCCAGCCTGCAGGGGCTGCAAGGCAGTGCCCAGTATCTGGTGCACTGGTGGAGCACGGCAAACGGCATCAATGCCAACCAGCTGTTCACTCTGACCGAAGGCCCGGAAGGCTGGGAAGGTGCGGACGACAGCAACCAGCCCTCCCCTACCCCGGAACGCAATGACGAGAGCCTGTGCCTGGCGGAACAACGCATTCTCGAGGGCGCCCCACCGCTATCGGCCAGTTGGCAACTGTTTGAGAGCAATACCAAGTTGATGCAGCGTGGCATGTTGACCATCGCCGCCACGCTGATCTTCGCCCTGTATCAAAGTGACGAAATTGACGAGTTGGCCCATGAGATCCATAGCCTGCGCCGCAGCAGGGGCGACGGGCTGAAGATTGTCGTGCGCGAGATGAGCGCCAGCCTGCGCTACAGCGACGAACGCCTGCTGCTGGCCTGCGGTGCCAATCTGATCGTGCCCCACGTGGCACCGCTTTCCAGTTTTTTGACCATGTTGGAAGGTATTCAGGGGCAACGCCTGTCGCGCCATATTCCGGCGGATATTGACAAGCTGCTCGCCGGGCTGCGCCCAATGAAACTGAAAGGCTACCTGCCGCTAGAAGAATTCAACCGGGCGGTGACATCACTGATGGAAAATACCCTGTTGCCGGAAGATGGAAAAGGGGTGATGGTCGCCCTACGCCCAGCACCAGGGTTGAGCGCTCGCCAGTCGATGACGCTGTGCCATTTGCGGCGTTTTGGCGACATCATGACCGTGGCGCAGAATCGGCTGTTCCTGTTCCTTTCCACCTGCCGGATTAACGATCTGGATACCGCACTGAAATTCGTCTTCCGCCTGCCAGTGAGCGAGGCGTTCAGTAATCGGGTAGTGTGGCATCTGGATGTGGATATTACCGATAAAATCAGGCTGTTGCGGCAGCATATCGAGTTTTCGCTCCCCGCCAGCAAGCTGCAATCGGCCGCTGCCACAACAACCCACGCCGTAGAAACGGAACACCAGACCGAACGCCGGGAACCCATTCCCTTCACCCTGATGAGCCTCGGGCAGGGGGAACAGCCATGAACGCACTTGACGATATCGTGCAACTGGTGATCCTGTGCGCAATAGTGTTTATCCCTATGGGATACCTGCTGCATCGCCGTTTCCCCAACTGGCGCCGATCTTGGCAGAATTTGTTGTTATCACCGCGCTATTTAAAGTCGGCAGGGCTATGGGTGCGCACAGGTTCCACCTCTCAAATCAAGCGTAAAAAATAACCATGAGTGACGATAAAATAACGCAACCTGACAATACCTTATGGCGATACTGGCGCGGCCTTGGCGGCTGGAACTTCTATTTCCTGGCCAAGTTCGGCCTGTTGTGGTTCGGCTATCTGAACTTCCATACGCTGCCCAACCTGGTGTTTATGGCCTTTTTACTGATGCCGATCCCGTCGCCACGTTTGCACCGCTGGCGTCACCTGATCGCCATTCCTATCGGTATCGGTTTGTTCTACCACGACACCTGGCTGCCGGGGATTAACAGCATCCTTAGCCAAGGCTCGCAGCTCACCGGTTTCAGCGTGGATTACCTGCTGGAGCTGGCCAACCGCTTTATCAACTGGCAGATGATTGGCGCCGCCTTCGTACTGCTGATTGCCTACCTGTTCCTGGCCCAATGGATACGCATCACGGTGTTTACCGTGGCGGCATTGGTATGGTTGAACGTGGTCAATATTGCAGGTCCGGCGGTGTCCTTGCTGCCTGCCACCAACACCGCAACGGTGACGAATACCCCGTCGACACCGGCCACGGCGACGGCGCCAGGTGGCAATCTGCCTGCGGCCAACGGCCCACCGACCAATGCCAACCTTACGGCCTACCTGGAGCAGTTCTACCAGCAGGAAAAAGCCCGAGCGACCACCTTCCCGGCCGCCTTGCCTGCCGATGCCCAGCCGTTTGACGTGCTGATCATCAACATCTGTTCGCTGGCCTGGGCCGATCTGGACGCCGTCAACCTGCGCAACCATCCGCTATGGGCCAAGATGGATATTATGTTCACCAACTTCAACTCGGCCACCGCGTACAGCGGCCCAGCCGCTATCCGCCTGTTACGCGCCAGCTGCGGCCAGCCTTCGCATCACGATTTGTATCAGCCCGCCAATCAGCAGTGCTACCTGTTTGATAACCTGGCCAAGCTGGGCTTTAAACAACAGCTGATGCTGGATCACTCCGGCGTGTTCGGTAACTTCCTGAAAGAATTGCGTGAGCAAGGTGATATGCAGGCTCCGCTGATGTCACAAGCCGGGATCGGCAATGAGTTGGCGTCGTTCGACGGCGAACCGATCTATAACGATCTGCAACTGCTCAACCGCTGGCTCGATCAGCAGAAAAAGGGGGGCGATGCTCGCACCGCCACCTTCTTCAACCTGATCCCATTGCATGATGGTAACCGCTTTATTGGGGGTAAACAGACCGCCGATTACCAGCCCCGAGCGCAGCAACTCTTCGATCAGTTGAACACTTTCCTTGATGAGCTACAGAAATCCGGGCGCAAGGTGATGGTGGTGATCGTGCCGGAGCACGGTGCAGCGCTGACGGGCGACAAAATGCAGATGTCCGGCCTGCGTGATATCCCAAGCCTGAACATTACCCATACGCCGGTTGGTATCAAACTGGTTGGTATGCAGGCCCCGCATCAGGGCAACCCGGTGGAGATTAAAACGCCGAGCAGCTACCTGGCGCTGTCCGAGTTGGTCTCGCGGTTGGTGGACGGCAAGGTGTTTACTGCGCCAAGCGTCGACTGGCAAGTGCTGACGCAGAACCTGCCGCAAACGGCGGTGATCTCTGAGAATGACAATGCCATCGTGATGCAGTATCAGGGCAAGGCGTATATTCGCCTTAATGGCGGGGATTGGGTGCCTTATCCCCAGTAAGCGGTGAGGGGCGTTTGGCGGCTAGTAAGTTTCTGCATCGCACTCATAAAAAATGCCGGTATCGCTACCGGCGTCTGATTGAAGATAGAGTGGCAATGTCGCGGATGTAACCGGGCTCGCATGCAGAGTCTCTACGTTGCGAGCCCGGTGAGGAAATATCAAGACCCTGCGGCTTCATCCTGGTCAACGGCAAAGCAGGCCACCATCTGATCGCCATACTGCTTGAGCTGCGGTTGCAGCTGGGTGCAGGTGCCAAAGGCACGGCGGCAGCGGGCGTTGAATGCACAGCCCGGCGGTGGGTTCATCGGGCTTGGCAGTTCACCGGTCAACTTGATGCGCTCCCGGCGCATATCCGGATTCAGGCGCGGCGTAGCAGAAAGCAGTGCCTGAGTGTACGGATGGCGCGGGTTATTGAAGATGGCGTCTTTACTGCCCTTCTCCACGCAGCGGCCGAGGTACATCACCATCACTTCATCAGCGATGTGCTCCACCACCGACAGATCGTGGGAGATGAACACGTAAGACAGCCCCAGATCCTGTTGCAGGTCCATCATCAGGTTCAGCACCTGCGCACGCACGGACACGTCCAGCGCAGAGACAGGCTCATCGGCAATCACCACGTCCGGGTTGAGCATCAGCCCACGCGCAATGGCGATACGCTGCCGCTGGCCGCCGGAGAACATATGCGGGTAACGGTCATAATGTTCGGTTTTCAGGCCGACCTTCGCCATCATCTCCAGCGCTTTCTCACGCCGTTCTGCGCTGCTCAACGAGGTGTTGATCAGCAACGGCTCCTCAAGGATCTGCCCCACCTTCTTACGGGGGTTAAGCGATCCGTAAGGATTCTGGAACACGATCTGGATCTTCTGGCGGCGCAGCTTCTCTGCCGTCACATCCGGCTTAAGCAGATCTTGCCCCTGATAGTACAGCTCACCACCGGTAGGGATTTCGATCATGGTCAGCAGGCGGCCCAGCGTGGACTTGCCACAGCCAGACTCCCCAACCACCGCCAGGGTTTTACCGCGTTCAAGGGTAAAGGAAACCCCGTCCAGCGCTTTTACCAGCCGTTCCGGGGCAAACAGCCCCTTCTTGACCGGGTAGTGTTTTTTCAGGTCAATGGCCTGCAATAAAGGGTGGTTCTGGCTCATACGGTCGGCCTCCCCGCATCATCCAGCGGTGTGTGACATTTAACCTGACGGCCGGGAATGTTGCGCAGTTCCGGCTCTTCTTCGCGACAGTGTTGGGTTGCATACGGGCAACGCGGGTTCAGCAAGCAGCCTTGTGGCCGATCGTACTTGCCCGGTACCACGCCAGGCAACGAAGCTAAACGCGCCTTGTCGGTAGCAAACTCTGGCAATGCGCGCAGCAGCGCCTGGGTGTACGGGTGGCGCGGCGAACGGAAAATTTCTACCGCCTTACCGGATTCCACTACCTGCCCGGCATACATCACGATGATGTGGTGTGCCGCTTCCGCCACCAGCGCCAGATCGTGGGTGATCAGCAGCAGCGCCATATTTTCGCGCTGTTGCAGCTCGAGCAGCAGCTCAATGATCTGGGCCTGGATGGTCACGTCGAGCGCGGTCGTCGGTTCATCCGCAATCAGCAGCTTGGGCCGGCAGGCGATCGCCATGGCGATCATCACACGCTGGCTCATCCCGCCGGAAAGCTGATGAGGGTAAACGTCTAGCCGCGAGGCCGGATCGGGAATGCCTACCTGATTGAGCAGATCGATAGCGCGTTGGCGACGGGTGCGGCGGTTACCGCCCTGATGCACCTTCAGCGCTTCCATAATCTGGAAACCGACGGTATAGCACGGGTTCAGGCTGGTCATCGGATCCTGGAAGATCATCGCTACTTCGGAGCCCACCAGCTGGCGGCGCTCTTTCTCCGAGATTTTCCGCAGGTCCTGGCCGTTGAACTCCAGCTTGTCAGCCATCACCTTGCCAGGGAAATCGATCAACCCCATGACCGCCAGCGAACTGACGGATTTACCGGAGCCGGATTCGCCGACGATGCCAACCACCTGCCCCTGTTCTACGCTGTAGCTGATTCGGTCTACCGCGCGGAACGGCGCACCTTCGTCACCGAAGTGTACCGAAAGCTTGTCTACATTTAATAACGCCATTCTCTCTTCCTCTGTTACTGCTTGAGTTTGGGGTCGAGAGCATCACGCAAGCCGTCCCCCATCAGGTTAAAGGCCAAAACCGTCAGCAGAATTGCCACCCCTGGGAAGGTCACAACCCACCAGGCACTTTGCGCGAACTGCAGTACGTCAGAGAGCATGGTGCCCCACTCCGGCGTTGGCGGCTGCGCACCCATACCCAGGAAGCCGAGAGCGGCCATATCCAGAATGGCGTTCGAGAAACCGAGAGAAGCCTGCACGATTAGCGGTGCCAGGCAGTTTGGCAAGATATTGACGAACATCTGACGCGCCGCGCCAGCACCCGCCACGCGGGAAGCAGTAACGTAATCGCGGTTTACCTCCACCAGCACCGCAGCACGAGTCAAGCGAACATAGTGCGGCAAAGCAACGAAGGTCAGCGCCAGCGAGGCGTTAACGATCGAGGGCCCAAACACCGCCACCAGCACCAACGCCAACAGCAGGCTTGGCAGTGCCAGCATGATATCGACCACGCGCATGATGATGGCATCGACTACGCCGCCGAAATAACCGGCCAACAGGCCGAATACCACGCCCATCACCAGCGAAAGCACCACCACCAGGCAGCCTACCAACAGCGAGAGCCTGGCACCGTACATCAGGCGCGACAACACATCACGGCCGACATCGTCGGTACCCAGAATAAACTTCCAGCTTCCGCCAGTCTCCCAGACCGGGGGCCTAAGCAGGGCATCACGGAACTGTTCGGCAGGCGCATGTGGAGCCAGGAACCCGGCCCCCACGGCAACCACCAGCATGATAACGATATAAGCCAGGCCAACCACGGCCCCTTTGTTGCGCTTGAAATAGTGCCAAAACTCCTGGAACGGGGTCATTGGCTTCGGCGCACCTTTCACTACAGACTCGGTAATTTGAGACATCAGAGCGCCCCTTATTTCTTGTGGCGAATACGCGGGTTGACCACGCCGTAGAGCACGTCTACCAGCAGGTTAACCAGAATAATCATACAGGCGACCAGCAATACGCCGCCCTGAACAACCGGATAATCACGGCGTTGCAATGCATCCATCAGCCAGCGGCCCAGCCCCGGCCAGGAGAAGATGGTTTCGGTCAGGATCGCCCCGGCCAGCAGGGTACCGACCTGTAGGCCGATCACCGTCACCACCGGCAGCAAGGCGTTACGCAATGCATGCACCACGATCACCCGCATACGGCTCACACCCTTGGCGCGCGCGGTACGGATATAATCTTCACCCAGCACTTCCAGCATGGAGGAGCGGGTCATACGCACGATAACCGCCAGCGGGATGGTGCCCAATACGATGGCGGGCAGGATCATATGCATCACGGCGTCGATGAAATCACCCGGCTCACCCCAGATCAGGGTGTCGATCAGCATAAAGCCGGTTAGCGGCAGGCTGTCATCGAGGAAGACCGTATCGCTTATTCGCCCCGATACGGGCGTGAGGTTGAGCTGTACCGAAACCAGCATGATCAGCATCATGCCCCACCAGAAGATCGGCATTGAATAACCGGTCAGGGAGATACCCACGGCGGTATGATCAAACACCGAACCTCGCCTGACGGCCGCCAGCACCCCCACCGGGATACCGACAATCACCGCGAAGAGCATCGCGCACAGGCCCAGTTCCAGGGTGGCCTTAAAGCGCGGCACAAACTCTTCCCACACGGAGATGCGGCTTTTGAGGGACGTCCCCAAATCGCCATGCAGCACGTTGGTGACGTAATGGAAGTATTGTTGATAGAGCGGTTTATCCAGCCCCATCTCTGCCATGAGTTGTGCATGGCGCTCTGCGGAGATCCCGCGTTCCCCGGCCATAATGGTCACCGGATCGCCGGGGATCATATGGACGAATGCAAAAGTCAGCAACGTTATGCCGATAAACGTTGGGATAACTAACCCCAAACGTCGGAGTATGAACTGCAACATATCCCGAACTCTCTGTATAAAGTGCCCGGCAGCTCATCGTCCGCCAGGCTTATTAAAACTCACACGCTTCACGACATTCTTCTGGGGACGGGAATGCAGGGGCGCAACGTATTGCGCCCCTGCAGATTAAGTATCCCAGTCCTTCAACCCGCCTTGGTAGGCTTAGTCCAGAGAAACGTTCTCAAAGTGATGTTTACCAAGCGGGTCGACCACATAGCCCTTCACTTCTTTACGCACTGGCTCGTAAACGGTGGAGTGGGCAACAATCAGCGCCGGAGCCTGATCGTGCATGACTACCTGAGCCTGCTTGTAGAGTGCGACGCGTTTGTCGTGGTCCGCTTCGGCACGGGCCGGTTGGATCAGATCCTCAAACGGCTTGTAGCACCAACGGGAATAGTTGGAACCATCTTTAGCGGCCGCACAGCTGAACAGCGTGGCGAAGAAGTTGTCTGGATCCCCATTGTCACCGGTCCAGCCCATCATCACGGTCTGATGCTCACCGTCTTTGGCACGCTTGAGGTATTCGCCCCACTCGTAGGTGACGATCTTGGCATTGACGCCAATCTTCGCCCAGTCGGACTGGATCATCTCTGCCATACGACGTGCGTTCGGGTTATACGGACGTTGTACTGGCATCGCCCACAGATCGATGGAGAAGCCATCTGGCATGCCTGCTTCTTTCAGCAGCTCTTTGGCCTTGACCGGATCGTAAGCGTAGTCTTTGACCTCGTCGTTATAGCCCCACATGGTTGGTGGGATCAGGTTCTTGGCAGGTTGACCCGCCCCCTGATACACCGCATCCACGATGGCCTGCTTGTTCACCGCCATGGTCAGAGCCTGACGCACCTTCACGTTATCCAGCGGCTTCTTCTCGGTGTTGAACGACAGGTAGCCGACGTTCAGGCCAGGCTGTTCCATCAGGTTGATGGTTTTGTCCTGCTTCATGCGAGCGATGTCTGCCGGGTTCGGGTACGGCATGACCTGGCACTCGTTTTTCTGCAGCTTGGCGTAACGCACAGAGGCATCTGGCGTGATGGAGAACACCAGGCGATCGATCTTCGGCTTGGTGCCCCAGAAACCGTCAAAGGCCTTGTAGAGGATTTTGGAGTCTTTCTGGTACTGCAGCAGTTGGAACGGCCCGGTACCCACTGGGTTCAGGTCCACTTTCTCTGGCGTACCGGCTTTCATCATCTTGTCGGCATATTCAGCAGACAGGATGGAAGCGAAGTCCATGCCCAGGTCAGCCAGGAATGGCGCTTCTGGACGGGTCAGCGTAAAGCGAACGGTGTTGTCGTCTACTTTCTCGACTTTGCTGATCAGATCCTGCATGCCCATACCCTGGAAGTATTCATAGCTGCCGCCAGAAACCTTGTGGTAAGGGTGGTTTGGATCAAGCTGACGCATGAAGGAGAACACCACGTCGTCGGCATTCAGTTCACGGGTAGGTTTGAAATCTTTGCTGTCCTGCCACTTCACGCCTTTGCGCAGGTGGAAGGTATAGGTTTTACCGTCTTCGCTGACGTCCCACTTCTCTGCCAGGCCGGGTTCCAGTTCGGTGGTGCCCAGTTTGAACTCAACCAGACGGTTATAGATTGGCACTGAGCTGGCATCATAGGTGGTGCCGGAGGTGAACAACTGCGGGTTGAACCCTTCAGGAGAACCCTCAGAACAGTAAACCAGCGTCTTTGCCTGCACGCTGGCCGCAACGGTCAGCGCAATCAGGCCGATACCGAATTTCAGAATCCCTGATTTACCCAAGGAACTTGTCATCGCTAGTGCTCCGTATGTGATGTGGTGTGTGTATTACCGCCAGAGCCTAATATTTTTTGTTACGCGGCCTGTGCGGTCAGTGCCCGAAGGCAGGAGGAATAAAAAGCGCGAGAATGCCGGATGGAACGCATCACGGCAGGGCGTTTGAGCGAGTGAATTTCACTCATACACCTCTCACTCTTATCCCTGAGGGTACCAAATTGCCAACTGTTTGGGGTGCCGTCAATATAACCAGTAGGGATTTACCTAGACTGTGAGAAACAGCAAGCAAACATAAAAAAAACCTTTCAGCAACATTTACAGCATTAAAAATTGTGCTACGGGTTAAATCTTGGCGTCATGAACCAATGTTCATGACCAATCCAGCATTAACCTCCAATAAAAAACCAAAAAAGATTATTGCTGAATGATGAATATCTGAGCGGTTATCTTTGTGATCCCGGTAAAAGACAGGAGGAAATGCTGGAACACTCCCCGAAAGGGGGAGCTGGGTTGAGGGGGCGGTGCGTAGGGGGTTTGCCACCAGGTTTTCCCCCTCCAGACGCCACTGTTGCCGGTTTGAGTTATCGTCAAAATAGAGTCCGCGGGTTAAATTCCAGGCCGCCATTGCGTAGCCAGTCATACAATTCACTGTTGCGCCTGAAACCCAGCTTGCGCATCGCCGTGAGTTTATGGGTGCTGACGGTTTTGACGCTAAGTGAGAGTTTGTTGGCGATCTTCTCAGGGGTTAATTCCCATGAGATCCCTTGCAGAACCTCACGCTCGCGTGGGGTCAGGTGCAAACTGCGACATGCTCTTTTCGAATTGGCGATCAAAGACGACTGACTTGCCTGTTCAAACATTTCCTCGACCAAGCGCAACACGGCATCAGGCCTTGCCTGGCGGCTTAATACCGCGTCTTGGGGCTGGTTTCTTACATTCTCAGCCGCCGTATCCCGGATAAAAATCGTCCCGATTAGCCGCTCCCCCGGGTTTTCCCTGCAAGCATTGAGCCTCGCCGCCCCGCCAAAGGGTTTGGCACAGACCATCAGGTCGATCGCTATCCCTGGCGTCACCGGTACAAAACGCCACGTATAGCCTTTCGCCAGAAAATAGTCCTGCAAAATATGCTGGATACCCTGTGCAAAATAACGGTTGCTATCCTGAATAGCGATAACAATACGTGGCTTCATTTTATTTCCTTATAATTTGAGACATAAACAGGGTTATTTCAGGCGTCGGGTTAATACATATACTTTAAGCAGCGGTAATAATAACGCCTAGGCGCGATAAAACCTCAACCAGCTCAGCAATAGGAATAAAGCGACAGAGACAAAAACAGCGTTATTATTAGTTTATCCAATACTACGTGAACCGCTGAACGTAAACATATTAGCCGCATAAATTTCCGCATAAAAACTGATTGTTATCTATAATTTCGACATTGACAGAGGACAGCATGATTTTTTCAGTTTCATGCCATGCAGAGAAACCCTTAAAATACAATCCTACACCTGCCATTTTTAATGGATACAAGACCCACATGTCTTATCGTCATCACTCTGAAACTGCCCATTTCGTGCCAGTGGCAATCACGGGGCACATTTTGTCCCTCCCGTTAGTCCTACGTCCGTGACCGCCCTCGACCATTGTTCACATCGATGTTTAGGCCAAATTTACTGATATGAGATTTGTAGTACCGCATCAGATGAGTAGCTCCCGGCGTTACGCAGCGTGCCGATTATCGTCGCCTTGATCATTAGAGGTACACTCACCCCCGAGCCGACAACAAAGACCGAACTTCCCATAGATAGGTCATTGATGTCTATCGCCACATCATTCCCATCGATCTTGGGACGATTCAAAAGACTGGCGGTCACGTCGGCGGCTCGAGAGCATTGCACATCACCGTAGGCGGTACCCGAAGCGTAGGAAGTCCCTGTGTTCACGGAACCGAGATCAAGCGTTCGGGGAAGGTTGACGATACACGAAAGCTCGGGCTCACTTCCCCCGCCTTGACATACCGCACCGGGTGCAGGAACGACAGGGGTCCATAGGTGGCTCTTCGCCCCAAACGTAATACAAATCTTGTCCCACGCGATACGGTCGTACCACGTGGTGGTTGTCGAAAAGACGTGCAATATACGGATGTGCCCAGACCGGCCATGTTGAGCGATGTACCAATCATAGGCCTGCGCCCACGTCGTCCCGTTATCCACGGTTATCTTGTCAGGCCAATAGTTCGCACTCCCACAATAACCCCCACTGTCACATAGTGCTTCGTTCTGACCACTGACCGGTCCGAGCCCTGTGTAGGGGAAGAAGGATACTTGACATCGTGTAGTACCCAGACACGTTATGGTTCCCGTGTTTCCCCCGGGGCCACCATTGATTGACCAGTCGTATTCGAACCCCATTGATGTACCAGTGGGGTTAGGTACTAGCGAGTGGGGGCCGCCACTGGCGGTGTACGCGTGAGTGGTAGCGCTCGACACACTAATGGCCAGAAGAAGAATTAAATGATGACGTTCACAGCGAATAGGCATATTGGTCCTTTTTGGTGATGGTGGTGCTAGGGGCCGCGGCCGGAGGCACAGCGCAACGTCAAACCGGAGCCTCCAGCTCGTGGGCGTTCCCTTGTTAGTTAATGGCAGACAATCACCTCACGCTCTGTAAGCGGTGGTTTGCCCAATTCATCCATCGGGCCTCATATTCACGCCCCCGTATCTCGGTCTCTGCCTTCGATAGTTTCCGGCCATGACCTTATTCATACAGCCGCGTAATACGTTCCCGGTGGTTCTCTGTTGCTCTCGGGGCTATTCTGGGCCCCAGCGGGGAATACCATAATCCCAGCCAGTAGAAGCCACGTTCAATTCTCCCCAGTTGCGTTTTATCCAGGTGTGTTTCAAACCCACCCAAATCAAAAAATTCATGAAGTCGCTTGATTGCTTTGCGTAAATGCCAACGCGTTTTAGTGAAGAAAATAAAGTCATCCATTACCGGGCATAAAATATCTCCTCACGCGTCGAAAAATAACTGTCAACATGTCGCAATAAACTGCCGCCAATAAGCGGGATCAGCGCACTGTCACGACAAATTTCTTTTTCCGGCGTAACTATCTCACCGCCATCCTCAATGCTGTAATGAAGCCATTGCAGGCACAGGTCTCTGCAGACTGTATCCTCTATATGCCATTTCAGTTGCCCAGCCACCTGATGCTTTAAAATATGCCGGTAATAGCCCCGGATATCCGTGCGGTAGACATGACGCCATGGGTGAGAGCCGATACCCTCCGGCCAGTACACCGTTAAACCACCGCGTTTTCTTCTCTCACCTTGTCTGTCACTTCCTATTTGACTGCTCTTACTCATATTCCAGATTGAAGGTCGCCACCGCACTGAACGGCCCGCGTTCGATACTGTGGTTCCTGATGGCATCCGGCTCGCCCTGCACATAGGCTTTCAGCGCAATAATGTTGCTCCCCTCCTGTAGCAGGAGTTTATCGCTCGCCTTATTAAGCGGCAGCGGTTTGGCCTGCGCTGTCTCCAACCCTATCGCTATCCCCATGGCCTCACTGCTGCCGTCGATAGCCAGCAGTCCCGGCAAGGCGCTGTTTTCGGTGCCGGTAAAGGTCACTCTCACCGTCTTGCCCAGCGTCAGGTCACATTCCACCAGGTGTATCTCGAACGACTGCCCCAGCGTACGCGTGTTCAGGTACAGATACTTGTCGATAACCGTACCAAAATCCAGCTGGATATCTTCGTCACCCGGCAGTATCACGCACGGCTCCGTCACCAAGGCACCGTACAGACGTACGTTTTTTTCTCCGGCCGCCAACGTCGGGTTGGCCGTCAGCGCGGCAAGCAAGAGAACTAACTCCATCCCCACTACGGCACGGTCAAAATAACGGCCTGTCTTGCGTTCCATTTCGGGCTCCTTATTGGTAGTCGGCTCGTAGCGTTGCCCAGGACTCAAATGCTCCTTCCGTCAAGGTGGCCCTCGCATTCTTCACCGGCACCGCCTCCAGACGCGGCGGGTTAGCCAAATCTATCTTCAGCGTGCTGTTTGGCGTAAACGGCTGGTCATTCTGGTAGACCCGGATGCCCAGGTTCGCCTTGTCCGTCAGCAGCGCCTCACTATCGAACCCCGCCACACTGCCGCTCAGACTCAGCGTCAGCGCCCCGTTACCAATGGCAGCCTCCAGGCAGGTTATCTGGTAGTTCATCATCTGGCGGTAGTTCACTCCATCCACCTTGTTGATACCCACCCGTTCGCCGAAGTTTACCTCTATCCGGTTGTCGTCGTTGATGGTGCACGGCGGCGGTGTTATCAGCGTGCCGTGGAACGTCATGTCAGCCCCGTTATCCTTCGCCTGTGCCGTAACGACAACGCCCATCAGGCCGCAGGTCAGTAACAGGGCTCTTATCGTTATGCTCATACTCTGCTCCCGTTACTGGTAATCCACTTTCATCGTCGCACCCGCCGTGAATTCGCCCCCCGTCAAGGTAGCCCCACTCTGCTTGACCGGAATGGCCCATAGTTCCGGTTGGTTAGGGTAGGTGAAGTTCAGCCAGCTGTTGATTGCCAGTTTATTGCTACCCCGTTGCAGCTTGATCCCCAGCCCCGTCTTGGTGGTTTTCAGCACCGTGCCGTCAAAGCTGGCCCCACTTCCCTGTAACTGCAGTTTCATCGCATTGGAAGTAGCATCCTTACAGCCCAGCGTATAATTCACCGGCATACGGTAGTGATCGCCGTCCACCCTGGTCGTCATCACGTCACCGAATTCCACCTCAATGGGTCGGTTATCGTTAATGGTGCAGGAGGGAGGTGCCAACACCGTCACCTTAATCGTCACCGTACTGGTCGTCGCGCAGAGCATCAACGGCATAGCCATCAGCAAACCACTAAGACCAACGAGCCTCTTCCAACGCACAAAGCTCCTGTTATCCATGACTCGCTCCATCAGTCATCACTCAGATGAAAATCCACCACTGCCAAGTTACTGCCCGTTACCAAAGCGGCTGGCGTACGTTCAGAGGTGACGGCGTTGGCACTCGTTGTTCTTGCCCTTTCCATTCATGTCCCCTCCCGTCTCTCCTCCTGCCCATCATGGTGGTAAGAGCGCAACTCAACCGCCTTTCTTCTCCGGTACCACGGTGCAACTGCTGCCGTTACAGCTAAAACTCAGCTGCGGCCGGCCACCGTAGTCGTTGACGTAGGTCAGTACCGGGCTGTTGCCCACCGCCGCCGCGCTCACCGTCAACGGCAGGCTGCTCTTTGGCGGCACCATCATTGGCTCGAAGCCTTTTACCCCGGCCCCAGCTTTTTTGCTGTTGGCATCCACGATCGTGACGTAATACGGCGTCGGGTTGTTGACCATATACTTGTCACCCTGTTTGCTCAGCGTCATCTGCTCCTGCGGCGGTGCGGCGTTTGTGTCCATCGTAATTCCCGCCGGGCGGTAGAACAGCTTGATGCGCGTCTGCAGCGCAATCTGCAACGTGTTCGCTTTGCTGCTCCTCGGCGGGATTTCACGCAGGTTGAAGTAGTAAAGGGTTTCCTTGTCCTGTGCCAGCAACTTGGCCGCTGGCAGCGCCTGGATTTTAACCTGGCTCGGCTTGCCTGGCTCGATGCGTTGTACCGGAGGCAGCACCGTGAGTGGGCTCTGGATTTTGTTGCCCTGCTCATCCTCAATCCAGCCCTGCGCCAGATACGGCAACTGCTTGTTCTGGTTACTGACATTCAGGCTCACCGACTTCTGGCCGCCGTCAAAAATCACCCGCGTGCGATCAAGCGCGATAGCCGCCTGGGCCTGCTGTGTGACCAGCGCCCCCAACAGGACAGCACTCTTGAGCGTAAGGCCAAGAGACCGTTTCATCGTTTGCTTACTTTGCATTATCTGTTTCCCAGCCTTAGCGGCCTTGTTAAAAGGTTACAAGGGGAACGCCCCTTAATCTGCTGACGAACTGACCGGGCGGCAAGGCAGTAGCAAGGTGTTCATCAACATATCGGCAGGCAGCAGGGCAGGCATCTGCACCTCGCACTGTAGCTCCCCGCCCCAGTGCACCGTCATGCTTTCCCCGGCGTTGATTCCACTCAGGTAGACGCTGCCGCCATCGTTGACTATCCCGGTTTCTTGCCGCCGTGCGTTCATCACCGTGGCCCCAAACGGCGGTTCGCTCCCATCAGCCAGTTTGAGTATCGCCATCGCTTTTTCGCCAGCAATCACATCAAACCGACGATAGCCAATCGCCCCTTCGGTCAGCGTTGCCTGTACCACCGACGTCGTCGCTTCCGCGTTATCACCCAGTTGGTTCAGGTCGATGCTGGCCTTGTTGCGGTAGTAACTATTCACATCGCCTATCACCGCCTTACCCCAGAGGTTGGTCCGGCTGGTGCTGCCATAGCCGCGCACCGGCACACCCGCCACGCCGTTGGCGTCAATCAGCATCCGTGTCCCTCCCTGCCTCCCGGCGCGGTGTAGCGCACCGCCCTCGGCCGTCATTGTCATCCCGCCCTGCATCGTCATGCCGAAAGCGCTGAAGTTATCCTGCTGATAACTGGCATTGGCACTCATGCGGGCAATATCCCCCTCACGGTTGTAGTAGCCGCTAAGGGAGGCCCCACTGCGCGAAGCACCCATATTCAATTGGTAGTTATTGTGTTCATCCAGCCGCTCGTAATATCCCACCCGATGCGTGGACTCATCGCGACTCACCGTCGTGTTGTAACTCAACGTCGAGCCGTTGCCCCACGGCAGTGACAGCGATAAATAGGCACCATCATCATTGGAACCATTGTATTGATTGCGATACGCCGTGAGTGACAGGCTGACATTACGCAGCTTGCCAATATCGAAATAACGCGATAGCGACAGGCTGTACCTATCGTTAGCAGGCCGATCCCAATAGGTTTCGTGGTTGTAGTTGAGATAGCTGCTCAGCCCCCATTCACGGAACTGCTTGTTGAAGGTGATGGTGTACATCTCCTTGCCGTTGCGGGTACGTTGACCATAGTCACGCGCGTCCAGGTACTCGCTCATGCTCATAAAGTCCTGCTCAGAGAAGCGGTAGCCGGCAAAGGCAATCTGGCTGTCGTACTCGTCGAAGCTCTTCGAATAGCTCAGGCGGTAAGATCCACCACTGAACGTACCGCCTTGTTGAGGCAGACGCGCCCTTGATTGGGTTGCATCAAACGACAATGCCCCGAATGCCATTAAGTCACGACCGATGCCTACCGACAGTGCGTTATAATCCCCGCCAGCCAGTGCTCCGCCATACAGCGACCAACCATTACTCACCCCCCAGGAAAACTCCCCGGTACCAAACAGAGGACCACGCAAACGGTGTTGCCAGCCCGACGGTTTGCCGGCCGCCAATTTGAACCGTATTGCCCCCGGGCGCGTCAGATATGGGATACTGGCGGTGTTCAGAACAAACTCCTGCACGCTGCCGTCCTGCTCTTCCACCCGCACGTTCAGCTCTCCGGTTACCGCATCGTTGACATCCTGGATACGGAATGGCCCCGCAGCCACCTGGGTTTCGTACAGGACTCGCTCCTGCTGACGGATAGTGACCTTGGCATTGGTTCTGGCGACCCCAACCACTTCTGGCGCGTAACCCCGCAGGTTTGGCGGCAGCATGTTGTCATCCGACACCAGGCTTACGCCGCTAAAGCGAAAGCTGTCGAACAGGCCTGAATCCAGGTAGTTCTCCCCCATCGTCAACTTCGAGCGCAATGCTGAAATGGCGCGGTAGGCGTAATAACGGCTCCAGTCGAACTGCCTGTTCGTAGGGCGGCCAGACCCCGCCTGATGAGTAAGGTTAGTCTGCCAGTCTGCCCGTAAACGCCAGGACCCCAGGTTGGCCCCGGCAATACCATTACCGCTCAGGCTGTAGCTGCTCGTCCCTTGCTTAAGCTGCCTTTGCGTCTGCGTATTGAGGTTATAATCCAGCAAGAGACCTGGTAGCCCTTCTTCCCAGCGTGACGGCGGATCCCAGTTATCGGCGGTATACTCCAGATAGGCCTGAGGGATATTCAGATACAGGGTTGAGGTGGATAAATCGCCACGCACTTCCATACCTTTCAGACTGGATTCATCCAGACACTCCCCCTGATGCCACCAGCGCAAATCCTTGGCCGCGCCCTCTTTCAACCCTAACTGCGCCACCAAAGCTTTACCGACACAGGCCCGGCTGTCATTCGGTTCCCCTTCCGGCGGGTAAAACGATATCGCTTGTTCCGGCAGATCGTTTTTATTGATATGTACGGACATGCCGTAGGTACCCGGCATGATGTAACCGCCGCGGGAGAAGTGGCTCAGATCGATATTTTTGCGGTCATGCACATCCAGTACATCCGTATTGAACTGAATTTCCTCGGCGGCGTACACCACGGTCGACGCCGTGCTCAACGCCAAAGAAATACAGACGCTGAGTGCCTGAAGACGTGTCAGCTTCTCTACAGGTGACAATCCCATATCCCTAACCTTTTTATTAATGCCTTATTCCTGTGGCAATGTCTTAATAGCGTTTAGAAATAATCCAATTTAAAACGAATGGAAGAGACGTATTCACCGGACTTTAAAACATGGTTATTGGCCACCAGATTTACGGCATAACTCAACACCATGTTCTGAGGATTAATCGTTTCCAATGGCAAGGGTTTGCCCGGCCGGGCAATATTGCCACCAAGATCACTAATTTTCAGCGCCACACCGGATGCCGTGCCTTGCACGGTAAATAGCCCCCCTTCGCTATCTCCATCAAAGGTCACCTGAAAATTCTTCCAGTCAGGTAATTGACGGCCAAAGCGCTCCAACTCACAATCACTCAATTTAATGAAAAAATTTTTACCCCGGCCCTGACCATCACGAACAATATCCTCTATAGAGATCGCATCAATCTCAACGGTTTGGTCTTGGCTCTCTACGGCAATAGCACAGGCAGTATCAATAATGGATCCTTGCATATTTACACGTCCCCATCCCAAGGCAGCATGTGCGGCCAAAGAAGAGAAAGATGCCGTAATAAATAGGTAAGAAAACACGGCGATAATAGGGGTTACATTCCACATGGCAAACTATCCTTGACGCTATCGTCCTCCAAAAAGGCATGCGGATCCCTCCACATGCCCAAACAGATTATGCCTATAATGACGTAGCCGATTACTGGTAGGCTAAAGTGAAGTTGGCAACCGTCTCGAATTTGCCTTCGGTAACCGCGGCAGAAGCCCCATCACCCTGCAGGTAAGCACTGAAGTTCAGGGTATTATCGCCATTTTGCAGTTCCTGGAGAGCTGTTGCCTTAGTCAGCTCAATCGGGCCGTTAACATCTTCAATAACGATGCTGGCACCACGCCCAGTACCCAGACGGTTTTTGACCGAGCCGACGTTACCATTGAAGGACACGCTCACTTTGTTCTTGGCATCAGGCCCGGTACCGATTTCGCAATTCTCCAGATCAATGGTGAAATCATGCGAACTTGATTTGCCGCCGTCCTTCAGGGCAACTTTAGAAATCTGACCCAGTTCAATCGTCTGTTCGGCAGACTTTTGGGTGATGGAGCATGGAGCATCAATAATTGAACCGTTAAAGGTGATTTTACCGTGCCCCTGGTCTTTCACTGCGGCATGCGCCAAAGAAGACATACCCAAAGCCACTACTGCTACCATCATGATCTTGTTCAGTTTCATGCAAAAAATCCTTAAAATGAAAATTCCATAAATTTCAGTTTTCAATGGATGCGAGATCCATGTGTTTATCGCCAGCCCCCTAAAACAGCTTTCTTCGTGTCTTTGGCAAGGCCAGTAAAACACAAGCAGCCTCAAGCCTGCCGATGTGGATAAATCTATCATCAAAACAAAAATTAGATATTTGTATTAAAAATTTTCAATTATTTAGATTTTTATTTCCAACAGTAAGAGTTATTCACACTTAATTATCAAAAAACCAAGGGTTAACAAACATTACTAGATTTAAGTATTCCATCTATAAATACGGAGTATTCTTAATAGTTTGACTGGCGTATGAATTACCTATAAAAAACCTTTCTCGCATACTTAACGGGTATTTTTTATGCTTTACATCATCAATGGGGTGATTCAATATTCACCAAAATTAAAAGAGCTATCACTGGTTCAAGAGGAGCAAAACTCATTGGTTTTGTCTAATCAGGCCTCACGCCTATTAATGGAGTTGATAAAAAACGCAGGTAATGACTTAAGCCGCGATTACTTGCTGAAACATACTTGGGAGGATTTTGGGCTCACACCATCAAACAACAACCTTTATAGCGCGGTGAGTGAGTTAAGGAGAGCTATAGCAAGCCTTGGCATCACGGAGAAATTTATCATTACCATCCCCAAAGTAGGATTCAAATTTAATTGCAGTATTGATTTTTTACCCACAGAAAAAAATGCATCACAAAAAGAAAGCGAGGAAAAAAACTTAAAACCAGTAAAATACAATCAATCAATCAGTTTGTTTTTTGCATTCTGCATAACAGTGCTTGTAATTCTTTATTATTCAATTATGGAGTCGAAGGAGATAAAAATGAAAAAGTCCACTCCTTCCTTAGTGGAGGTTTTTGAGAAATGCCATATTTACTCATTGGATAACCCACTATTACATATTAGAGATAAAATACTGGATGATGTGCTTGAGCGAGCAAACTTTAAGGAGGAGTGCAAAACTAAGGACTACAATATATATTACAGCGATTTAAAATCAATAGATGACTATGTTTTTATTGGCGCATGTCTTAAATCCCAGGATGACAAAAAAACAAAATGCTTCAGCATCAGGTATGACTAACATGAAAAAAAACATCCTATTAATAGCCATAATCATATTAACCCTAGCGATTTTCATTTATATCCATGAGAAAAAAACAAAGGATAGGGAGTTACTATTCTCGTGTGATTACAGCATTCAGTTGCATTTAAAATCAGTAAAAACCAGTATATTTCAACAAGTTAATGTTTTCTTTTATGATGATAACTCAGGATTTCAAAGCGCTTTTGGAAAAATGGAGATAGAGGGGGAAAAACACACCATCGATAATGATAACTTTTTTATTTATAATGAAACAGACAAAAATGGAACCTATACGGTCGAGTATAATAAAACAGTAAAAAAATTTAATGACAACACACCGGATAACTCATGGGGTGACCTTCGGAATAGAACCTCTGTCTATTACATGACTTTCCATAAGCTCGATGACGATGTTTTTCTAATCAGAGGGCGTGGGTTCCCAATGTTTCTTTGCACCCAATAACTGGTTTATCCCCGCCGCCCCCCAAAGCCCTAGGTGGCGGGGAACTATTCACTGCATTTTCTCGTTGCTAGCCCCGACTTTGCGAGAGAACTCGCACCATCAAACTAGCCCTCTTGCCAGGCTCTGCTGGCCCTAACACTATTGATACCTAGCTAGATATGGACAACATCTTTGTCATATGCCCAAGTGTTGTTATCGTTGACAACACCTGAGGGTGTTGTTATTTTGAACAACAGGAGGGAGATGAAATTGCCTTCTCAACTCATCTTTCAGGACAGGATCGCGCTGACGGAAACCGAGTTTGTGCAGATGGTTATTTGGTTTGTCGAACCCGCAGTCAGAGCCAGTGCTCATCACTATAAGTACCGATTCGCCTATGTGAAAGACGGCATCTGCCGCTTACGCTATGACAACGAGGCAGGCAAAGGCGATCATAAACATCTGGATGAAAAACAACATCCCATCCATTTCACCAGCCCAAAAGCGCTGATACGCAGTTTCTTCGATGAGGTTGCACAGCTAAGAGGAGACTAAAGTTGAATACAGTCACCATCCGAGTCGCTTCTCTTGAGGAAGCGCAACGCTCTATGGAAGCCGCCTTGGAAGGCGATAAACAGTACCAGGGGAGTTACATTACTTTTCTGGATTGGGATTCGTTATGGAAGACACTCTCGCCCAAAAAAATGCATATCTTGCACTGCATGACCGGGGCCGGGGAACTCTCAATCAGAGAGGTTGCTCGTCGCGTTGAGCGGGATGTTAAAGCTGTGCATACGGATCTTCAGGCGTTGTTGGCTTGCGGCATCGTTGATAAGGGTACAGCCGGGGTGATATTCCCCTACGACCAAATCCATTTCGATTTTGTCATTGGCAAGGCAGCCTAAAAAACTACTGACAAATCTCCTCCGGCTCACCATGTAGGGGCGCTGCATGCTGCGCCTCATCCTCATAAACGCCAGACGTAAAAAAGCCCGCTTGAAAAAGCGGGCTTTCTTGAATGTGGTCGGCGAGAGAGGATTCACTCGTATCGTCCATGATACTCGCCCCTTCGGGGTATCGCAGACGCGATATGCAAATCTGTTCCCGACAGATTTGTCGACCTCCTTCGGAGGTTCTCATCCTCATAAACTTCAGACGTAAAAAAACCTGCTTAAAAAAGCAGGTTTCTTTGAAATTGGTCGGCGAGAGAGGATTCGAACCTCCGACCCACTGGTCCCAAACCAGTTGCGCTACCAAGCTGCGCTACTCGCCGATGCGGGGCGCATCTTACTGCTGGGCCGTATACGCGTCAATCTCTTTTTCACCACCTCATACCAAGTGGCGCTAAAAGCGCCAAACAGGCCAGTATCTGAGCGGATACGGCCTTTCTGGCTCGGTTTACAGCGCTTTGGCGTCCGCTTTGCTCTGCGGGAGGCGGCACCAGTTATTACTCTCAACAATACCACCGTCTGGCGAGGTGTAACCCAGGCAGCCGAGGATAGAGTCAAACAGCTCTACGTGGCGGTGCGGTTGACCAACCCGCTGTTGAGCCTGCAACTGCTCAAACGCACTCTTATGCTGCGGGTCTTCGAGGTATTTATCGGAAGCCCAGACGATCATCGGCACACGGAACTGCTCAGGTGGGGCCATTTCACGCGGCGTACCATGCAGATGCGAGTTTTCGCCAATGGACTCGCCATGGTCGGCCGCGTAGAACACGATAGCCTTCTTATCGCGCACCTGGTCGATGACGCTGTCGATAAAGGTATCGGTGTACAGCACCGAGTTGTCATAGGCGTTAATCAAGCGCTCCTTGGAGCAGAACTCATCTACGCCCATACATTCCGGCTGATAACGAGCAAAGCTACGCGGGTAGCGCTGTGAATAGAGGTAATGCGAGCCTTTGGTATGCAGGATCACCAGATGCTTGCCGTTGGGATGGCGAGCCAGCGACTCTTTCATCTCATCCACCAACAGCATATCGTCCACCGATTTACCGTCGTTACGCTTCTCTGAGGCGATCATTTCACGGAATGAGTAATTATCCACATCGGTATTGTTGTAGAACCACACCTCGCTCTGCATTGCGAACAGCTCGGAACTGAAGCCCAACGCTTTCAGTACGGCAAAGATATTCTGCTCTTTCAGGGTTCGCTGCGGGTTATCCGAAGTGCCATGCTCACGCACAAACATGCAGCGTAACGAAAGCTTGGTGGAGGTATCGCAAGACTCCCCCCGGAACGCCACCAGGTTTTTCTCCTGCGACAGCTTAGGCGTGGTATCACGCTCATAGCCCAGAATACCCATATGGTCCCAGCGAGTCGTTTCACCAATGATAAACACCACATAGGTATCATCGATGCCCTCAGGGGCAACATAGGTAAAGTTCTTGCTGGGATCGAACATGTTGGCTGCGTCCGAGCTTTCATCGTAACGGGTGTAGGCAAACAGCCCCAGAGCCGAAAGCCAGTTGGAAGGCAGATAAGAGTGCGCAACTACCCCACCGTAGCTCGGCAGATCGATATTGGTGATCTTTTCCTGGGCGTTTTGTTCTTTGTCCAGAGTACGCAGCGGCAACCACACCAGTGCGACCACCGCCAACATGATCAACAGTGGCTTAAGGCGCTGTCCTGGGGTTTTCATCTGTTCAATGAGGGTGTAGCGCAG
The DNA here is from genome assembly GCF_046269175.1 of Serratia sp. J2. Lineage (NCBI taxonomy): Bacteria > Pseudomonadati > Pseudomonadota > Gammaproteobacteria > Enterobacterales > Yersiniaceae > Serratia > Serratia sp. J2. The sequence continues at coordinate 114,795 of NZ_JBKABN010000011.1, forward strand.
GTTATTGCTCCAGATACATAGCAACGGCAAAGCGCTGACCACGATCATCCACAGCACAAAGTTCAGCCCAATCACCTCTTTCGAGAGATCGATATCGGTCGTCATCACCGAAACGATAATCCCATAGCCAATCACCACGTTGAAGAACGTCATGTAGTAACTGGCTGCAACGGAGATCAGCACCAGCAAAGAGGCGACGATACGGTAAAACAGCCGGCCCCCCAAGGATACCAGCCGCATGATAAAGAAGGTGAACAGGACAATGGCGATGACTTCTGTCACCGCAGAAACCACCTTGATCCCCTGGATGCCGTGCGCAAAAGAATCAAAACGACGATAGAAAACGGAAAGGTTTAAAAAGATGCCGATATAGATCGCTAACAATAACGATAAATTCTGCTGTGATAGCGATTTAACTTTGTTCATGTAACGCAGTGGCTCCGGGCTTCAAGTTCTGAAACCATCAGACAGTCGATATGCCCTCAGGTTCAGCCGATGGGCAATAAGCACTATTCTGCAGAACAGAATCAAGAAAAATCTCATCAAACGAGCATTTTTTGCCACTTCTTGTAGGGAGAATAGCGGGAGACAAGGCCTGGGAATGGGGGAGCATTGCCCCCCTCTTTCACCGGTTTTTGGCAGGAAACATTATTTAATATTAAGGGTTACATCGATATTGCCGCGCGTGGCATTGGAGTAGGGGCAGACCACATGGGCTTTCTTCACCAAGTCTTCCGCGACGCTACGCTCAACGCCCGGCAGGCTGATATCCAGCTGAACCTCAATGCCAAAACCGTTGGGGATCTCACCGATACCGACGGTGCCCTCGATGGAGGCTTCGGCAGGGATTTTCACTTTTTCCTTTGAAGCAACAAACTTCAGTGCCCCCAGGAAACAGGCCGAATAGCCGGCGGCAAACAGTTGCTCAGGGTTGGTAACCTCTCCGCCTGCCCCGCCCATTTCTTTCGGCACGCCTAATTTCACGTCCAACACGCCGTCAGATGAGGTTGCACGGCCGTCTCGGCCACCGGTTGCCTTGGCATGGGCGCGATAAACCACTTTCTCAATAGACATAGATCGTTCCTTTTCGGGTTGGTGACCCGATCCAGTGTAGACCATTCTGCACGGAGCCCAGGCTCGCACAACTGACGTTAAGCACGGTATGCTAAGTTCTATCTATCGGATGCCGCAGGGAAATCAAAAGCATGACTGACACATTGGCCGAACGCGCCCGCCGCTATGCCACCAAAGCGCATGGAGCGATCGATCAGCGCCGTAAATACACTAACGCCCCGTATATTGTGCATCCACAGGCAGTGATGGAGATTGTCAGCAGCGTGCCGCACAGCGAAGAGATGCTGGCTGCGGCCTGGTTGCATGACACCGTGGAAGATACCCCCTCTACGCTGGCCGATATCGAAAGCCATTTTGGCCCGCAGGTTGCCAGCCTGGTCGCAATGCTGACCAACGTCAGCGTCGGCAGCACGGAAAATCGCTATCAACGCAAGAACCGCGATCGACGCCACAGCGCCAGTGCCTCCCCACAGGCCAAAACCATCAAGCTGGCCGATTTGATCGACAACACCCGCTCCCTGCTGCAATACGATAGTCACTTTGCCAAAACCTATCTGGTGGAGAAACAGCGCCTGCTGGAAGTGCTGACCGAGGGCGATCCACAGCTGTGGCGGCAGGCTAGCCATATCATCGAACAGGGTTTGCAGGCGCTGCTGCTACCACCGCATAACGTCCCGGCCCGTTGGTTTGACCACGCCCGGCAGCGATACCAGGAAAACGAGGTGACGTAAGCTTGAGATAGGAGGGAGACATAAGCACTGTGATGGCCCCTCACCCTAGCCCTCTCCCACAGGGAGAGGGGACCGTTCGAGTTGACTATCAGTTACAGAAATTACCTGGCCATTGCCGCCAATCAGCTCCCTTTTAGGCAGGACAAAACGATCACAGCACCCGACCGCAACACCGTGGCAACTCCCTTTTGGGCAGGACAAAGCGATCGCTGCACCCGACCGCAACACCGTGGTAACTCCCTTTTGGGCAGGATAAAGCGATCGCAGCACCCGACCGCAACACCGTGGCAATTCCCTTTTAGGCAGGACTAAGCGATCGCTGCACCCGACCGCAACACCGTGGCAATTCCCTTTTAGGCAGGGCTAAGCGATCGCTGCACCCGACCGCAACACCGTGGCAATTCCCTTTTAGGCAGGGCTAAGCGATCGCTGCACCCGACCGCAACACCGTGGCAGCTCCCTCTCCCTGTGGGAGAGGGTTGGGGTGAGGGGCATGTTTCCCCCAGTAATTACTTGATTTTCAAGCTGCTGCCGTTGCTGTGGATCACATCGCGATACCAGTAGAAACTCTTCTTGCGGCGGCGTTCCAGGCTACCGTTGCCCTCATCATCGCGATCGACATAGATAAAGCCGTAGCGCTTCGCCATTTCCGCTTTGGAAGCGCTGACCAGATCGATCGGCCCCCAACTGGTGTAACCCATCACCTCAACCCCATCGTCGATCGCTTCTGCAACCTGCACCAGATGGTCGTTGATATAGTCAATGCGGTAATCGTCGTTGATGCTGCCGTCGGCCTCAATGCGGTCTTTCGCCCCCAGCCCGTTCTCGACGATAAACAACGGTTTCTGATAGCGGTCATACAGCACGTTGAGCAGATAGCGTAGCCCCACCGGGTCTATCTGCCAGCCCCATTCCGAGCTTGCCAGATGCGGGTTAGGTACCATGTTGAGGATATTGGCACGGGCGGTCTTGTTCTGTTCTTCGTCGGTGGTCACACAGCCACTCATATAGTAACTGAACGAGATAAAGTCGACGGTTTCGCGCAGCGCCTGCTTATCTTCCTCGGTGATCGTCACCTGAATGCCGTTCTCACGGAAGAAACGTTTCATATAGGCCGGGTATGCACCGCGCACCTGCACGTCACCAAAGAACATCCAGTCGCGGTTCTGGCGTTGGGTTTCCAACAGATCTTGCGGCTTGCAGCTCAGCGGATAAAGAATGCCGCCCAGCAACATATTACCGATCTTACCGTCCGGCACGATCTCATGGCAGGCTTTTACCGCCTTGGCGCTGGCCACCAACTGATGGTGGATCGCCTGGTAAATCTCGCTTTTGCTGCTGTCTTCAGGCAGGCCCACACCGGTGAACGGCGCATGTAGCGACATGTTGATCTCATTGAAGGTCAGCCAGTGTTTGACCTTATGCTTGTAACGCTCGAACACCGTGCGAGCATAACGCTCAAAAAACGCAATAAGCTTACGATTACCCCAACCGCCGTACTTTTGCGTCAGTGCATAGGGCATTTCGTAATGCGACAGGGTGATCAATGGCTGAATGCCGTATTTGGCCATCTCATCGAACAGCCGATCGTAAAACGCCAGCCCGGCTTCATTCGGCACATCTTCATCCCCTAGGGGGAAGATGCGCGTCCAGGCGATCGAGGTACGCAGGCACTTGAAGCCCATTTCGGCAAACAACGCGATATCTTCAGGGTAACGGTGGTAGAAATCGATCGCCACATCCTTGATACCGCTGTCTCCGGCAACGCGCGGCGTCAGCCCCCCAAAGATCCCTTGGGGTTGCAGATCTGACGTTGAAAGGCCTTTGCCATCCTCCAGATACGCCCCTTCAACCTGATTTGCCGCGACCGCGCCGCCCCATAGAAAATGCTGTGGAAATTTGCAACTCATCGCTTTCTCCTCAAAAACCTGATTAACGTAATAGTGTCAGCAACGGTGCCTGTTCCTGCACCGGGCTTTGGCCGCTGGTAAGCACATCGACATAGTCGTCGCTGTTGCTGATGATGATCGGGGTGGTGGTATCGAAACCTGCGGCACGGATCGCCTCTTGATCAAACTCGATCAGCAGATCGCCCTGTTTAACGCGATCGCCCTCTTTGATATGGGCGGTAAAATGCAGACCGTTAAGCTTGACGGTATCGATACCCACGTGGATGAGCACCTCGGCGCCCTCATCCGATTCGATGCCGATGGCGTGCTTGGTTTTGAACAGCGATACCACACAGCCATTGACTGGGGCCACCACACGGCCCTGGTGCGGCATAATGGCCACGCCTTTACCCAGCAGGCCGCTGGCAAAGGTGGCGTCCTGAACCTGCTCCAACGGGATGATGTCGCCAGCAATCGGGCTGGTAACCTGCTGCTTGCGGTTGAGCGGTGCCTGTGGAGTTGGGGCTGCTGCCGCTTCAACCGGTTGTTCCGCTGGCGGTACGATGCCGAACAAATAGCTGGCAATGGCTGCAAACACAAACGACACCAAGGTACCGGCGATCGCCCCCAAGACCGTCGCATCAAAGCCGCCCGCCGGAATGATCTGGGCAAAGGTGAAAATACTGACCAAACCAAACGAGTAGGTTGCCGTGTGGAAGTAACCGATCACCGCCCCACCCAACGCCCCGCCGATACAGCCGAAAATAAATGGCCGTTTGTTTGGCAGCGTGACTCCGTATACCGCAGGCTCGGTAATACCGAAGATACCGGCGGTAACGGCAGAGCCCGCCATCACCCGCAGCTTGGCATCGCGGGTACGCAACATCACGCCCAACGTGGCCCCCACTTGCCCCATCACCGCAGGTAACAGCAGTGGAGACAGGGTGTCACGGCCAAACACGCTCATATTGTTGAGCATCAGCGGTATCAGCCCCCAATGCAGGCCGAAGATCACACAGACCTGCCAGGCCGCGCCCATAAAGGCACCGGCAACGATCGGATTGAAGGCATAAATGGCCTGATAACCGTTGGCCAGCATGTGGCTCAGCCAGGTGGCCGCCGGGCCAATCAGTAAGAAGGTGAGCGGCACCGTGATCACCAGACACATCAATGGCGTCACAAAATTACGCAGTGCGCTGTGCAACACGCGGTTAAATAGCGGCTCCAGGCGGCAGGATACCCAGGCGGCAAAAATGATCGGAATGACCGACGAGCTGTAGTTGATAAAAGTAATAGGAATGCCGAGGAAATACTCCGGCTGAGCCCCCGGGACCTGTGCCGCGTCAAAAGCCCCCATCATCAACGGATGCGTCAACGCCCCACCGATGGCCATGGTGACAAAGACGTTACCGCCAAATTTCTTACCGGCGGTGTAACCCAGCATGATCGGTAAGAAATAGAACAGCGCGTCGCTGGAGGCAAACAGCAGCTTGTAGGTGCCGCTACTCTCCAACAGCCAACCACAGGCCAGGCTCAACGCCAGGAAGCCCTTGAGGATCCCCGAGGCCGCCATCACACCGAGCAGCGGGGTGAAAATGCCGGAAACCACGTCAATAAAGCGGCTGAGCAGGTTTTCCTGTTTATCTTCTCGTGCATTGGCTGGCGTTTCCTCACCTGCGCCAAGCTGGGCATTCAAGGCGTTATAAACCTCTCCTACGTGGTTACCTACCACCACCTGAAACTGGCCGCCGCTTTCCACGACCATGATGACGCCTGGGTTTTTCTTCAACGCCTCCGCATCTGCCTTGCCGTGTTCTTGCAGTTTAAAACGCAGACGGGTGGCGCAATGCACCAGGCTTTTCACATTGTCGCGGCCACCGACGCCGGCCAAGATCTCACTGGCTAATTCCTGATATTTCATGGTTGCATCCTTAACGCTTAACCTTGCTGCTCCCCAGCTACGGCGATGGCCAATCGTCGTGGAGGAATTCAGCGCAAAAAAAAACCTAAACCTCGCGGCCTCTGATCCCAACGTGGGGAAACAGAAACTCGAGGTTTAGGTTTTGCCTGCTAAAGCAGTGACAACCCTAAATCGGTTGAGCTATGACGGTAACATTCTGTTTTTCAGTGCGGCAAGGCTTTCCGCCGTAAAGTTGCCGAAGTGTGATCTGGTAGACAAAATCCCCCTACCGTACTCCCGCGTTTTAGTGTCGGTAACAAGCCATAAAAAATATTATTAACACTTACCTATTTCCGAAGTGTAATTTACAGTAAAGGTATGTCTAGATAGGCAAAAAAACATAACCAATAATGACTAAAGTCATTAAATAACATTGAATTACGATTTTATTTCAACCTATTTGTTTCATTGAGTTTATGATTATACTCCTTTTTGAGTAGTGAAAAACCCGCCTTAAGCCCCCCTAAAACTCCAAGTATTATCTTAATTTACGCAAAAAATACATCAGGAAAGCTAACTAAAAGATGGACAAAAATAGTTCAGAGTATTATTACTAGTCTCCAGAAAATTTGTTTTAGGGAAAGCAGTCGCCATGGCATTACGTACAGAACTTGGACGGGTGTTAATTACTGGTGCCGGTGGCCGAGTGGCGACAGCGTTCAGGCAGTTCGCTGGCCACCGTTACGACTTTCGCCTGGCGGAAAAAGAAGCAGGCCTGATCTCTCATTTGCGGCCCAATGACGAGTTACTGACGTTCGATATCACCGATATCGAGGCTTGCCGGGCAGCCTGCGTCAACATCGATACCGTGCTGCATTTGGCCGCCGATCCTTCTGCGGATGCCGATTTTTGTTCTTCACTGATGAAGAACAACATCCTTGGTACATTCAACATCTTCCGCGCAGCGAAAGACGCAGGCTGCCAACGCGTGGTGTTTGCCAGCAGTGCACAAGCGGTGGAAGGCTACCCACTGGATTACCAGGTGCGCCCGGACGATGCGCCGAAGCCGAAAAATATGTACGGGGCCAGCAAGGCGTTTGGCGAAGGGATCGCCGCCTATTTTGCCCATCAGGAGGGGCTTTCTGCGCTGTCGGTGCGGATTGCCAACTTTACGACGTTGGAAGCGGGCCAGCAGATCAGCGCGCGGGATATGAGCGCCTTCCTGAGCCACCGGGATGCCGCCGATCTGCTCGATCGCTGCATCCGCGTTACCCACGTGCAGCATGCGGTGGTGCATGGCATCTCTAACAACCGCTATAAGCGACTGTCGTTAGAGGAGACCACGCGACTGCTGGATTACTACCCCGAGGACGATGCGTTTACCCTGCTCGGGTTTAGTTAAGCGGGCGCAGCACGGCAGCGAACCCGGTGAAGGAATGTCTGCCGTTCACCACATTACGGCTTTTCAGCAATCTTGCGCAGATACTCGTTATTTTTGAAGGCGATGATCACCATTTCAAAACCGACACGGGTAAACACGCCACCAATGATGATGCCCAGCAGACCACGGAAAAACTCACCATAGAACATCGAGCCAATCCCGCCGACCAGAATGCCCAGCAGGCAAAGCCAATAAACGCCGGTAATGATTTTCGGCGTCAGCATCGCATCAAAAAAGAAAATATTTTTCATCGTGTATCCCTTCATTCGTTAAGGTTGACCGTTCCTGAGCGGCAAAGCGCCCTCAAGCTGGAATGAAGTATACTGGTCAAAGATGACAAAAGGTAAGAATACATGATGGATTGTTTTCCCTACGTTTAAAGACGTAGCGATGCTCAAGCCGGCTCTAACCCGGAAAAAACTCCCAAGTTAGAACAGATAACTCTACCCCTTCTGAATACTAATCTGCCAGCGGGCATCACCGGTCTGCTGGAAATCCGTCACGCTGTGTCCTGCCTCAACCGCCCAGCGCGGCAGATTTTCCGTGGCCTGAGCGCAGTCATATTCAATCACCAGCAGGTCACCTGAACCCAATTGCTCAATGTGCTTTTTGGCTTCCATCAGCGGGAACGGGCAAAGTTTACCGGTGGTATCCAGAGTGATCGTTTTCATAGTCCTCAAGCCTCTTTTGTTTTAATCGATTGATTCGGAAGAATAATAGTGAAATAACTGACCACCCAACTGCCCAACAGGATGCACGGAATAAACAGCCAGCCCTGCCAGGAGAACCAAGCGGTATTGACGATGGTATTACCCAGCATACAGCCCCCAGCCAATCCGCTGCCGATCCCCATCAATCCGCCCCCAAACAGGCTTTTGACCATTGTCGGGAGGCCGGGCGAGCGCAGCCGCAACTCCTGGCTTCCCCAGGCAGCCACCAGCGCACCGGCAAAAATCCCGATCAGCAGATAGCCTGCCCAGCCAAAGAAGCCGGTTTTACCCTCGGTGATTAACGAAAACAGCTGTGCGCTGGGGCCACTAATCCCCAGTCCGCCAACCCGGCCCGCCTCTAGGCTGGAAGGCCATGCCAGCAACGCAATAACGCCGATCAATACGGCACTGACGAAGGGATGCCAGCGTGCTTCGAACAGCCAGTGGGCAATGCCCTGCTTGCGCGGTTTAGGTTGCGGAACGGGGAAGGATTTACGTTTCAGGTGGCGCCAGACCAGCACACCGGTCAGCACGGTTAGCACCGCTACAGCAGGCCAGGGAGACATGCCGAACGTCTGCATCAGCGAAGCGTCCGGTAAGGCAGGGGCGTTGATGGGCGCGAACAGCTGTTTGCCACCCGGCTGGCGGATATACCAACTGGCGACCACAAAACCGATCACGGCAATCATACTTCCGGCCAGCCCTTCGGCAGCGCGATAGTAAGCTCCTGTGGAACAGGAGCCTGCCAGCCCCATGCCGATACCGAAGGTTACCCCACCGACCAACGTCGCCAGCCAGCGGAAATCCCCGCCGGGCAGTTTAGCCCAACCGAGGGCCACGAAGGCGAACAAGCCGATGCTTTGCAAGGTGATGATAATGAGGATAGCGAGGGTCATGCGCCCGTCGCGGAACAGATAGAGGTCTCTCAGACCGCCGGCCATACAAAAGCGCCCGCGTTGCATGATAAATCCAAGAAGGAACCCCAGAAACAGACCTGTCATAAGGGAAGACTCCTTTTTATGGCGATGCCATAACCAGATTGTAAAAGGCGTACCCTGGGTAGGGCGCAGGCATTTTACTCGCTAGAGACAGAGAAATCACATAAATAGGAGGGTTATTGAGGAGGTGATCGTGTTTCCGATGTTGGTGCAGGCCAGGTTGGCAAAAATTCAACCTGCGGGGGAGTTCTGCTATCATCCACAATAATGTGGGGAAAGCCCGGTGTTGCACAGTTGAGGTATGATTTAAAGATGGATACACAGGCAAGCCGTACAACGCCAGTTTTGTCGGTTTTTGATTTTGACGGCACGCTGACGCACCACGACAGTTTTATCCCATTTCTGCGTTTCGCTTTTGGGCGTCGCGTATTTGCCCGGCGCTTATTGCAGCTGGCGCAGCCTGCGTTTAAGCATATGCGCAAAAAACTCACCCGTGACGAACTAAAAGAAACCCTGATTAAGGTTTTCCTGACGGGGGTGGACGAGCACTGGTTCCGTCAGCAGGCGGAAGCCTTTTGTTCGGCCTATTGGACCAAGCTGATGCGCCCTTCCGGGCTGATTGCGGTTGCCATGGAGGTCAGTTCTGGCGCTGAAGTCACGATTTGTTCCGCTTCACCGGCCCTGGTACTACAGCCGTTTGCCGATCGTTTGGGCATCAAGCTGATTGGTACTCAGTTGGAAGTGGTCGATGGGAAGCTCACCGGGCTGATTACTGGCCATAATTGCCGCTGTGGGCAGAAGGTTGAACGCCTGGAAAGTATCTATGGCCCACTGGGGAACTATCATCTCAGAGCCTGGGGCGATACCCGTGGGGACTATGAACTGTTGGCTGCGGCCCAGGATGCACACTGGCGGCATTTCCATCCGGCCTGGTCAAAGCGCCGCTCTGCGGTCAAAAGGCTGCGCGTTGCAGAGCCAAATGTGATCAGCAAGACCGATCAGTAATCCATCCCTTCAGCAATCCGTTTCGCCCCTCACCCCAACCCTCTCCCACAGGGAGAGGGAGCTGGTATGGTGCCGTAATCAGGTACCGTGATCGACCTGCTCCCTCCGCGAAAAACAGCTGGTACGGTCACGTGCTCGATAAAAGAGTGCTGGTTTAATGGGGTGGTCAGGTAGATTGCTGCAACCAATCGCGCACTCGATCGGTACCCTCTCCCTGTGGGAGCGGAGCTGGTTCTGAGCAGCAGTCAGGTGCCGTGAGCGACCTGCTCCCTCCGCGAAAAACAGCTGGTACGGTCGCGTGCTCGATAAAAGAGTGCTGGTTCAATGGGGTGGTCAGGTAGATTGCTGCAACCAATCGCACACTCGATCGGTCCCCTCTCCCTGTGGGAGAGGGTTAGGGTGAGGGGCCATCTCGGTACGTTATGTATTTATTTAACTGTCTGATATTAAAAAGTTAAAAAATAATCCGGTCCGCCTTGGCGGCGTCATACCACTCTTTAAACTCCTCCAGCAGCAGATCGTACAAACGGTCTTCTTTCATCGTGGCAAAGTCATCAATCGCGAAGAAGTTGGTGTTATCCACCCGGCGATCGGTGAAGGTATCCAGCTTTTCCAGCACGCCGTAGTTCGAGCCCCCCAGGCCGACAAACTTCCAGAAAATCGGATAGTTGGCCGAGCGCTTGATCGCCTCTTTGATCTGGCGCGTCTTGCTGATGCCGCCGTCGGTAATAAACACCACGTATACCGGCATATCGCTGTGTTTAAACGTATCGATCAGCTCTTCCATCACCGGCGGCTCATTATTGGTGCCGCCCAGCTTTGGCAGGATTTCCCACATTGAGCGCTTGCCGCTGCCCTGGATCGCCTTGATATAGCCATCAAGATTATCCAACGTCACATCGGGATATTTGGCATGTTTTTCGGCAAAGCCCCAAACGTCCATCGAGCCGTCATCATCAAACTGCACGGCCAGCACGGCGATGCGATCCAGTACCGCCTGCACATTGCCCTTTTTGAACTGCCCGGTCATCGATCCTGAAGCATCCAGCACAAACGCAACCTTGGCCTTTATCGACTGCAGATTGAATTTAGCCAGGCTGACGGTGACGTTCTTCGCCAGGCTCACCAAATGCGGGGCTTTATCCTGCAGTTTTTTCTCCAGGCTGACGGTCGGCGGCGGAGTAGCAGGCGCAGCTGGCTGAGCTACATCAACACCATAGTTTAACGCCAAGGGCTCCAAGCCACCGTTAAACCCTTGCCCCAGAGCACGCAGCTTCCAGTTACCGGCATGGCGATAAATTTCGGCCACAATCAGCGCTTTCTCCTGACGGCCTGGGGTTTCTACGCTGTATTGGGCAACGTTCTGCGCATCCATTTTCAGGTGTTGTAGCCCAGAGATAGCGTCCAAACCATCAATCACCAAAGTGATGGCAATCTTGCTGACATCGGCGTCAATTTTGCTTAGATCTAACGATAGGGTGCTGCTTTGGTGGGTGGTTTGTAAAACGACGCTGCGGTTAGGGGTAGCGGTTTGATTGAAGAAGATAAAATCGGCATCGCCACGAACTTTGCCCTCGGCATTCAGCAGGAATACCGCGGTATCAGGCTCACTCTTAAAACCAGGGTTGGCGGGGTACTGCAGTGTCAGGTTGAGCGGGGTGCCATTGACCACCAGGTTCTGGCCGGACTGTAAAATCATCAGGATAACCTCCTGTTAAAATAGCTTTTCCATAACGGGGATATTGGCGGGTAGGCCCCTCACCCCAACCCTCTCCCACAGGGAGAGGGAGCTGAAAGCCCCTGCTCTGCTGGAAGAAAGAAGATCATCTCAGCAAAACTTGAGCGCCCCCTCATCTAAAGTCGCGTACAAGGAGAGGGAGCTGAAAGCCCCTGCTCTGCGGGAAAAAAGAAGATCATCTCAGCAAAACTTGAGCGCCCCCTCATCCAAAGTGAGCGCGAAGAGAGGGGGCTAATTCAGTGTCTTAGATATTCACGCCATGCTGCGAGGCCAGCGCGGACAGGCCACCGGCAAAACCTTGGCCCACGGCCTTGAACTTCCACTCGGCACCGTGGCGATACAGCTCGCCGAATATCATCGCAGTTTCGGTAGAAGCATCTTCAGACAGGTCGAAGCGGGCGATTTCGGTGCCGTTATCGTTGTTGTAAATGCGCATGTAGCTGTTGCTGACCATGCCGAAATTCTGTTTACGCGCTTCGGCATCATAGATGGTGACGGCGAAAACCAGTTTCTTGACTTCAGCAGGCACTTTGCTCAGCTCAATTTTGACCTGCTCATCATCGCCATCGCCTTCACCGGTGCGGTTGTCGCCCTGGTGCTCAACGGAACCACAGGTGCTCTTCTTGTTGTTGAAGAAGATAAAGCTGCTGTCGCCCAGCACTTTACCATCATCACCAACCATAAATACGGAGGCGTCCAGGTCAAACCCTTGGCCATCGGTGACGCGCGCATCCCAACCCAAGCCAGCCATGGCAATGTTCATGGTGGGTGCTTCTTTGGTCAGGGATACGTTACCGCCTTTTACGAGAGAAACTGCCATTTTAAAGCTCCTGCTTTGTAGGGGATGATACGGGCAGTGGTGTACTGCCCGTCATATTAACCAGCTTATCGATCAGGACGCGTTGATGCCGTACTGAGCACACACGGAAGCCAAGCCACCGGCATAACCCTGACCCACCGCGCGGAATTTCCACTCGGCACCGTGGCGATACAACTCACCAAACAGCATGGCGGTTTCGGTAGAGGCATCTTCTGTCAGGTCATAACGGGCCACTTCGGTCTGGTTGTCATCGTTCACCAAACGGATAAAGGCACCGGATACCTGGCCGAAGCTCTGACGACGAGCCTGTGCATCGTGGATAGTGACCACAAACACGATTTTGTCGACATCAGCTGGGATCATATCCAGTTTGATTTTCAGAGACTCGTCATCGCCGTCGCCTTCACCGGTACGGTTGTCACCGGTATGAGTCACGGAACCGTCCGCAGAGGTCAGGTTGTTATAAAAAATGAAATCAGCATCACCGCGCACTTTCCCGTTTGCGGCCAGCAAGAATGCAGAGGCATCCAGGTCAAAGTCTTGACCATCGGTGGAGCGTGCATCCCAACCCAGACCAATCAACACATTCTTCATGGTTGGGGCTGCTTTACTCAGGGAAACATTACCGCCTTTAGATAAAGAAACACTCATTGTTCTAACCTCTCAAAAAGTAAACTCATTCAAATGGATTTCAGCTGGATAGGAGATCAGCTCTCCTTTTTCTCCTCGGCGTCGGGCTTGCCTGGGAACATGACGCTCGCGAGAATACCCACCGCAAGAACGCCCAGCACGACAAAGAGACTAGCCGTTGCTGAAATGCTGTACCCATGATGCCAGATGTGGTCGGTGGCATTAAGACCCAGTTTCACCGCAATGAAGAACAGCAACACAATAACGGCTTTTTCCAGATGCGTCAGGTACTGCTTCAGGGCTTCCAACACAAAATAGAGCGTACGCAGACCAAGGATGGCAAACATCATGGCGCTGTAAACAATCAGCGGTTCACGGCTTACCGCAATGATGGCCGGTACCGAGTCAAACGCAAACATCACGTCGGACAGTTCAACCACGGCCACACACAGCATCAGCGGTGTAGCATACCGCCAGGCTTTGGCACCACGGCCAATGGTGACATCCTTGTTTTCCGGTTTAGCCAACTCTTCATCAACTTCTTTCTGGCTTAACAGGAAGTCGTGACCTCTGAGCTTCGGCCAAATCGGGAAGAACCGTTTCACCATGCGATACGCCAGGTGCTGCGAGTAGTCTTCGATCTCATCGCCGTCATCGCCACTGCGTAACATCATAACCGCCGTCCAGGCCACGATCAGCGCAAAGACAATTTCAACGTATGGCCCGAGGCTGAGCAAGCCGGTACCGATGGCAACAAAGATGCCACGGAACACGATGGCCCCGATAATGCCCCAGTAGAGCACGCGGTGACGGAAACGATCCGGCACGGCGAACCACGAGAAGATCGCCATCATGACAAACAGGTTATCAACCGACAGCACTTTCTCTAACGCATAACCGGTGACAAACAGACTGGCCACTTCGGCGCCGTGGTGGATATACAGGAAGCCGGCAAACGCCATCGCCACCGCGACCCAGAACACCGACCATAAGGCTGCGCTCTTGAGCGAAATAGGCTTGTCATCGCGGTGCATAAACAAGTCAATAAAAATGGCCCCGACAGCCAATACTATGAAAACAATAACGGTCTCGGTCGGGAAGCCGATGTGCGTGGATACCATATTAACCTTCTGAAGATATTACATTAAAGACCGAATTCGGCCGCATCAAAGCCCAGAGCAGCCACAATTTCGCGTACCGCTTTTTGCTCATCCTGATCGAAGTCACCGTCGCTTTTGGCTACGGCGATACCAACACGGATGGCCAACTGGGCCGCTTCCGGCTGATCTTTCAGCGCCAGGATGTACTTCATGGTTTCGCCTTTACCGATTTCGACATCGAACTCAAAGCTGGCGATCAGTTTGTTAAAGAATTCGATGACTTCCGTAGTCTCGAAAACCTTCAGCTCATCGGATGCGTGGAGGAAACCGATCATCTTCTGTTTTTCTTCAGAGCTGACGCCATCGCTGGCCACGGCGATACGTGCGCACACGGCCACGGTACCCTGCATGAACTTTTTGTTCTTGAAACGGCCAACCTGCTTGGTCAGCTCGTCGCGGCTGGCATTGAATGCCCCTTTAACCTTGTTGAAAAAACTCATGGTGAAATCCTCTGTGAAATTGATTACTTTGACCCTGCTCTCCAGCTGAAACCCCAGCCGAAAGCCTGATCCATGTCACTATGACCGTTAAAGAAGCGGTTGATACGCTCAACCTTGATACTGCCGTTCTCGTTAACCAGGCGTGCAATGGCACACATGTTGCGGTTGTTCTGGCCTTCCGACATCCGCGTTTCAATCGGTGGCTGCTCTGGCACGTGCAGCGTCACAACGCCGTCCGTTTTATCCCAGCTCGCGACCCCTTCGTAGATGAAGGCAAACACCAGCACTTCGCGGATATGTTTCCATTCACCCCCGTTGATATGCAGCCATTCGCCGTCCGAAACATCACCGGTACGGTCATCACCTTGCAGTTGGACAAACGGCTCGCGGTTGTAGTCACCAAAACGCTTACCAAGCGCCTGGATCACCGTTTTTTCCCCGTTGGCCATTTCAACAAACGCCCCGAGATCGAGATCGACGCCCTTGTTCGAACTGAACATCGCCCGTAAACCCGTCGGGCCGCTGCCGCGATGCCAGTTCAGGTTGATACGGATTTGCCCAAAGTTATCCCGCTTGGTCAGGCTGATAGCCGGTTTTTCTTTGGTCAACGACACTTTGCTCAGGCTGATTTTGGCTGGCTCCGGCGTTGGGGCCGGTGCAGGCGTTGGCGCTGGAGCCGGTGCCGGAGCATCCGCCACATCCACACCAAAATGTTCAGCCAGCGGTTTCAGCCCGCCGTTGAAGCCCTGAGCGATAAAGCGGAACTTCCATTCGCTGTTACGACGGTAAAGCTCACCCAGGATCAATGCGGCTTCCTGGCGGCCATTCAGCTCAACGGTGCCCACCAGCAGCACTTCGTTATCCGCTTCAATCTGGATCAGCAAACGTTGCAGGCCCGCGACGGTTTGAACCCCTTCACAGGTCACCGTAAAGGCGACTTTCTGCACGTCTGGGTGCAAACGGCTGACGTCTACCGCGAAGTTGGAGTTATGACCTTCTTGGGTCAGGGCAACCGTGGCGTCATCGCTCTTGGGCTGACCATAAAAGATCATGTCCGCGTCGCCCTTCACTTTGCCATCGGCATACAGGCGGAAAGCGGAGGCATCAACCGGTGCGCCGGACACCACGCGCACGGTTAATAATTTAGCTGGAACTGGGGCATTGGCCCCCGGAGTCATATTCATTAGCGCACCACGGTAGCGACGATGTCAGCATGCATGTCATCAATGGTTCTGCCGCTGCAGGCTTTGCCATGCGCGGTAAAATCCCACTGGCCATTGTTACGACGAAGTGAAGCAATCACGATACCGGTATGAGCGCCCTGCTCTTTCAGCTCATAACGTGCCAGCTCCTTGTTGGCCTGATCGACTACGCGGCAAAACGCGTTTTCCACATCGTTGAACGACTGACCACGGAAGCTGTTGACGGTAAAGGCCAGGTATTCCACCTGAGCAGGCAGTTTTGCCAGCTCGACCAGGATGACTTCGTCATCACCATCGCCTTCGCCGGTCAGATTGTCGCCGCTGTGCACCACTGCGCCACAGCGAGACTTGAGCTGGCGGAACCAGATGGTATCGATGGTCTTACCATCTTTGTCCAGCAATACGCAGCCAGCATCGAGATCGATGGCATCACTGCCGCCGCCGAACATCTTGCTCAACAGGCCACCTTTCTTCTTGATCGGATCCCACCCCAGGCCGAAGTGCAGCTGGTTGATGGCAGATGACTGCTTGCTGAGCGAAACGGTCTGGTTCTTGGTTAATGAAACCATGGTCTAAGTTCCTTCAAGTTGGTATTGAAAACAGTGATTTTTTTACACCAAATTCCATGAGTAAAAAATCATATCATGATGTTGTTCTTGCACAACCCATTTTTGCTTTCAAACAGCCTTAATTTAGTTAACTACATATTTTATATTGATTTATTTTTTTCACACTTGGTAAACCTTTGACCGAAACATTCATTTTATGCCACTTTTCAAGGTATCTTTTCACTTCCAGACTGACATCATGTTATGATTGACATCGCCATCGGGTGGCCTCAACCCACAGCGATCCTTTTAACCATCAAGCCTTGAACGGTAAAAATCAAAAAATGACACTCAAAATGTGGCTTATGGAAGGTTTATCTTCCCAGCGGGATATTATTCAAGGCATCGTTTCATTGGTGAAAGCCAAGCAAACTGCCGTGACGGTGGTTGCCTCACACCGTAATGAACGTAACGAGATCCTCTCCCAAGCAGACGTCGCCTTGTTCGAACCGAAAGAGGACGAACAGCGGCTACCCTTCATTCTGTCTACGGTGAAACAGTGCGGCATCCAAGCCATCCACACGGGCCGCAACACGCAGTGGTTCGAGGCCCATCGGCAACAGATCGAGGCTGCCGGTGTCACACTGACCACCGGTGCCACCAGCCAGGCGATGTTTGAGCTGGCCGATGACAAAGTGGCATTTGCCCAGGCCATGGAGCAACAAGGGCTGCCTGTCGTCCCCTCTCTGCGCATTGAGTCGGTGGCCGAGCTGCGCGATCTGATTAGCCGTTCCCCTTTCTCTGGCGCGCAGCTGTGCGTCAAACCGGTAAAGGGTATTTATGGCATGGGATTTTGGCGTTTTGATGAAAGCGTGGGCCCAATGGCCGCCTTTACCCATCCGGAAAACCGCAAAGTGAACCCGCAACGCTACCTCAGCGCGCTGGCGGACGCTGGCGAGTTTGAGCCGTTGGTGCTGATGCCTTACCTGCCTGGTCCTGAATACTCCGTCGACATGTTAGTTGATCGGGGCACGGTCCTGGCTGCCGTGGCGCGTAGAAAAGAAGGGGCGCTGCAATATCTGGAAAACCACGGCGAGGCGTTTGAACTCGCTAAAGCCTGTGCCACCGCGATGCAGGCAGACGGTCTGGTCAACGTGCAAACCCGCAACGACACCAGCGGGCGTCCGGTGCTGCTGGAAATCAACCTGCGCCCGTCTGGCGGTATCGGCTATACCCGTTTCAGCGGCGTCAATCTGCCGGGCCTGTTTGCCCTGTATAAGCTTGGCGTAATGAGCCAGCAGGAAGTGATTGATGAGGCCAAAGCCGCATTCTCGCCAGCGATCGTCCGCTCTATTACCGATGTCGTCAGATATCACCCCGTGCTCGACAATCTGCTGGTGAAGGACTAACCCATGCTAAATACCTATTCCCGCACGCTGTCTTGCGGCACGCTGAAAGTAACCCCAACGGGCGGCACGATCGCGCTGGATGAGCTGTTTGACGTAGCCGAAAGGCGCAACCCGAAACGCGCGTTTCTTTTCGTCAGCAAGGTGCTGGGCCGCCATATTCCGGTGAAGCCGAGCGTCATGCGTGCCGTCTATCAGCAATTGGCCGTGCTGTTCCCGGCCTGTGAGCAAGGCCCGGTGCTGTTTATCGGCATGGCGGAAACCGCCGTCGGATTCGGTGCAGGTGTGTTTGACGAAGTCCGGGGCAACGTTAGCGACCCGGTGTATCTGACCTCAACACGTCATCCGGTAGAAGGGGGTGAGCTGCTGTGCGAATTCAAAGAAAATCACAGCCACGCCACCGACCACCTGCTTTATCTGCCACAGGATGCCGAACTCCGCCGCCGCGTGCTGGAAGCTAAAACAGTAGTGCTGATCGATGATGAAGCCACCACCGGCAACACCTTCATCAACCTGCTCCAGGCTTTACAGCAGGATGCCGGGTTACACAACATTGCCCGCGCCATCACCGTTACGCTGACCGACTGGAGCGGCGACGCCCTCGCCCAACGCAGCCCAATCCCTATTCAGTATGTGTCATTGGTTCAAGGTGACTGGCACTGGGAAAAAAATCCCGATGCTCCGGTGCCGGTGATGCCCGCAGTCAACGTAACCGCCACCGGCAGCGTACCGATCACCGGTAAACAAAGCTGGGGCCGTTTGGGTATCTCATCGCCAAGTGCGGATCTGGGGCGCGATATTCAGACGCATCCAGGGGAGAAATTACTGGTACTGGGCAGCAGCGAATTTGTCTGGGAGCCCTTCCTGCTGGCAGAACGCCTGGAAAAACAGGGGGCCGAGGTTAAGTTCAGCTCCACCACCCGTTCGCCGATTGCCACCGGGTTCGCCATCCAGTCCGCCATCGCCTTTGGCGATAACTATGGGCTGGGCATCCCCAACTTTGTCTACAACGTGGCCCACCAGCAGTTTGACCGGATCCTGTTGTGTATCGAAACCCCTGCGGCAAGCGTTGATCCCGCGTTAATTGAGGCGTTAAAACAGGTCGCCCCAACCGTTGAGGTCGTAAGCTATGAATAAGCCGGTCATTTTCTCCGATCTGGACGACACCCTGTTCCAGACGCGCCGCAAGATGGTCGATGAGCTCGACCTGGCCCCGTATCGCACCGGCGCCCTGGATCGTAGCCTGGAGCCACGCAGCTTTATGACCGAAGAACAGTCGATGCTGGTGGACTGGATGCTGGAGCATGCGGAGCTTATCCCTGTGACCGCACGTGGCACCGAAGAGATTGCCCGGGTGAGTATCCCGTTCAAGTCATGGGCGGTTACCACGCACGGTGCAGTGATCCTCACCCCACAGGGGCAGCCAGATCAGGCATGGCAGGCGCTGATGCTGGAAAAACTGCAACCTTATGCTGCCAACCTGCTGGGGATGCAACGCAAGATCACCGAGCTGATGGCCGAACGCAACATCAATGGTTGGGCGCGTATCAACTATGAATACGGTGACACGCCGGTCTATCTGGTGATGAAGCACCGCGATAGCACCCGCCTGGACGAGCTTTACGCCATCGCCGATGAGATTGAGCAGTTGTTCCCTACCAGCGGCTATTACGTCCACCGTAACAGCAACAACGTTGCCTGGCTGCCGACCGTGGTAGAGAAAGGGCTGGCAGTGACTTTCCTGCTGGAAAAACTGCGGCTTGAACGCGGCGTGTTCCCGGTTATCGGGTTGGGCGACAGCCTCAGCGATCATCGTTTTATGAAGCTTTGCACCTGGTTTGGCCTGCCGCGCCAGAGCCAGTTTGCCGAAGCGATCTCCCGCCATATTTTCGGAGAGCAGTAATATGTCTGATTTTGTGCCCTTTTCCGGCTCATACCTGCCCGAGGACGTTCACTTTCTGCTGCAACCGGTAGAAATGGAAATGACGCCGGTCGATCAGAAAGAACAGCTGATCCAGTCCGGTGCCCGTCACTACTCGGAGATGTTGAGCCAGGAACCGGAGCCGACCCCTTCACACCTCGACCTGTTTGCCCGCGCACTCGACCAGGGAGCAGGACGCCTGGCAAAAGAAGTCTCGATGCTGGCCCTTGCGCTGATTGAACGGTTCGGCGATACGCCGATAGTTCTGGCCAGCCTGGTGCGTGCCGGTGTTCCGCTGGGGGTGATGCTCCAGCAAACGCTGCGGGCCATGGGCAAAGAATCGTATCACTACGGCATCAGCATCATCCGCGACCGAGGCATTGATTCGGTGGCACTCGACTGGATTGAAGCGCGCCACGGCACCGAAGGGATAGTGTTTGTTGATGGCTGGACGGGCAAGGGAGCCATAACCGGCGAACTGATCCGCTCCCTCAACAACCGGCCTGGTTATCCTGCTCAGCCCCGCCTGGTGGTGCTTGCTGACCCGTGTGGGTGTTCGTGGCTGGCCGCCAGCGACGACGACTGGCTGATCCCGTTTGGCATTATGGGCGCGCCGGTTTCCGGCATGATCTCACGCTCCATCTGGTCAAACGAAGGCCTGCACGGCTGCGTACAATGCGATCATCTCGCCCAGTTTGAATGCAGCCGTCTGCTGGTGGATACCGTGGCACAGTATCGCGCAACGCTAGACACAGCGGCGCTTGAGCCCTGCACGCAGGATGCGGAGAGAAAAGCTTACCTGAAGCAACAAAGTGAGAAGGTGGTTAACCACCTCGCCAAAAAATATCAGGTTTCCAGTATTAACCGAATTAAACCAGGGATCGCAGAGGCTACGCGCGCTGTGCTACGCAGAGTACCGGATCACGTCTTGGTCCGTGCGGTAGACGATCCCGACGTCGCGCTGCTGGTTTATCTGGCACGCGAAAAGGGGCTGACCATTACCGAAGTCGGTGATGAGATCGGGCAGTACCGTGCGGTAACCATTATCAAGAAGGTGCTCTAATGAACCAACGACTTTCCCCTTGGCGGCTGGGTGCTTCACTCTATATGCCCGCCACCAGAACGGATATCGCCGATACGATCCTCAATAGCAAGATCGCCGGTTTACGCTCGCTGATCGTCTGCCTGGAAGATGCGGTCAGCGATGAAGATATTCCCCAGGCGCTGGAAAACCTGCGCGAACTGACCCAAACCTTGGCCAAAGCCAAGGCCGCAGAGGGCAATGATCACTGGCCGCTGGTGTTCGTACGGCCTCGTCATAAAGAAATGGGGAAACAGCTGCTGGCGAGCATGGATTTCAGCGCAGTGGACGGCTTGGTGTTGCCCAAATTCACGCTGGCTTCTCTGCCTTACTGGTGGAACATGATGCAGGACTCGCACCTGTGCATGATGCCCACGCTCGAGACAGAAGAAGTGTTTGACGTGCTGCAAATGCGTGAGCTAGCCAATACCCTGCATCACCATCCGTGCTATCGGCGCATCATCGCCCTGCGTATCGGTGGCAACGATCTGATGAACGTGGTGGCACTCAGAAGGCCACGTAACCTGACGCTGTATGACGGCCCGATGGGCTATGTGATAAAAATGCTGGTCGCCGTGTTTTCCCCACGTGATTTCGCCCTGACGGCACCGGTTTGTGAGCATATTGACGATCATCAGATTATGGATAGGGAATTGGCGCTCGATATCGCCCATGGCCTGGTCGGCAAGACGGCGATCCATCCGAATCAGATCGGCAAGATCGAAAAGGCGTTGATGGTGCAGGCAAACGATCATACCGATGCGTTGCGGATCCTTAACTCCTCGCAGGCGGTGTTTAAATCACAGGGAACCATGTGCGAACCGGCAACCCATCGCCGTTGGGCGTCAGAGATCCTGGCGCGTGCTCAGGTATACGGAATTGCCAGCGAGTCATCTCAGGAAAGCCACCGGTTTAGCATTAACGCAGGCAGTCATTAATCATGCAACTCAATACGCGACAGGCACGGATCTATAAGCTGGCTATTTTGCTCAGTGCGGGTAAACCCGTATCCGCAGACAAGATCATCACAGAGTTAGACTGCTCGGGGCCAACCCTGACACGCGTGCTTAAGGAACTGAGGGAATCCTATGAGGCGGAGATCAAATACCGCAAGGCCACTCACTCCTATCAGTTGACTGCACCTGGGCATTTAGACAAGAAGACGTTTCGCCGTATGCACGATGCGCTGGCGGCTAACTCAGAGCTGAAAAGCAGCGAAACCGTCAGCCGGGTGTATCTGGATAAAGAGAAGAAAAAAGCCGTGTCGCTGTCATTGAAAATGTCGGTGCTACGCAAAATCGATCGCTTATCCAGAGTGACGGAAACGACCCGCAGCGAAGCGGTGGATATGGTTGTCGAACGCTGTATTGACGACCTGGTGCGCAGCATTCAGGCCAGCAAGCAGAAGCCGTAATACCCTCACCCTCTCCCACAGGGAGAGGAAACCGATCGAGCAAGTCTGAAAACTCGGAAACGCACCTTGGATAAGGGGACGATCGAGTTTCCTCTTTACTTCCAAAAGAGCCGGGGCTAGCAGCTCCCTCTTCCTATACGAAATGAAGGGGGCAGTCTGTGCTACAACTCAACGACATCCTCTACATCAGCTCTGTTACAGATCAACTCCAGTACCCGACCACAACTCCACGCGGGCTCCCTCTCCCTTTGGGAGAGGGTCGGGGTGAGGGGAGAAAGCGATCGCAAAATAAACAAATCTACTCCTGCAAACGTGGGTATTTCTGTTGAGATAACGACCAGAACACTTATTATGTAAAAACTCGGCACTCAATAAGGGAATACGATGAGAAGACTTCCGGTCTATCTGTTACTTGATACTTCGGGCTCCATGACGGGCGAACCCATTGAAGCGGTCAAAAATGGGGTGCAAACGCTGCTCTCCACCCTACGACAAGATCCCTACGCCCTTGAAACCGCCTATGTTTCCGTCATTACCTTTGATTCTTCCGCACGCCAGGCGGTGCCCCTCACCGACCTGCTGAGCTTCAAGCTGCCAGAACTGGTGGCCAGCGGCACCACCGCACTGGGTGAGGCCCTCTCCCTGGTCGCCACCAGCATCAGCAACGAAGTACAGAAAACCACCGCCGAAACCAAAGGCGATTGGCGCCCGCTGGTGTTCATCATGACCGATGGCTCACCAACGGATGACTGGCGCAAGGGCGTCAGCGACTTTAAAGCCGCCAGAACCGGCGTGGTCGTTGCCTGTGCCGCTGGCCACAGCGCCGAAACCAAAGTACTCCAGGAAATCACCGAGATCGTGCTCCAGCTGGATACGGCGGACTCCACCTCGATCAAAGCCTTCTTTAAATGGGTGTCGGCCAGCATTTCCGTCGGCAGCCAGAAAGTCGAGTCAGGTAAAAAGGAAGTCATTGGCCTGGACGATTTACCGCCACCACCACCCGAAGTTAACGTTGTTCTATAAAACATATTCAAGGAGATTTTATGTCAGTCAGTTTGCGTAAAGGACAAAGCGTCAGCCTGCGTAAAAACGAACACGACCTTTCCTCAGTCACCATTGGGCTCGGCTGGGATATCAATGAAGAGAAGAAAGGCCTGCTGGGTGGTCTGTTTGGCAAGAAAGAGCCGGAGTATGATCTCGACGTCATCGCCTTCCTGTGCAATGCCCAAGGCAAAGTCGCCGATCTGGGCGATGTGGAAAACGGTCGGCCTTCACTGGTTAACGGGGATATCATTTTCTTCAACAGCCTGCGCCATAAGTCTGGCCACATCTGGCTGACCGGCGATAACCGCACCGGCGCTGGCGACGGTGATGACGAGCAGATTATCGCCCAGTTGAACTCCCTCGATCCCAAGTACGAAAAAATCGTTTTCATCGTGCAGATTTATAACGGCTTGGAGCTGAAACAACACTTCGGCAAGGTACAAAACGCCTTTATCCGTGCGGTGGATGCCAAAAACGTGGAAATGGCGCGTTTCGATCTTTCAGGCGGGGCCGCCTTTGATGGCCAGCGTTCCATGCTGTTTGCCGAGCTGGTGCGTGAAAGCACAGGCTGGAAGCTGAACGCCATTGGCGAACCTTCCGAGTCCGACTCCTTCGTGTCCCACTTGAAGAACTACCTGCAATGAGAAGATTACCCGTTTACCTGCTGATTGATACCTCCGGGTCGATGCGCGGGGAATCTATCCATGCCGTTAACGTGGGCATTCAATCAATGATGAGCGCGCTGCTCCAGGATCCGTATGCGCTGGAAAGCGTGCATATCTCCATCATCACCTTTGATAACGAAGCCCGGGAGTTTATCCCGCTAACCTCATTGGAAGAGTTCCAGTTCAGCGACATTGTCGTCCCCAGCGCAGGTGGCACCTTCACCGGGGCCGCGCTTGAGTGCCTGATCCAGTGCGTAGATCGGGATATCCACCGCTCCGATGGCGATCAGAAAGGCGACTGGCGGCCACTGGTATTCCTGATGACCGATGGCACCCCGTCAGACAGCTATGCCTATGGCGAGGCGATCAAAGAAGTCAAAAAACGTTCCTTCGGTTCCATTATCGCCTGTGCGGTCGGGCCGAAGGCCAAGCATGAACACCTCAAGCAACTGACCTCTCAGGTTGTGGCCCTCGAAACGCTGGATTCAACGGCCTTTTCCGGCTTCTTCAAATGGGTGTCGGCCAGTGTCGCGTCAGGCAGTTCCAGTGCGGGTGTTAACGCCGGGCAGGATAACCTCCCGCCACCACCACCGGAAATACAGCTGGTTCTGTAGCCAACAGGCAAAGCCTCTACCCGGAGCTTTGCCTGTTTTTTCATTGCCCCATGACGCGCATTGCAAGAAGCATCCGCCTGACGAGGTTTTTAACCATGAGAAGACTGCCCATCTTCCTGGTCTTGGACTGCTCAGAGTCCATGATCGGGGAAAGCCTGAAGAAAATGAATGATGGCCTGCAAAGGATCGTCAGCGACCTGAAGAAGGACCCCCACGCGCTTGAGACCGCCTGGATATCGGTGATTGCCTTCGCTGGGGTGGCAAAAACCATCGTACCGCTGGTGGAGGTGGTGTCGTTTTATCCCCCTCGCCTGCCGATCGGCGGTGGCACCAACCTGGGCGCGGCATTGCGTGAACTGACCCGTCAGTTGGATCAACAGGTCAGAAAAACCACCCAGGAACGCAAAGGCGACTGGAAACCAGTGGTGTACCTGCTCACCGATGGCCGCCCAACGGATGATACCGCCCCCGAAATCAAGCGCTGGAAAGAAAACTACGCCAATAAGGTCAACCTGATCGCCATTGGCCTTGGCCCTTCGGCGGATATGAACATCCTGCGGCAGCTGACCGACAACGTCTTGCTGTTCACCGACAGCCAGGAAGGGGATTTCGCCCAGTTCATCAAGTGGATCACCGCTTCTGTCTCAGCCCACAGCCGCAGTGTGGGGGAAGATGCGCCTCCGTTGCTCACCCACACCGATCATATAGTGCGGCTGGCCAAAGACGATATTGCCAGAGCCTACGACGAAAACTGCGTCACCCTGACGGGCCGTTGCAGCAAGTCACGTCGCCCTTATCTGATGAAATACGAACGCCCGGCCATCAACCTCTCCTCGCTGGATTTCAAGCTCAATATCAACGGCTTCAACCTCAACGGCTGCTTCCCGATCGATGAGGATTATTTTGCCTGGAGCGACGAATCGGCATCCGCCATTCAGGTCAATACCAGCGAACTGCACGGCGTGCCGGGTTGCCCGTACTGCGGCAATGCCAGCGCCTTTGCAATGTGTACCTGCGGCAAACTACTGTGTGTCAACGGACCCGATGACGTTATCTGCCCATGGTGCGATAAGGGGCTGACGTTCAGGGAAAACGGCGGCGACTCTGATTTCGACGTGACGCGAGGGAAAGGCTGATGCAAGACGTGGAGAAACTGCGCCAGAACGTACTCATGCTGATCCTGGCAGAAACGGGCGCAACAACGGATGACGCCCAGCTTGCCAGCCTGCAAGCCGATGATGAGATCGGCACCTTGCTGACCAACCTCATCACGAAAGTGACAGCCAAGACCCCCGTAGCGGTTGAGACAACAGAAGCTTCGCCGTTGGTTGCCAATGACGATACCTTGGCCGACGAACCTAAAGTGGTCCTCACCAAGGGCGATGACATCCCTGTTGTCGCCCCAGATATCGCAGGTCTGCCAACACCAGACGACTGGCAGAAAGCACCGTTTGAGCCACTGGAAGTGCAAGGAGATGCCACATTGCCTGAAGAAAGCGCCAAAGAAAACCTGAAGCCAGGCCAGATCCCGTCCGGCACCGCTACCCCGATTAGCACACCGCAGAACAATCAGCCGCAGGCAAAAATCAACGTGGCTAATGCCCGTACCGGCGTCCCCTTCCACTCTGAAATCGATATCGTGCTGGATGATGGAACGACCGCCGAAGTGCTGGCCGTCGCGTTCTCTAAAGATATCGGCATCACCTTTGATCCGGCGACCTCTTCACTGGCAGGCACCGCCACCGAAAGCGGCGACTTTGACATCACGGTTACCTGGTCTTGCCCTGCTGCGCCGCAATGCACCACCCAAGTTCCCTTTATCGTTAACCCCGACCCGCGCAGCCTGTGGAAAATCCTCGAGCCGCCTGCCGATTCGCGCTATTTCAAACCGCACGTCGCCCATCAGCAGATCCTGGAGCCTGGTGTGAACATCGTGGCGGCCAGCCGCAGAGGGCGTTCACATGAACATGCGGGCACCTTCCGGGACGATGACTTCTACATCGCCAGCAATAGCGATAACGGCTGGAACGTCATGTTGGCGGCCGACGGAGCCGGTAGCGCTAAAAACTCGCGCGAGGGCTCGCGTATCGCGACTCAAACCGTGGGCGACTACCTGACTAACCTGTTGAATAGCGACAAAGGCCAGGAACTCAAAGCCTGCGTTGAAAACTGGGGAACTGACGATCAGCGTATAGTCTGGGAGGCGTTTAATCGCCTGTTCCGCCAGGCCGCGATCATGGCCGTCAACAATATCAGCAATGAATCCATCCGGGCCGAAGAGAGCGCCAAATCCTATTCCACCACGCTGCTGGTCACCGTTTCCTTGCGTACCGGGGCCGAGCTGTTCGCCGCCTCTTTCTGGTTGGGTGACGGTGCCATTGCGGCCTACGGGCCGGTGGGCAAAGTGCGCGTACTGGGCACGCCAGACAGCGGTGAGTATGCGGGCCAAACGCGCTTCCTGGATGCTGATGCCGTGAACGATACGAACTTCAGTAAGCGCATCAGCATCGGTAAATGGACCGAGGTCTCTCATCTGGTACTGATGACGGACGGAGTCTCCGATCCCCGGTTTGAAACGGATAATGGCCTGCAAAATAGCCAGAAGTGGGATGATCTGATCGCGGAGCTGACGCCCTGCCTGAGCGACCCTGCGCAGCCCGCAGAGCGGCTGGCCGAATGGCTGAACTTCTTCTCCCCGGGCAATCACGACGATCGAACCCTAATCGTGGCGTGGTGAATGGATTGGACTACATAGCGGGTGAGTGAAATGGCAAATATTGTTACCTGTACCACCAGGGATGGTGAAACCATCCAGTATGTCGATGAGATCATCGGCTCCGGCTCGATGAAGGACGTCTACTTTTCGCCGGATAAGTCATACGTAGTCGCGTTCTATAAAAAGCCGCAGAACGAGCAGGCTAAAGAACGCATTGAGATGATCACTGGCCGCTACCGGCAGAACATCTTTGAGCAAGCCGGTGGGGATTACTGGCAAGGGCTGTTTTGTTGGCCCACCAGTATAGTGGAACACGACGGCAAAATTGGCATCGTGGTGCCCACCTACCAGAGCCACTTCTTCTTTAAGTACGGCTCCAAGAATAACGACTTCCTGGGGATTAAAGGCCGCGAGAAGGAAGGTAAATGGTTCGCCAGCGCCAATAACCAGAACAAGTTCCTGGATCCGCGCGAACGTGGCAACACCCTGAATTACCTGAAGGTATGCCTGCTGCTGACCCGAGCCGTCCGGCGTATGCACGCCGCTGGCCTGTGCCATAGCGATCTGAGCTATAAAAACGTGCTGATCGACCCCGAACAGGGCCACGCCTGCATCATTGACGTCGATGGGTTAGTGGTGCCAGGTAAATATCCCCCAGACGTGGTGGGCACACCGGACTTTATTGCCCCGGAAGTGGTGAAAACCAGCCACCTGCCGAAGGAAGATCCGCAGCGCATTCTGCCAAGCATTGCCACCGACAGGCATGCATTATCCGTCCTTATCTACATGTACCTGTTCTTCCGTCACCCGCTGCGCGGCGGCAAGATCCATGACATGGACGATGAGATGCGCGATGAATCGCTGGCCATGGGTGAAAAGGCGCTGTTTATTGAACACCCGACGGACCACAGCAATGCGGTCAAACTCAACCAGGTCAGCCCTTCTTCGCTACCTTGGGCCGATCCGCAGAAAGTGCCCTACACCATTATGGGCCCCTACCTGACGCCGCTGTTTGAAAGGGCGTTTATCGAGGGTCTGCATGAACCCACCAGGCGGCCAACGGCGGATGAGTGGGAAACGGCGCTGGTGAAAACGGTGGATCTGATCCAGCCGTGCCAAAACGCTGCCTGCGAACAGAAATGGTACGTGTTCTCCGGTAAAAACCGCCCAGCCTGCCCATATTGTGGTACGCCGTTCAAGGGTAAGCTGCCGATCCTGAACCTTTACTCCTCGCGTAAAGCCGGAAGCTTCCGCCCCGACGATCATCGCCTGATGGTATGGAGCGGCCAGTCGATTTACGCCTGGCACGTTAACCGCCTGATCGCCCCCAACGAACGCACGCCGGACGCGCAGAAAAAACGCGTGGGCTATTTCGTATTCCATAACGATCAGTGGTGGCTGGTGAATGAAGGCATCAGCGGGTTGATCTCCTTGCCGGATAAAAACCCGGTGGCGATCGGTGACAAGCTGGCGTTGAACGACGGTGTCCAGTTCGTGCTTTCCACCGAAGAAGGCGGCAGGCTGGTGGTGGTGCAGTTGGTGGAGAACTAAGCTTTGGTGAGTGCGGGGTGTGGCCCACCTCGCACTAGGTTATGGGGGAAAGGAAGGCCCACATCTGTACCCCTTAAAAAAACAACCATTAGTGCTTTCATTAACCTTTCACCCTTGGCGTAGCATCCTCTCCCACAGTGCTCCTCAATCTATCTGGGCTGCATTGCCACAACCAGTGGTACAGATCGTGACTGCGCTGGAATCCCAATTTTCGCATGGATGCCTGTTTATGGGCGCTGACGGTTTTGGTGCTGATCTGCAACTTTCTGGCTATCTGTGTAGGCGATAAGCCTGCTGCTATCGCCTGCAAGACTTCTCGCTCTCGCCGAGTGATCTTTTCGTAGTCAGGTACGTAGGGGGCATTATTATTGAGCTGCACGTCTAACAGACTATCCAGCAGTTGCATCACCGCCTCGGGTTTATCATTCAGGCCGATGTCTCCCTGTTGATAGGTGACCCCTTCTGTATTTTTTTTCCGTATGAGGATTTGGTAGTGTTGATACCCATCCCCCCTCCAGTCGGCGTTGTTCTTGACAATCAGATCCGCAACGTTCAGATCAATAATACTCTTACCGTCTGCATGGATAAATAGAGGGGATACTCCCCGGAGATAAAAATACCTTTCAAAAAGGTGGCGAATGCCTTGTAAGAAATAAAAATTGTTGCCCCACAGAGCAATAACCATGTGTGAGTTCATATTGACCCCTTCGCAGCCTAATTCTTTTTAAATAGTGCCGTTGATTATGCGATACATCATTGGGATAAATCCCTAGCCCAGGTAGGTGTTGCAATACACCAGCGTAAGCTCTTTTGGTCTGGCACCGATGAGACATACGCCTTCTTTTTCTTTACCAGTTTCATCAGGTAGTAGCGAGAAACATAAATGTTGGTATCACAGTAATCGGCAATATCCCGGGTCTTGGGCCATTTATCTTGCGGAGGCAATGTGCCGAGCGGGCAATCAACACGGCTCAACACCTGCAACGCCGTCAGAACCTTGTCGAAGGCTGCATTATGTTTTTTATATTTCATTAGGTTAAACCTTTTCTCTTACGAGCTTTCGTGATGAGTCAGCCCGCGTTACAGGCCAAAGCCCACCGGTCAAAGCGGCAAACGGCATGCAGGTCCCGTCTGCTTGGCTTTCTGAGCGTATTTAATACCACATTGGAGTAAAGTATTTATAAACGTTACAATAACGAGTTTTAAATCTGACAAAATTAAATTTGCGATATAAAAATCCAGATCAATAATGATGAACACGATAATAACTCGCAATTTAGCCATAAAAACCACCTGCCAAGGCATTTATTGCGAAATTGCTTTGCTTATCAAAAAACACTTTTCAAAAATAAGGTTGGCCGTGATAATCCCGGCCTAAATTGATGAACAAGAAACATCTTAAGAATATATGAAATAAGCGTAGAGATTAATCCTAATAAAAATGAAAGATCAGGCTTTCGATTTAGATAATTATTGGGTCCGGAAAACCGTCCACGTCCAGCTCAGCCAAACTGTGTATCCCGTGATGGAAAGGCAGCAGCACACTGAAATTTAACAAGTCTTTCACGCTTGATGGATAGCCAACCTCTCTCAATCCATTAGGCACAAAGTCTTGGCTTAAAAGCGCATAGGAATAGCATCAGGATGCTTTGCTCACTTCTTAAAAAAACTGACGGCATCAGTAGTGATGATTTTATTGAAGATACTTTGTCTGTTCGGATTGTTCAGATAAATGATGGCTCGTGGCTAATAATCAGCTACGAAATGATTGCATTCACTTTTTTAATACGTAAATAAGGAATTCATTATGCGTAAGTCTATTTTTACTCTGGCTCCGGTTGTTGCAGCTCTGTTGGCAGGATCTGGCGTGGCTCAGGCCGCGTCTAACGCCCAGATGACCATTACCGCCAACGTTGTGGCAGCGACCTGTGACGTTTCCCTCTCCAACGCTAGCCTGGACCTCGGTAACCATTCCAAATCTGCCTTCACCGCTGTGGCAACCCCGGTTGCCAACAGTGTGAAAACCTTCACCGTGGGTCTGAACAACTGTGAAACCCCGGCAGCAGCAGGCGATCAGGCAAGCCTGATTGTAAGCGGCCAGACGCTGGGGGGTAACCCGAACATCTTTAACAGCACCGGCACCAATACCGGCGTCATGTTAAGTGAAGTAACCACACCAGCAGCCTACATTACCGCTGGCCAAAAATTATCGGTAGCCAAAGCAGGTGAGACCCCGGAAGCAGGCGATTTCAACGCGAAATCCTTGAGCCTGCAGGCTGGTTTGGCCTCTACGTCTCTCACGCCGGATATCGGTATGGTTAGCGCCCC
Organism: Serratia sp. J2; assembly: GCF_046269175.1. Taxonomy (NCBI): domain Bacteria; kingdom Pseudomonadati; phylum Pseudomonadota; class Gammaproteobacteria; order Enterobacterales; family Yersiniaceae; genus Serratia; species Serratia sp. J2. Next base: position 145,761 of record NZ_JBKABN010000011.1, read on the forward strand.
AATCCTGTTCAGCTTTGCCTACAACTGATGTGTTCCAGCGGGCCAATGGCCCGCCTTTTCGTGAGCCACAATATGACACGCTTTATCTCCCTGTTTTCGCTGCTAGTGGCCCTGCTGGGTGCGCCGTTGGCTGGCTGGTCCGCCGGGTTTGGCATTAATGCCACCCGCCTGATTTACCCGGAAGGGGCCAGCAGTATCAACGTAACCGTCCGTAATACCCTCAGCGATAAGCCTTATCTGGTGCAAGCCGCGATCAGCAGTAAACAGGATGCACAGACCGCCGCCCCGTTCACCGTGACGCCGCCGCTGTTCCGTCTGGAACCTCAAAGCACCAATCAGTTACGTATCGCCTTTACCGGCCAGCCGCTACCCGGCGATCGGGAGTCGGTGTTTTATTTGCATGCCACCGCGATCCCGGCCAGTACGCAAACGGATCCGGCTCAGCAGCGCAATGACGTGCAGGCCCAACTGCGTTTCGGCGTAGGCAACATTATCAAGCTGTTCTACCGGCCTGCGAGCCTGCGCGGATCCTCTGCCGCCGCCCAAAAAGAGTTGCAGTTCTCCCGCGTGGCTGGGGGGCTGAAGGTGACCAATTCCTCTCCCTATTTTGTCAGCCTGGCCGACTTGAAGGTGGGTGGTCAACAGCTGGCCTTGGACACGCCGGCTGCACTCATGCTCCCCCCTTTCGGCAACCATATCTGGCCGGTTAAAACGCCGTTGGCAACCGGCAAGCGGGTGCAGTGGCAGACCATTAATGATACCGGAGGCACCGATGCGTTCAGCGCAACGTTACCTTAAGGCCACGCTGGCTGTCGTCCTGGCAGGCGCTGGAGCAGTATCCGCCCCGGTGCAGGCCGTGACGCTGGATTTCTCCGCCGTGCTGACCAATGGCACCTGCACGCTCAGCCTGGATAAAAGCACTCTGCCTTTGGGTGTCATCGCTAAATCTCAGCTGCGCCCAAACCAGCTGGTTGCTCCACAGCCCTTTACCCTGTCCGTGCAGGACTGCACCGGTTCTGCGGGCGGCAGCCTCAAGCCTGTCGTGACTATCACGGGCACCGGTACCACCCAAGACAGTAAATGGCTGTTTCGCAATGCCGGATCGGCGGCGAATACCGGGATATTGGTGATCCAGAGTGCCTCCGTGCCGGATTACAGCCAGCCCGAAGTCAAAAACAACAGCGTGATCTCACTGGCGAACCCCGGACAGATACCGGTCAACCAGACGTTCACCTTTTATGCCGGTGCCAGTTGTGGCGGCGGCACCGGGTGTGCCGCAGTCGCGACCGGTGACGTGACGGCCACTCTGATGTTTGAGTTTGTCTATCAGTGAGGGCCCGATGACACAGCGATTTCATCAGGTGCTATCAAGCCTGCTGTTCACTTTTAGCCTGTCCGCACAGGCCGGGAGCGGCGGCATCAGCCTGGGGCAGACACGCGTTATTTTTTCTTCAGCAGATAAAGCGCAAACCCTCACCGTCAGCAATAGCGGGCAACAGGCTTATCTGGTCCAGGCCCGAGTACAAAACGGCCTGGACGATACGACCCCTGCGCCGTTTATCGTTACGCCACCGCTGTTCTCGCTGCAAGGCGATAGCCGCCAACTGCTACGACTATTGCCACAGGGTGCCACGCTGCCCACCGACCAGGAGTCGCTGTTTTATCTCTCTATCTCGGCCATTCCTGCACAGGCTGAACCCGTAACGGCGGCCAATCGGCTGTCGGTAGGGGTACGTTTTGTGATCAAGCTGTTTTATCGCCCGCAAGGGTTGGCGTTGCCAGCAGACAACATCCCTTGCCTGCTGACGTTCAAGCGTGAAGCACACGGCGTGCGGGCCATCAATCCCACCGGCTATTTTCAGACCCTGGGGATGTTGGCTGTTGACGGGCATACCGTGGCGCTAGACCAACAACCGGCGATGGTGCCTCCGCACCGCAGTATCACCCTGGCCGTTGACGGGCCGGTGAATAAGGTGGCCTGGCAGACGCTCACCGACTATGGCGGGCTCTCCCAGACCTGCCAGCAGACAGGCTCAGCCTCCACGGAGACCACACCATGAAATACCCGATTTATCTTCTGATGGGTCTATGCCTGTTGGTCAACAAAATGGGCCTGGCACAGGACAACGTCTCGCCGGGGATATCCTTTTACGTGCTGCGGGTGATTTACCCGGAGGGCGAAAAGCAGGGCGTAACGCTGACCGCCTACAACAAAAGCCCCGCCCCGTACCTGATGCAGTCATGGATCCGCCCGGTCGATCCGGCCACCGGGGATGTGGATCTGAGCTGGCATGGCACCCCGGTGATGCCGTTTATTGTCACACCGCCGCTGGCTCGCCTGGAAGCGAACGGTGAACTGGCGCTGCGTATCCGCCGCAACGATATACCGCTGCCTAACGATCGCGAATCGGTGTTTTTTATCTCCATGAAGGCGCTGCCCACCCAGCAGCCAGACGGTGAGCAGATGGTGATGACGGTCGTGAGCAATATCAAACTGTTTTATCGCCCAGCGGGATTGGTGAAACGCGCCGTGGCAGACATGGCCCCGAAGCTGACCTTCAGCCGGGCAGGCGACCAACTGACAGCAACCAACCCGACCCCCTATTGGCTCACCTTCTCCCGCCTGGCGGTGGGGAATGTGGCGTTGGACAAACCGGCTCTGCGCCTGATGGTACCGCCTTTCGGCAAGCAGTCTTACACCCTGCCCGCCACCGCGAGCGGGAAAGTCAGCTGGCAACTGATTGATGAAGATGGCTGGGATACCCCGGTTGCCCAACAGGATTGACGATTTCGCCCTTCCTGGCTCGTTACCGAGAGCCACGTTCTTTCAGACGGATAGGATAACCATGAAAATTCACCCTCTTGCTCTTTCCCCATTCCTGGTGGGCAGCGCATTGATTGCAGGCACGTCTCCAGCCTGGAGCCGCGACTACTTTGACCCGGCGCTGTTGTCGCTGGGTGGTGGCCTGGAAGCCGTCACCGACCTGAGTGCGTTTGAAAGCGCCGGACAGACCCCACCAGGGACGTATCTGGTGACGGTGCTGGTCAACCGCAGCGAACGTGGCCAATACCGCGTCGTATTCACCCCGGGTGATAAGGGCCAGGTCAGCCCGGAATTGACCCCAGCCTTCCTGGCGGAGATGGGGATCAATATCCCCGCATTGCCGGCTTTTGGCGGGTTGCCGGTCGACAAGCCCGTCAGTGATCTGGCCACCCTGATCCCTGATGCCCGAGTGCACTTTGATTTTCAGCAGCAGCGCCTGGAACTCAGCATTCCCCAGGTGGCGATGAAGCCGGACGCCAGCAGCGTGGTTAACCCTGCGCTATGGGACCAGGGCATGACCGCGTTTTTACTCAACTATACCCTCAACGGCGGGCGCAGCCGCCAGGACGGACAATCGGGCCAATCCACCAGCGAACAGACCAACCTGTTCCTTGGGCTGCACAGCGGATTGAACTGGCAGGCCTGGCGCCTGCGCAGTGACATGACCTACACCCACAATAACAGCCGCAGCGGCTATGGAGACACACAACGCAACCAGCAAACCCGTTTCTCAAATACCTATCTGCAACGCGATATCCAGGCCTGGCGTTCAGATGTGCTGGTTGGGGAGAACAATACCGGCAATGACGTTTTCGACAGCATTCCATTTCGCGGGGTGAAATTGAGCTCCAGCGAAGACATGCTGCCGTTCAGCCTGCGGGGATTTGCCCCGGTGATCAGCGGCATTGCGCAGAGCAACGCACGGGTTACCGTCAGCCAGAACGGGAACGTGGTGTACCAGGCGTATGTCGCCCCGGGGCCGTTTCGGATCAATGACCTGTACCAGACTGGCCAAGGGGGAGATCTGACGGTCACGGTGACCGAAGCGGATGGCAGCGTACGTACCTGGACCCAGGCCTTCTCGGCGCTGCCGGTGATGCAACGTCCGGGTGGGCTGAAGTACGAACTGACCGCCGGGCGCTACAACGGCGGCATCACCACCGGCTCCAGAGAGGCCCATTTTGCGTTGGGCACCCTGATTTACGGGCTGCCTCATGACATCACGCTGTACGGCGGCGGGCTGATAGCGGAGAAATACGCCTCGGCGGTGGCGGGCAGCGGGATTTCGCTGGGGGATTTCGGCGCCATGTCGGCGGACGTGACCCTCTCATCGGCCCGCATGTATGACGAAAGACAGAGCGGCCAGTCATACCGGGTACGTTATGCCAAAAGCCTGCTCAGCACGGGCACCTCGGTGGATCTGACGGCTTATCGTTACTCCACCCGGCACTATTACAACTTTGCCGACTTCAACAACAGCGGTTATCAGCTCAGTGAAGGCCAGGTGCCCTGGGCACTGGCCCGACAGCGTTCGGATTTCCAGGTGCGGGTAACCCAGCAACTGGGGGATTTTGGATCGCTGTACCTGTCGGGTGCGCGCAGTGATTACTGGGGCGATGAGCAGGTGAACAACACCCTGTCGGCGGGTTACACCGGCAGCTGGCACGGCGTGAGCTATGGCCTGGCCTACAGCGTTGACCGGATAAAATCCGACGGGGATTGGCCGCAGAATCGCCAGTTGGCGTTCAATATGCAGGTACCGTTCAGTCTGTTCAGCGCACAGCCCGCCCTCAACCGCAGCTACGCCAGCTACCAGATGACGCACGACAGTGAAGGCCGTGTGCGGCAACAGGTGGGGGTGAGCGGTTCGGCGGCAGAAGACCGCCTTTCTTACAGCCTGATGCAGGGGTGGAGTAACAACAACCAGAGTGGTGACGGTGGTAGCACCAGCAACCTGAATCTGGGTTGGCAGGGGAGCCAGGGCATGGTCAGCGCCGGGTACAGCCACAGCAGCCGCTATAACTCACTGAATGTGAGTGGTAACGGGGGTCTGGTGGTTCACCCCAACGGGGTGACGCTGAGCCAGCAACTGGGCACCTCGGTGGCAGTGGTTCGCGCACCGGGCGCTGCCGGGGTGAGCGTGATGAACGGCGGGATCCGCACCGACAGCCGCGGGTATGCGGTGGTGCCGTACCTCTCGCCTTACCAGAACAACACGGTGAGCCTGAACCCGTCGACGCTGCCGGAAGATGTCGACCTGCCGCAGAGCAGCGCCAATGTCTATCCCACCAAAGGGGCGGTGGTAGCGGCTACGTTTACTCCACGCACCGGCTATCAGGCGCTGATAACCCTGACCCAGGCTGGCGTGCCGGTACCCTTCGGCACGCTCGTGACACTGGCCGGGGAAGGGGCGGAGATCAACAGCGGCATCGTGGGTGATGCAGGCCAGGTGTACCTGAGCGGGTTGCCGGAACAGGGGAAATTGCGCGCGGTGTGGGGCCGTGGGGCTGCACAGCAGTGCCTGGCCCACTTCAACCTGAGCAAGGCGGCAGTATCAGCAAACAATCCGGTGCGCATGCTGAATGCGCAATGTGAGGAAGGACAGTGATGAAACAGCGTTTAATAAAGACAGCATCATGCGGTATCGCCAGCATCGCCTTAATGATGCCCCTTGCTGCCCCCGTTCTGGCGGAAACCATCACCATCGGCAAGGGTACGGGGATCTTATGGGAGGGCATGCCGTTTAACGCGACATTAACTGGCCCTCTCGATCATCCACAACTGAATCCCATATACGGACTCTTGTCAGTCTCTAGATCATCGACCCGGTGTATGGCCTCAAATGAATTGAAAAACATTGGTGGCTATTTGGCCTTCCCACTGACCGGGGTATCTGGAGTCGGATTGATGCCTCGGGCCTCGGGTAGCGCCACTTATACCCTAAATAACAATTCACAGGGGAGGTTGACTGGCACCATTGGCCAGCCGGAAACCAGAGGCTCCTCGACATCACAAGATAATATTATCTCGCCACCAAACTATACATGGTGCCTGCCCCCTGCCATGTCCTCGAATGGTACATTTTACTCGGGTTCGGGTCCTCGTACGGCAACGCTCTCAGGCACTTGGGTTCTGGTGGCAGACGGCAGCCAAAAAGCTGGAGAGGGGTCGGTTCCACCCATGTATTTTGGCAGTTTTTCCGCCACTGGCTCGGGGGATAGAACTACCTCTATACTGCCCACCAATATTTCCCTGCGCATCTCCACGCTGGAATGTAGCGTGAATACCCCGACAGCCATTAACTTTGGATCGGTCATTCGCAATACCCAGGTTAATGCAGAACTGGCGGTAAAGCCCGTGCAACTGGTTGCCACCTGCGGGCAGCCTACTGACCAGATAAATGCCAATATCAATCTGCAGTTCCGCGCCATCAGCGGTCTGTACAACACTACCGCTTCACGGCTGGCATTAAATCAGGGGGGAGGCTATATCACCGGAGAAATTGATAACGGGGTGACCGGCAGTGGCGACTGTAAGGCAACAACCGGCTTGCCCTTTGATGGCACCCGCATAAAACTGGGCAGTATCACCAGTGCGGAAAGCAGCAAAACCTTGACCAATCAGCTCACCTGGCGACTGTGTTCGGGAGGCAGCAGCGTGCCAATCGGTGCGGTCACGGCCTCTACGGAAATGCTGGTAACGTTTAACTGAGCCGCATTTGGCGCTGCAGACGGTTGGGCTGATTTCCAGCCGTCCAGCGGTTCGGATTTAACAGGGTCTACCTTTCAAATTCAGCATATGAGGCTGGCTAGCATTGGCACGCTGATGGATGAGTTCGGCAGCGGTATGGCCGGTACAGGCAAAATGCAGTTTGTTCTGGATGGTTTGAAAAAACAGCGTGGTCTCTTTGAGTGAGGGCTGATAGTCGGCGGCTAACGCAAAGATCTCTCGTACCCGCAAATAAACCCGGCGCTCGCTGGCGCGGATATCGCGGATGCGTTCCAGCATCTCGTCGAAATAGTCAGGTACAGACGATGTTCCAACGGGCGGATTTTTCAGCCGTTCGTCATCCATCACGAAGCCTTTGATCAGGTATTCCTGGAGGGTTTGGGTCGCCCACTGACGGAATTGGGTGCCTCGAGAAGAACGAACACGATAACCGACCGCAAGGATCACGGGCAGGCTATAGTGAAGCATATTGCGGCTTACCCTACGGCTCCCTTCCTGTTGAACTTGTAAGTAAGACTTACAGGTTGCGTTTTGTACAAGTTCACCTTCTTCGTAGATCGCTTTGATGTGTTGCGTAATGGCTTGCGGAGTGACCAGGTAAAGGTTCGCAATGGTCGCTTGAGGCAACCACAGTGTTTCGTGCTCAAAGCGGCATTCAACGCGCACCTCGCCGTCATCACTGGCAAACATCACAAATTCGCCCGCCGGGGATTGAGTTAAGTGTTTATCTGCCATGCCGCCTCCGCTTTAATCCGACTTACCATGCTGTATCTGCTTAGTATGCCAGAGATACCTGTTGGAGCTCATTACACGAATGGCGTTTATTTTGCGTGCAGTTACGCAGAAACAACCGCCGACCTCGTCCTGGTTAAGGCAATGCAATGAACACTTTATCAATGCCCCCAGATTGATGCTAAAAGATCCCCTTTATCCCTATGCCGCTCACAGATTCATTACTCGCTGTTATCTTTCGACTTCTTTCAAATGTATACATCCTGTAATCTATTAAGAAAATACTAACTATGGTGGGCGTATGGCAGGGAAGGCCGTGATTTTACAAGGCGACAAAACCTCTCATGGTGGAGTCGTGTTACAGGGATCGTCAGTGATGCAGTTCTGCGGAACAAACGTAGCGCTGGTGGGACATTTGGTTTCCTGCCCGCAATGCAAAGGTGTTTTTCCCATTGTCAGTGGTGCAGAAACTGCACTGGTCGGTGGGGTGCCAGTGGCGCTGGAAGGCATGAAAACCGCCTGCGGGGCCGCTCTGATTGCTTCACAACATGAATGTAATGCCTGACGGCAACGTCGTTCAGCGCTAATCACTCCGCCAGAAGCGGCAGAGTCGCAAAATAATGGACAAGACTCTTCACCAGGGAGCAAGGATGCCGTGGCTACGTTAGATACGCTACAGACCGATTCAGACATTTTCCCACCGCGCACCTCACTGGCCGCCGGGCTGCTTGCCACGCTGAACGGCAGTGAATATGCGGTGAGCCACGCGGACATAGCGCTGTTGCTGCGCGCCCTGCCGGAACAAGGCCGTGGCGTCACCCTCAACATTCTGCTGATTGACCGCCTGCTGCGGGAACTGGATCGGCGCCTGAGTGCCCAGATGGATGCGATCCTGCATGCTCCGGCGTTTCAGCGCCTGGAATCGACCTGGCGCGGGCTGGCCCTGCTGGTCGATAACATTCCGTTTCACGAGAATATTCAGCTGACGCTGCTCCATGCCACCCAGGAAGAGCTGCTGGCGGATTTCGAATTCTCCCCAGACATTACCTCCTCGGGCTATTACCAGCATGTCTATTCGGCAGGCTACGGCCAGTTTGGTGGGGTACCCGTGGCGGCGGTGATTGGCTGCTATGACTTCACCCCTGGTGCCGCAGATATCAAACTGCTGCACTATCTCAGCGTGGTCAGCGCCATGGCGCATGCGCCGTTTCTTTCGGCGGCAAACGCCACCTTCTTCGGCGTTGATTCACTCGCCGATCTGCCCGCCATTCTTGATTTGGACGCGGTCATGGCTGCACCGACACATATCCGCTGGCAGGCTCTCCGGGCTACCCCAGATGCCCGCTATCTGGGGCTGACCGTGTGCCGATTCTTGCAGCGCGAGCCTTATACCCCGGCGTCACAGCAGGTCCGGCAATTTGTCTATCAGGAACAGATCGGAACCCATCAGCACCTGCTGTGGGGCAACAGCGCCTTTTTACTGGCGATCTGCCTGGCGGGCAGCTTTGCCCGTTATCGCTGGTGCCCAAATATTATTGGGGCAGAGAGCGGCGGAGCGTTCCGTAACCTGCCCGCTCGCTACACTGCGGCGCTGGGGCGTTGGCAAGAAAAGATCCCAACCGAGACGCTGCTGTCGGACCAGTGGCAGTACCGCTTGTCGATGGCCGGGTTTATTCCGCTTGGGGTGCGCAAGCAAGGGCAGGACGTGGTGTTTTATTCGGCCAACTCAATCCAGTCGCCACAATATACCGACCTCACGCCTGAAGGGATGAATGCCCGGGTCAATGACCAGTTGGGGGCGCAACTGCCTTACCTGTTTATCATCACCCGGCTGGCGCACACCATCAAGGTATTGCAGCGTGAGCGGCTGGGGAGTTGGCGCAATCGGGGCGACCTGCAGCATCAGCTCAACAACTGGTTAAAACGTTTTGTCTCCGATCAGGAGAACCCCCCCGCCAGCGTACGCAGCCGCCGCCCGTTACGTGCTGCACGCATTGAGGTGCAGGAAGTCGCGAATGATCCCGGCTGGTATCTGACACAGCTGCATGTGCAGCCGCATTTCAAACACATGGGCTCCAACTTCGTCCTCGCCTTGACCGGGCGTCTGGATAAATAACCTCCAAGACAGGATGTCTTCAGCATGAACCGGGATAAACATCGGCCATTCCCTCCAGCCCGTCGGCGCAAAGCGCTACACCAGGCTGCCGAGGTGCTGCAACAAACACATGCCCCGCTGGTTTCCTTCCTGACCGCACCCAACCACGACCCCGATGTGGAGCGGCAATTGGAGGGCATGGCCTGGATGACCGGGCAGTTAGAGGGGCAGTTGGCAGACCAGCTACCGAACCTCACCCACCATATGCTGGCCCTGTTGTGGCCCTATTTTCTGCGGCCCACCCCGAGCATGACCGTGCTGGAATGGCAGCAGGATTACCTGTCGGATCCCGCGCTGGCTTGCCCCCAGATTGCCAAGGGGGCCACGGTGGTCAGTATCCCGCTGCCGGTAACGACCGGTAAGGAAACGCTGCGGTGCCATTTCCGCACCTGCCGTGATACCCGGCTGTGGCCGTTACAGGTGCAGGCGGTAAGCCGCGAGCAGCGGCACGGCCATGACAGCCTGTGCCTGCAACTGGTCACCACGGCGGATCGGCCGCTAGACCTCACTAGCCTGAACGGCCTGCGGCTGTATCTGGGGGAAGACCTGCACACCGGGCAACAGCTGCATTTGTGGCTGAGTGAATACCTGAGCCACGCCACGCTGGAAGTGGGGGGAAAGACGTGGCCGCTGCCTGAGCTGGCGCTCACGCCGGTCGGTTTCAACGACGAAGAGGCCCTGCTGCCCTGGCCACAGAATGCCGATCCCGGCTATCGCCTGTTGCAGGAACACGCCTGTTTCCCCAACGCCTTTTTATTTATGGACGTGACGGGGTTCCCCAGCCTGCCTTCACTGCCTGCCTCTCACGGCTTTATACCTTTGTGCGTGAGGGAGAATGGGGGCGGTTGACCGCCCTCAGCGACAAATATCACAACCGTCTGCAACTGGAATACGATCGCCAGCAGCGCCTGATCCACCTACAGCATGCGCAGGGCCGGCTGTTGTTCCAGTACACGGATGATGACTCGGCGCACATCGCGCAGGTCCATTTGCAGGCACTGATCCGTGAAGAGGCCTATCGTGATGCGGTCTGGGTGACGCAGCAGGTGCTGGCACATTACACCTACAACGCGGCCGGGCAACTGGCCAGCGCCTTGAACGCCTGTGGGGAGCAAGAGCACTACCAGTACAACGAGGCCCATGTCATCACACAGCGCCAGTTAGCGGGCGGCGCCTGTTTTAACTGGGCCTGGGAAGGCGTGGGGCCAGCATCACGCTGTATCCGTCAGTATGGCAATTTCGCCCAGTTAGATACCCGTTACCTGTGGGACGATAACCAGCGGCAGGTGACGCTACGGCGCTGCGACGGCAGCCAGGAGATCTATCAATACGACGGCCAGGCCCGGCTGATTTTCCGGCGGGCAGCGAACGGGGCAGAAACCCGCCATACGCACAACGAAGAGGGGTTACGCGTCAGTACCACCGATGCGTTGGGCCAGCAGACCCGTTATTTTTATGACGACGCGGGTAACCTGGTGCTCGAACTGAGCCCGGATGGGAGCATGACACGCTACACCTATCTGGACGGTCAGCTCAAGCGGGTGGCCAAGGGCAGTGGTCGCCTGGAGCAAGTGTGGCTCAATAGCATTAATGAGCATGGGGATATCTACGCGGCGCGCTCACCTGGGGAGCAGGTGACCGAGTACGACTATTTCCCGAACGGGCAGATGCGTGCCGTTACCCATCCTGACGGGGTGACACAAACGTATCGTTGGGATACCAGAATGACCACCTTGGCACACCGCACAGCCTGACAGACAGCCAGGGCAATACCGTATGGCGAGGGCAGTACAGCGCCTATGGGCAACTGACGGAGGAATGGACACCGCCAGATGAACGGGATGAACATCCACAACCGAAGGTGAACAACCCACTGCGTTTTCAGGGGCAGTACGAAGATGCGGAAAGCGGGCTGTATTACAACCTGAACCGGTATTATGACCCAGAACTGGGCCGGTATTTGACGGCGGATCCGATAAGACTTAGAGCTGGGCTAAATAATTATCACTATGTTGATAGTAACCCGATATCGTACATTGACCCATTAGGGCTTGATGTTATTAACACCAAAACATCAACAAAGCCAGAACCTGTTGGTTCAGCAAATGGACAGTTTAGTTGGGATAAATATGATGATATCCCTGTGCTACCAGAAGCGGAGGTTGGTACTTATAACTATCGTGGTGTACATCGAGGACACCCTGATGCTGATAATAACATTAATGGGCGGATTGAGCCTGGTGATATAAATTCCGGCATTACTCCGGAACTTCATAACGAAGGAAATGTTTCTGGTATTAGCCCATATACTTCTTGGACGCGAGACGCTGCTATAGCTCGTTTCTATGCTCAGACTGATGGTATAATTTTGAGAGTTAAATCTGAAGCACCAAAGGGTAATGAAAAATGGTCATGGGAGTTTTCTGATGATAAGTATTTTGAACAAGAAGTTCTTATGCAAGGGATTCGTGATAGCGGCATCGAGGTATTTAAACCATGATAACTATTGATTATTTGATAAGCAGGCTCAGTTGTTTTGATAATAAAATATTGTCTAAAGAGACAATTGATTTACTTTCGACCTCGATAAAATTGATCGAGGTCGAATATGATAAAAGCATAGCTATCAATGAGTTTAAAATACATCGAAAATATCTTGACAAGGCTGGTGTTAAATACTTTGGAATTAATGAGCTAATAGATATGCTTATGAAAATTTCAGATGAGAAAATATTAATTATAAATTGCCACAATGAAAGTCATGTATTGAAAATTTTTATGGATCTAAATCATAATGTTATTGGTGTGGTTGGATTTGAAAAACGCAAAAGAACTCCAGAAGAGATTGAACGGGAAATGCATAATTTAAGAAGAAAGTAGATTTTGTGCTATACCTAAAATACCATCATCATCAATGGATGATTTGTTGGCGACTGGAAATATTGGTGATGATAAAATGAGTAAGGGGAGGTAGTTAACTATGTTACATGGACTAACCAAAGACGACCATGGTTTCATTAGGTTTGTTATTGGAAAAATTCAGCTTCTCAAAAAAAGCTTTGTACGGTATAGCACTAAAACGTGGTAAAGATCTGGGAGAGGAATGTCCCCCTAAAGCTGCATTGCAAGCATTATAAAAACACCCTGAGATTGAGCAGCATTTCAGGGGTACTTTCCCGTTCATTGATTTTTAAATTACCTCCCCCTGTTCTTATTAATTCTAACATGGGGGGCTTGGGGCTAAGTTTTACGGTGAATGACAGAGGGAAGGCAAGCAGGCCCGCACGGTGTGCCACTGGAGGAACCAACCTGCCCAGCATTTTCTGTGGGATAAGCGACCCGGGCTGTCACCGTGATCCATCAGGACGGTTCACGGGAGACCTACCAACATAACATCCGATTCCGCCGCCGGATGAAAAAGGTCGACCTGGACGGGGCGATCCACCGCAACGGTTTGCGGCAGGGCCTGATACTGTATCCGAACATGCCGATTTTGCTTCCTGCTAGTTTCGGCTGGAACCCGGAAATGTGTCAGGCGCTGTGCGCCACCTCAATACCAACAACAAATTGGCTTCCGATTATCGTAGACCGTTGATAAAGTGACCGACGGGTAGGCGAAGGGAAACCAGCATGGTCGAACGTATTGATTATCAGATTGAAAAATATAGCTTCGCGGAAGTTAATGAAACGCCGCGCATTGCGCAACAATGGGCTGAAGTCCTCAAAGAATACCGTCAGGTACATGCTGGAAGTATCGAGCGTCTGCGCATCGCATTGCTGAATGTGGATTATGTCACCAGCTTTGAACTGCCTTTTCGTTTGCTGTTGGTGCGTGCCCCACAACTGATTGCCGAGCTGCGTGATGAACTGCAACTCAGTCAGAAAAGCGCAGTGTTCAACGGCAAGCGTTTTGGCTGTGTTTACAGCGTGAAGGCTGATTTGAGTAAGGTACCGGATGAATTTCAATACCGTCTGTCAACCCGCATTCGCCGGGAAGTATCGTCAGGCGAAACCGCAGAGCCTTACCGGGAAATTGCCAGGGAAATAAAAATGCCGCGCGAGCGACTTAAAAAGGCGCTTGAGAACGGACTCGCGGTAACGGCGCTGGATGGTCTGTTTTGGTTCGGTATGCAGCGAATGGCAGCCGACGTGGCAGTACTCAGAAAAAAGGGGGTGCGTATTGCAACCTCAGAGGTTCAGGCATGGGACAGCCTCACCGCTATCCTCCGCCCCGTACCGCTATACCGATGTGTCTGATATGCTCATTGTCACTGTTGTTATCTTTTCGATCACAGGAGTCGCATTAGCGATTTACCAGCATGATATAAAAGGAATTATTTAATATGGATAATTGAGTGCCCCCCACAAGCACCCCCAAATGCTTTTGCTTAAAATTTACTGTGCAAAAAACAAGCGGCGCAAAAGACAATAAGTATCATAGCTCAATTTTAACTATAACCTCCATCTCACGAATCAAATAATGAGGCCGCTAAAAAGCGGCCTCAAGACGACGTCAAAACTTAGCTGTATTGGCCCCAATCCCTACCGATTACCCATGCTGGACGCCATGAAACAAAGGATAAAGGCTCAAAACGCTCACCCGTATCAATCATATATTCGATACGTTCTACTCTTAATGGCAGTGTATGATTAGCTTTATCGCTCTCAAAATCCCAAACCCAGTACCGTGGGATACCATCTTTGATTCGAGCTCCGGCAGCGTAGTCCATCGGTGCGCAAACTCTTTCGATGTAACCCCCATCCTCTTCTGAATAGAACCGGATTCTCAGTTTCTTTTTGGTGTGTATAGCGTCAATAAATACATCATGCTGATTGTGCATATTCATTTCCTTGATGTTTTTACAGAGGTACGACCACTTTAAAATACGCTATGTATCTTAGATTTACCATAGCCACCACTACCCACATATCCTGAGCGTAACTAAAGGCTTTTCCAGGCCTGGTGCTCGAAAAAATGTATCTGACCAGCTCTACGCAGCTACATGGCTAATGTATGCAAATGAATGATTGAGATGATACAACGACGACCTCGCTGCATTATTGCGAAGAAGCTCTATTTACGTTCTGGCCCTAACCACACGCAAAAAGGAGCTCAGGCAATAGGTGGATATTAAACTAGGCTGCCTTCGGCTGCCTAGTTACCAAAGTTAGATAACATTTTACAAACAACCACATCTGAATCGAGAATTTGTACAAGCCACTGAATTAAAGGGAAACCAGTTCGGCGATTTTTGTCGCGACAACTGTCATTGGATCCTCTCCAGTGTCCAAGCCGCTTCGTGAAGCGAGTAAAGGGCTGACATTGCGGAGAGCTTCATACGTCGTGTTATGCACGATTGGAACGAGCTGATTACCCGCCAAAAGTGCCGAAAGCTCTTTGTCAGCGACCCCCTCTTTGGGGAGCCGGTTAATCAGCGCAGGAGTCACCAGAACAAGTCCGATTCGCGAATTTGCTAACCCCTTGTCGATGGCACGCATCATAGGAACTCCAAGGCTAAGGTCCTTCTCGCTGAACCAGACCTTAACACCAGCTGCCACGAGTAAATCGTGTAGATCCTTGGCTACACCTTGCCGGTCATCCCACGCATGGCACAGGAAGACATCACGAAGATCAGGCTGCTCCGCTGCCCGTGTCTCAACAGTTTGGCGAATTGGCGTGAGTGATCGCACTTGGGCTGGCGTGTACGATACAGACGAGCCTGTACTCGACCAGCGCGGTCTTGTGCTGCTGCCGGATGCTCCGCTGCTTGTACTTGAGCTACCTCCGCCGCTCCCTGGAGAGGTATAGGAAAAGGGCGAATATGAGCTTGAGCGGTAGCCGCTATAGCGACTACTACACGCTGGGCAGGCCGCTTCCCCGCTTGCTGTTCGATGACCCTGTCTTGGTGCTGTGCATCTAGCCATATCGTAATCCTCTATTTGTAATTTTATATTTCATCAAATAAACCGCTTTGTAACTGCCTATCAATTAGCCAGTTTAGTTTCTTGAATTCGCAGAAAATCTACAGCAAGAAAATCTCCGCATCTTTCACTTAACACACAACCTTATTGGCTCTACATACAGATATAAAAGACATTCGATGAAAAACTCACTTGAAAAGGTCTGCTGCAGAACTGACCTGCCTCAGCCCATCACTATTTTCTAACTTAAAGTTGAAATAGCCCTTCTCATCATTACCCACATCAATACGCCAGTTTCGCCTAATAAAGTAAGCTAATGCAGCTTGGCACGTTAACGTTACTTTGCCATCGGTTAACCCAAACTCTCGTTCTAATGACTTACCTGCTTCCTTGCGGTCCTCATGCACGACCAGCTGTAAAGGCAATAGCGTATGCCATGCGCTGTCATGATAAAAATCTTCATCGAGGACAGGCTTTTCTTCTGGGCACCATCGAGCATCTTTTAAACGGGCCAATTTAAAATTCTTAAATCCGGCCTTTTCTGCATCTGAGCTTCTGTCATATGCCCGAAAGTACCAGTATTTCCGGTCAACAAAAAGTGCTGTTGGAAACAGTAAACGGTCATGTTGGTCCCCACTAGAAGCGGAATAATAGCCGCAACTAAGTCCCGACTTACTAGTTATCGCCCTTGTAACGGCAGCAACATCGTCCTCATTCAGGGTATCTGGTGACATTCGAGGGTCTATAACCGCTAAAGGTAGCATTGGCTTCATTTCCATCAGTTCATTCCTACAGAACCCATGATGAATAAAATTTAAAGCAGTATGCACGTCCAGCTTAACTAGAGGGGAGTACGAATCCGTCTTTATGACTGTCTTCTTCGTTGCATTATCCCTGTAAGCATTACCTTCTCTAAATTCTTTATATAACTTCAAATCACCGGAAGCCGCAGCTTGGCCGATTTTAAACTCTTCTATGATCTCGCCTCTCGAAACAGACCCTAAGTATCTAATTTTAAAATCTATATAGGCCAATCTCTCGGCTTGTTGAAGCGAGGTCTGCTCAACCAGTTCTTCAAAAGTCACTGAAGATTGCATATCTTAACCCCTTTAACTGAATATGATTAGTGTATTGTCTTGATCTTGTTTTTGCAAGTTGCTAGTATTGATTTTGTCATGATGACACTGGAGAAGATGACATGGCTAAAAATGCACCATATGGGGATAACCGTCGTATCGGTATGGTAAAAGAACGCTCACAGACCTTTAATCCCGTAACAGAACAATGGATTAAACGCGACCTAAACACAGGTCGTTTCATGGACGTCAAGCAGGATGGCACACCATTCAAGGGGGTGAAAAAAGAAAAGTAGTTGGGTGGTTCTTGCAAAACCACCCAAACAAATCGAGGAAAGAGTGGCACTTAAGGTGAGAGTTAAGTGCTGATTACAGCCTGCCACAGGATTTGTCGCTTCTACTGTACAATTTCACAGTAAAAAAGCAACTACCCCGTGGCTAAAAACGGAAAAAATCATGTTAGCAACCGCTGATGAACAGGAATACATCTTCCGTCCATACATTACCGTAAAGGGAAAGCGTATTACGCGCCCAAACGGTGGGATGTTTAAGATTCCAGTTAAAGACAAGAAATCAGAATAGCCATGTGGGGAAATTATATGTTTAAGCATCAAATGACTAGGTGTCCTCGTTGCCAAAAGCAAGCCGAAGGAAAGCGTGGTATTGAGTACTCCTTTGGTTTCAGAAACTTAAGAGGCAAACAGAAACCACAGTCTCACTGTAGAGCTTGTCGTATTGAACAATTACGAGATTCTCGTTAATAGTCAATAGACATCACTAAAAGTCCATGTAGAACATGGGCTTTTTTTTTCAAATTAGAATGATGCCTCCCTGTGTTACCAAAGCGCTCTATTTAACTAACCCGTATTCTGGCATCAGAATCTACTAACTGCAGTAAATATTTACGATAATACTTCTAGATACGATTTTTTTGATTTTAACTGGCTTCACGAAACACTAACTAGCGGCCCCAGAGATTATACCAGAGCCTTACAGCCATATACTGAATGAATATTTAATATGGATAACTTAGTTATTCCAATAAGTCCAAAAATGCTCTTACTTGCTGCTTTTCGTATGAAAACAAGCAAATTTTATCCTCTGTATTTTACTCCATTTCCGACACTGCAAACAGGCTTCATTATCGTGCCAAAATGACATAAAGGGGACATTCTTCCCGAGCTAACATCCCTGGATAATGCTTCGCCACGATATCGTTCATCTTCTCCACCAAGTCCAGACGCTTGAATACCACATGTGCTGTGCCTTTCTGAAAATAGCGGATACTAAAGTGCTCGTCCTCGTAACTCTGCTGACGAGGGTTACCTGGACGGATTTCCGGTACTCTCCGTGGAAGTGTGACGCAGAATCCGTTCTACAAAAATTTTAATGTACATAAGGGCTCGGATTACAAAGTTGCTTAATGCGCTCAATCACCTCATCTCTGCACTTCTGATGCCCGCGCATCGCTCTCGGATGGGCTATTCTGAAGCAGATCACACTTCCTGTTTTAAATTCCCATAGTTTCCCCGGAATTACGGATGAAGTCTCGTAACCGTCCAAATGTCCAGTAAGTAACTGTTTGATGATGTAGTCAGTTCTACGGGCTCCGGATGCAAATATGATAAAATCCGGTTCCAGATGCTTGATTTGTGCAGCCAGTAACTTCAGTGAGACAGTTATCACTTCCTGAACTTCATTCTCAGGGCGGGTGAGCGGTGTATGGCGATCGTAATCCCATGCCAGTAGATTGGCATACACGATAGCTTGAGGAGGCATTTCCAGCTCACGAGCCAACCGGAAATGATATTGTATAAAGCGACTACGTGATTTGAGGTTTAGTGTCCCATCTTTTTTAACCGGTAGATGCTGTCTGTAACGAGCTATAGCCTCTTCAACCACCTGCTCAGTGGTGATGCCGGGTATAAGGCCTAGAACCCGTGACATCGTATTCTTCCCATTCAGGGTATTCCAACCCGCTGTTTCACGTCCAACCAGCATGATTTTTACAGGGGAGTGCCAGTATTCATCAAAGGGGATGGGTAAAAATACGCCAGAGTATTTATCTTCTTCCAGGTTGAATGAGTGGGCGTTAAGCTCCAGTAGTATTTGTCTATACGTATTGATTAGCGTTTCCATGTTTTACTCCACCTCGAAATGAAAAAACTTAAGATGTATACGGTCAAGCCCAAGCTTATAGCGTATTTTATCGATAACAAAAATTCTTCTAATTTATTGTTTTAATTAATTATCTTATTAAAATGGGAATTTAACACCGAAGATCAGTTATCAAAACTGAGTAGAGCTGAATGTCCAGGAAGCTTGACCCTGCATCGCTGAATCTGCACGGTGGGTAAGGTCGAAGCACTGGCAGAAGGGACACCAGATAACGTGGTTAAACGACTCGCCGGGATAAAGATGTTGAAAGATTTGACGAAAAGCTTCATTCAGGATGCCTACATTCACATTCCCGGTGTTATGAAAAAGTTGGCCAAGAATGGTATCGACTGGTTCATCATGCTGCCTAGTAAGCTCACGGAGAACCTTGTTGACCATTCTGGTGTGTTCACTTTTGTGTCCTGAGCCCATTGACTGCCGCCTTATCGATTATCCTGCACTGAATATACTGCATTTTTTCTAGCTTCAATGACAGATATCTTGGTAATAGCTAGGCACTACAGCACTTCTTTCAACTGACATACAGAAACATTTACCAACCTTTTGAATTGTCAGGTTTACTTGCGATGAGTTCTGGCTTAAACAAGGCGCTAAGGCCGCCCTGCTTAAACGCTGCAACAATACGAATCTTGTCGTCAACCGTCAGTGCATCGACGATACAACCCAACCACTTGGCAATTTCTTCATCTGATAAACGGTTCGTATCTTGACTCTGCTTATCGGGATGGGCCT
>NZ_JBKABN010000110.1:0-503 GCF_046269175.1 Serratia sp. J2
AGTCGGCGGTGTCGAACTCCACCTGGTAGCGGGAACCGGCTGAAGGAGAACTCAACAGCAAGGCGGCCTTAAGCTGCTGCTCAAAGTTGGTCAACCAGGGGCGCATCGTCATGGTGAGAAAGGCGCGGCTGGCTTCGCTAAAGTTGCTGTAGGTGCTGTTGGAATACTCTTGCAAGAAGATCGGGCTGATATTGAATATCCGGGCAATGTCTTCGATGGTGAAGCGGCGAGAGCCTAACCACTCTGCATCCTGATTGCTCATGCCTAATTGCTCATACTCCATGCCACCTTCAAGGATCGGTGTTTTACCGGCGTTTCTGGCCCCTTTGTAACGTTCCAGGGCATCCATCGCCTTTTTGCCGTTAACGCTGTCCAGCCACTCTTTGGCCTTAACGATCCCTGCGGCCATCATGCCGTCACGCATAATGCTGGCACCATGGCGCTGTTGAGCCATACCCAGCCCCAGCGTTTCCCGGCAGATGCTGACCGGTGAGCGGGACAAG
>NZ_JBKABN010000111.1:0-530 GCF_046269175.1 Serratia sp. J2
CCTGTACGAGCATGACTATACCGCGCTGCTGGGCCGCAATACCTCCGGCACCCTGGTACTGAGTGAAGACGCCACCGGCTTGCGCTTTGAGCTGACCCCACCCGATACCCAACTGGGCCGCGATGTGTTGATCCTGGTTGAACGGGGCGACATTTCCGGCATGTCCTTCGGGTTCCGGGCGTTGAAAGACCAGTGGGACAGCACCCAACAGCCGTATGTCCGTACCGTGCTGGCTGCCGAGCTGCGCGAAATCACCGTGACCAGCTTACCAGCCTACCGTGAAACCGACATTCAGATCGCCAAGCGCTCACTGTTGACCCAACACCCGGAGCTGGTGGATCTGCGCTCCCATTGGGCTTATCTGGCGGGGTTGTGATATGTGGCCGTGGAAACGCAAGACCGAAGACCGCAGCATGACCATTGATGAGTTTCTGGCTATGGCCGGCATCCCCAACACCGGATCAGGTGAGCATGTCTCATCGGGTAATGCTGAAACCCTGCCCGCGGTACTCAACGCCGTGGCAGTGCCC
>NZ_JBKABN010000112.1:0-503 GCF_046269175.1 Serratia sp. J2
TGGCAGGGTTTCAGCATTACCCGATGAGACATGCTCACCTGATCCGGTGTTGGGGATACCGGCCATAGCCAGAAACTCATCAATGGTCATGCTGCGGTCTTCGGTCTTGCGTTTCCACGGCCACATATCACAACCCCGCCAGATAAGCCCAATGAGAGCGCAGATCCACCAGCTCCGGGTGTTGGGTCAGCAGTGAACGTTTGGCGATCTGAATGTCGGTTTCACGGTAGGCCGGTAAGCTGGTCACGGTGATTTCGCGCAGCTCGGCGGCCAGCACGGTACGGACATACGGCTGCTGGGTACTGTCCCACTGATCCTTCAAGGCACGGAACCCGAAGGACATGCCGGAAATGTCGCCACGCTCAACCAGGGTCAGCACATCGCGACCCAGTTGGGTATCGGGTGGGGTCAGCTCAAAACGCAAGCCGGTGGCGTCTTCACTCAATACCAGGGTGCCGGAGGTATTGCGACCCAGCAGTGCGGTATAGTCATGCTCGTACAGA
>NZ_JBKABN010000113.1:0-488 GCF_046269175.1 Serratia sp. J2
CATGCTCAAACGTGTTTTTCGCCTCACGCTGCGCGCCGCGCAGGGATTTATTGACTCCATTTTTACCCTGATGAAGCTCCCGCTCAGGTGCCCGGATTACTCCTGCGTCAGCAGGCGGGCCAAGTCCGTCAACATCCCGTTTAAAACCCCCACGCGCGGCGAAATTGCCCATCTGGTTATCGACTCCACCGGATTAAAAGTCTTCGGTGAAGGGGAGTGGAAGGTGAAAAAACACGGTCAGGAAAAGCGCCGTGTCTGGCGGAAACTTCACCTGGCGGTGGACGCCGATACTCATGAGGTTACCCTCAATCACAATGCTCATACCTCTTGGGGCAGAATTGAAATGGAGGGAACTGACCCGTGATGTTTGCTTTGCAGATCACGGGCAGCCGTTAATTCCAGTAACGCGCGGCTCGCCATGGCAGGATAATTCCTCTACCGTCATTTTCTGGTTCTGTCGCATTAAGGCGTTGTTAGGTAAAATGTTG
>NZ_JBKABN010000114.1:0-484 GCF_046269175.1 Serratia sp. J2
TTTCTGGAAGTGGTTAACCCGCTCTACAGGGGGTAATACCCGTAAAGCCGATCGGGTATTGGCTGCGCTCTATATGGTGATGGCGAACCGGTATGACTGGCAGCTATTCCTTGAGGTCACCGGGCCGGGCGGCAGTGGTAAAAGCGTATTTGCCGAGGTCTGCACCATGCTAGCTGGCAAGGGTAATACAGTGGCCGCCAGCATGTCTTCACTGGAGAATCCTAAGGAACGGGAGCTGATTGTCGGTGCCTCGCTGATCGTGCTCTCTGATATGGCTCGCTATGCCGGTGACGGTGCAGGGATCAAGGCCATTACAGGAGGTGACAAGGTGGCCGTAGACCCGAAATACAAAGCGCCGTACTCGATGCGGATCCCTGCTGTCGTGCTGGCGGTGAACAACAACTCAATGACCTTTAGCGATCGCAGCGGGGGCATATCACGGCGGCGGGTGATTTTTAACTTTGCTGATGTGGTGCCGGATGGA
>NZ_JBKABN010000115.1:0-484 GCF_046269175.1 Serratia sp. J2
CCCGTCCGGCACCACATCAGCAAAGTTAAAAATCACCCGCCGCCGTGATATGCCCCCGCTGCGGTCGCTAAAGGTCATGGAGTTGTTGTTCACTGCTAGCACGACAGCAGGGATCCGCATCGAGTACGGCGCTTTGTATTTCGGGTCTACGGCCACCTTGTCACCGCCTGTAATGGCTTTGATCCCTGAGCCGTCACCGGCATACCTAGCCATATCAGAGAGCACGATCAGCGACGCACCGACAATCAGCTCCCGCTCCTTGGGGTTCTCCAGTGAAGACATGCTGGCGGCCACTGTATTACCCTTGCCGGCTAGCATGGTGCAGACCTCGGCAAACACGCTTTTACCACTGCCGCCCGGCCCGGTGACCTCAAGGAAAAGCTGCCAGTCATACCGGTTGGCCATCACCATATACAGCGCCGCCAGTACCCGATCGGCTTTGCGGGCATTGCTCCCTGTAGAGCGGGTTAACCACTTCCAGAAG
>NZ_JBKABN010000116.1:0-456 GCF_046269175.1 Serratia sp. J2
AGGTGGCGGGGCGGCGTTGAACAGGCTATTAATCCGATCAGCGTCGGCCAGCACGGCCACCAGCTCTTTACGGCTGATAAACTCCAGCACCACCGCTTCACGCTTCTCCCTGGCAGGTTCGGGGGCTAAGTTGGAGGAAAACCCGTTATCAGTCAGCCATTCAGGGGTGACATTCCCGATCGCAAACGCACTCAGCCGTACAGCCAGATCATTGAGTGGCGTTCTCGTTGTTGTTTGCAGTATGGCCTTTGCCGCTACAGCTTTCTCTATAGGACGACCGTTAACCCAGCGGTAGACGCAGGAGAACAGCTCATTCGGCCATTGGCTGGTGTTAACCTTCTGTGGCTTGCTCATACCTTTGGCCTCACTGTCATGATGAATTTACCGATCAGTGGGTGGAACCAGTATTTGCTGCCGTATTTGCGCTTGGCACCCTTGATGACGATCAGCGCCGCT
>NZ_JBKABN010000117.1:0-456 GCF_046269175.1 Serratia sp. J2
CGGTGGCGGGGCGGCGTTGAACAGGCTATTAATCCGATCAGCGTCGGCCAGCACGGCCACCAGCTCTTTACGGCTGATAAACTCCAACACCACCGCTTCGCGCTTCTCCCTGGCAGGTTCGGGGGCTAAGTTGGAGGAAAACCCGTTATCAGTCAGCCATTCCGGGGTGACATTCCCGATCGCAAACGCACTCAGCCGCACAGCCAGATCATTGAGTGGCGTTCCCGTTGTTGTTTGCAGTATGGCCTTTGCCGCTACAGCTTTCTCTATAGGGCGACCGTTAACCCAGCGGTAGACGCAGGAAAACAGCTCATTCGGCCATTGGCTGGTGTTAACCTTCTGTGGCTTGCTCATACCTTTGGCCTCACTGTCATGATGAATTTACCGATCAGTGGGTGGAACCAGTATTTACTGCCGTATTTGCGCTTGGCGCCCTTGATGACGATCAGCGCCGCC
>NZ_JBKABN010000118.1:0-425 GCF_046269175.1 Serratia sp. J2
TTCGGCGCATGGGTGGCCAGCGTTTCCCCTTCGTGCGCCTGGCTGAATTCGACACCGCTGGCGATCAGCAACCAGTCTTCTCGGCGGTGCGGTCTGAACTCACCGGCCTTGGTGTCAAACACACCATTGGTGAACCCGATCAAGTGCCGTTCCGTGGCCCCCATCCGGGGTAGGCTCAGTTTCATGGTATCTACAGCGGATTTGATACCTGGTTGTGAGTAAGAGATCTCGGCTTCTCGGTAGATCGCCGCCATTGCCCGTTGCAGCTCTTTATCGGCAATAGGCTTCCAGATCACCCCGTCATAATGATGAACGGTGTCTGAGTCACCATTGATTGCCAGTGCGCCACTGTAGCGAGCCAGAAGCACATCGCCGCGCTGGCTGGCTCCCATCTGGTTAAGGGCTGGGGTTGCTGCTTGTTCGAC
>NZ_JBKABN010000119.1:0-404 GCF_046269175.1 Serratia sp. J2
AAACCATCATCGGTTGAATAGCGCAGGTGCAAGATTTCTTCCTGCAGGTAGGTACGCACACGCCCGCTAAAGGGTTCGGTAATGGTGTAGGCGTAGCGGTGTTCATCCAGGCGCTTCGGTACAACGGCGCTCGGCGGATACGGGTGTAATGATTTAGGCTGGCCGTCTTTGCCCCACTTGATCACCGCGTAGGCGTTACCGTTCAGCAGACAATGGCGCATCATGGTGCGCTTGAACTGGTAAGGTGTCTGGCAGTCGTTCGGGCGCTCATTCAGCAACACATCGACGGGGTGATCTGCCAACCAGGCGCGGGCCTCTACACCGTTGGTACGTGTTACCCGGTACAGGTAGCAGGGCATGGAGGCCACCGCTTCACTGATCACTGCCACGGCGTTGAGTACCGC
>NZ_JBKABN010000012.1:0-164441 GCF_046269175.1 Serratia sp. J2
GATGCGCCGGGTTTTTTGTTCGAGCAGGGAGAGGCTTAATAGATCACTTTATGGCCGTAGCTTTCCAGGATCCCCTTCACGCGATCCATGGTGTCGGCCTTCGGCGGATGGACGCCGTCCAGCTTGTATTCTTCACCCATCGCGATCCATTTGTGCTTGCCTAGCTCGTGGTAAGGCAACAGCTCGATCTTCTCGATATTGGTCATATCCTTGGTGAACTCACCGAGCAGATGCGTCGATTTATCATCATCAGACCAGCCCGGCACCACCACGTAGCGGATCCAGGTGCGTTGATTACGTTTGGCCAGATAACGGGCAAACTCCAGCGTGCGATGGTTGGAAACTCCCACCAGGTTCTGGTGAATATCGTCATTCATCTGTTTCAGATCGAGCATCACCAGGTCGGTGGTATCCAGCAGTTCATCAATCACCGGGTCGTAACGGCGGACAAAACCGTTGGTGTCCAGACAGGTGCTGATCCCTTCTTTGTGACAGGCGCGGAACCAGTCGCGAACAAATTCGGCCTGCAGGATCGCTTCGCCGCCGGACGCCGTTACGCCACCGCCGGAAGCGTTCATGAAGTGACGGTAGGCCACGGTATCGGTCATCAGCTCTTCAACCGTGACCTCTTTGCCGCCGTGGGTGTCCCAGGTATCGCGGTTATGGCAGTACAGGCAGCGCATCAGGCAACCCTGGAAGAACACGATAAAGCGGATACCTGGGCCATCAACGGTGCCACAGGATTCGAAAGAGTGGATGCGGCCTTTCAAGGACATTGCGGGTTTCTCCAAAATCGACTGTCAAACGCAGTCTAAAATAGGCTGGTAACCGCCAGGCAGGGATCAACGATGTGGCGAAAAAAGGCGCCAGGTAAAACGATTCCTGTTGGCCGGTTACGTACCGGATCACTGTTTTGCCAGATATCCATGCAGTATATACCCATCGCAGGCTAAGCAGCAGCGTAGATACCTGGCAAAACAGACTCAAGACCAGAGTCAGGGGGTAGTTAGTAAAAAGGCCGGAATATCCGGCCTTGGTAAGATTTGTTCAGCGGGGCAGAGCGATCCCGCCCCGGAGAAACCGCGATTAGATCGACTGGGTGAAAGTACGAGTAATCACGTCTTGTTGCTGTTCTTTGGTCAACGAGTTGAAGCGCACAGCGTAACCCGATACGCGGATGGTCAGCTGAGGATATTTCTCAGGGTTTTCCATCGCGTCCAGCAGCATTTCACGGTTCATCACGTTCACGTTCAGGTGCTGACCGCCTTCGATGGACGCTTCGTGGTGGAAGTAACCATCCATCAGACCCGCCAGGTTGGCTTTACGCACGTCGTCATCTTTACCCAACGCGTTAGGCACGATGGAGAAGGTGTACGAGATACCATCTTTTGCATAGGCAAACGGCAGTTTGGCTACGGAGGTCAGAGAAGCTACAGCACCTTTCTGATCGCGGCCGTGCATTGGGTTGGCACCAGGACCAAATGGAGCGCCTGCACGACGACCATCTGGGGTGTTACCGGTTTTCTTACCATAAACCACGTTAGAGGTGATGGTCAGCACGGACTGAGTTGGTACCGCATTACGGTAGGTACGCAGTTTCTGAATTTTCTTCATGAAACGTTCTACCAGGTCACAAGCGATGTCATCTACGCGAGAATCGTTGTTACCGAACTGCGGATATTCACCTTCGATTTTGAAGTCGACAGCCAAGCCGTCTTCGTCACGGATGGTGGATACTTTGGCGTACTTGATGGCAGACAGGGAGTCGGCTGCTACGGACAGACCCGCGATACCACAAGCCATGGTGCGATAAACATCACGGTCATGCAGAGCCATCAGCGCAGCTTCATAGCTGTACTTGTCGTGCATGTAGTGAATGATGTTCAACGAGGTCACATACTGCTTGGCCAGCCAGTCCATGAAGTGGTCCATACGCTCCATGACTTTGTCATAGTCCAGCACGGTGTCCATCATTGGGGCTTCTTTCGGGCCAACCTGCATTTTCAGTTTTTCATCAACGCCGCCGTTGATTGCGTACAACATGGTTTTCGCCAGGTTGGCACGCGCACCGAAGAACTGCATTTGCTTACCGACAATCATCGGGCTGACGCAACAGGCGATGGCATAGTCATCGTTGTTGAAGTCTGGGCGCATCAGGTCGTCGTTTTCATACTGTACGGAGGAGGTGTCGATAGACACTTTCGCGGCGTATTTTTTGAAGTTCAACGGCAGTTTTTCAGACCACAGGATGGTCATGTTTGGCTCTGGAGATGGCCCCATGGTGTACAGCGTGTTCAGGAAGCGGAAGCTGTTTTTGGTTACCAGCGTACGACCATCAACACCCATACCTGCCAGAGATTCTGTTGCCCAGATTGGGTCACCAGAGAACAGCTCATCATACTCAGGAGTACGCAGGAAGCGAACCATACGCAGTTTCATGACCAGGTGGTCGATCAGTTCTTGCGCTTGCAGTTCGGTCAGTTTACCGGCCTTGATATCGCGCTCAATGAACACGTCCAGGAAGGTAGATACGCGGCCGAAGGACATGGCTGCACCGTTCTGGGATTTCACCGCGGCCAGGTAGCCGAAGTAGGTCCACTGTACGGCTTCTTGAGCGGTGCTGGCTGGGCCAGAAATGTCGTAGCCGTATTTGGCGGCCATTTCTTTAATCTGAGCCAGGGCACGGTGTTGTTCAGCAATTTCTTCGCGCAGCTGGATGGTCATTTCCAGATCTTCGCCATTTTCCAGACGGGTCTGCAGAGACTTGAACTGGTTCAGCTTGTCGGCCATCAGGAAGTCGATACCGTACAAAGCAACGCGACGGTAGTCACCGATGATACGGCCACGGCCATACGCATCTGGCAGACCGGTCAGCACGCCAGACTTACGGCAGTTCAGGATGTCTTTGGTGTAAACATCGAATACGCCCTGGTTGTGGGTTTTGCGGTATTCGGTGAACACTTTCTTCACTTGTGGATCCAGTTCACGGCCATAAACCTTGCATGAACCTTCAACCATCTTGATGCCGCCGAATGGGATCAGCGCGCGTTTCAGAGGAGCATCGGTCTGCAAACCAACGATGGTTTCCAGATCTTTGTTGATATAGCCCGCATCATGAGAAGTCACGGTGGAGACGACGTTGGTATCGAAATCAACTGGCGCATGGGTGCGGTTTTCCAGTTTGATCCCTTCCATAACCTTGTCCCACAGAGTGGTAGTGGCTTGACTTGCGCCAGCCAGGAAGGATTCATCACCCTCGTAAGGAGTGTAGTTTTTCTGGATGAAGTCACGTACGTTGACTTCTTTCTGCCAGTCACCTTCGCTGAAACCTTGCCAAGCGGTCGCTAACTTCTCGTTAAGTTCGGTCATTATACACCTACCTTCTAATGTGGATTTCTTTGTAAACCCGGCGCTGTGCCAGCCAACAGATTAATGATTCTGTTTGCCGCCACGCAGATAAATTACCCAGTAAGTCAACCCAACCAGTAGACCACCGCCAATGATGTTACCGATGGTGACGGGGATCAGGTTGTCGATGATAAAGTTGCTTACGGTCAGATGAGCGAATTGCTCGGGTGCTGCCCCCACGGCTTGCCAAAACTCTGGCGTGGCAAAGTGCTTAACCACTATACCCATAGGGATCATAAACATGTTGGCGATACTGTGCTCAAAGCCGCTGGCGACGAACATGGCTACCGGCAGGATCATGGCGAACATCTTGTCCATCAGGCTGCGGCCGGAGTAGCTCATCCAGACGGCCAAGCAAACCATCAGGTTAGCCAGGATACCCAGACAGACGGCTTCTATAAAGGTGTGGTGCAGTTTATGGTCGGCGGTTTGCAATACGTTCAAACCCCACAGGCCATTGGCTGCCATATACTCGCCTGAGAACCAGATCAGCGCAACGAAGAACAGGGCACCAATCAGGTTGCCAATATAGACGTTTAACCAGTTAAGAGCCAGTTGCCCCCAGGTAATACGCCCGCTGGCTTTGGCAATCACGGTCAGTACGGTGGAGGTAAACAGGTCCGCCCCGCAGACGACGACCAGCATTAACCCCATGGAGAAACAGATACCACCCACCAGCTTGGCGAGGCCGAAAGGAATGGCGGCGGTGCCGGTGGTCGCTGTGATATAAAAAACAAAGGCGATAGAAATGAACACACCTGCGGTGATCGCTAAATAAAAAGTCGTCAGCGGATGCTTGGTGGCTTTATAAACCCCCGCATCCTCGGCAACTTTCGCCATCGCGGCAGGTAACAGCATATCGAAGGGGTTGTCAGCTCTCACACTAACTCTCGCTCTTAAGGGTTATTACAACACACTGAGATACTAGCAAAGCAGTATAGGGTAAAAATTGACTTGGATCATAACGCGCGGAAGTAAAACGGCTTAAAACCGCAAAATTAGTAGGGTTTATTGAATTATATTATTGATTTTTATATAAAAAATATTTTTTAATGTTTACAAAAAATTTTGAAGTTAACGCCATTTTGGGGTGGGGAGAGTTAAATTTTTGTACTTATTGTCGCTTTTTGATGAATAAGCATTAATTGATGGTTAATTAATATTTCACGCTGACGTAACAATTGGCAATTTAATTATCCTGTTGGCTGATAAGTGCGCTTTTGATAAAAACATTCAACGCCAAGGTTTGCCTGTTTTTTGATCGGCAACCGAATCAAGGGTGCTTCTTTGGGAGTAACGCCGGTAAGGTTCTACCGGCGTATCAATCAGGCTTAAGCCTGCGCCCAGTGACGGCGTTTGGCCGTTTGCAGCTTTTCGTAAGCCGCCAACAGCGCTTGATGGGCCGGCAGGGCTTTCAATTCACTGTCGATGGCAAACAGGCCGTTGAAGCGCTCTTCGCCGCTCATGGCCGCAGAGGCCGCGTCAACCGCATCCTGACCATACATCTTCACGAAGGCTGTGTGATATTGGGCTGGGTCGCGTTCTGGCTCCAACGCCAACAGCAGCAGTGTCTGCAGGCAACGATAGTAGTTGCTGCGCTCCGGGGTAAACAGCGAGGCGTTGAACTCCTGCGTCCACTCGGCCCAGATCAGTGCCTGCTCGAGATCGCCACCGGCCAATGCCAGCATGGATTTCAGTTCGCCAACGCGCAGGGTGTACCAGGCGTTGTCTTTACCAGAGGCAATGCCCAGCAATTCACGTACGCGGGTGAAATCGTCCAACCCTTCATCATCCAACTGCTGGATCAGAGCCAGGTATTCTTCTGGCTCCCATTCGCTGCCCGGCAGTTGCAGCAGGGTTTCACGCAGGTGCGCGCCCATGCTGTTGTTTGCCAGTAGCAGGTCCTCTGCCGGATAGATGTCGGACATCCCCGGTACGATGATGCGGCAGGCGTACACGTCCAGGTGCTCGTAATCGGCGATGTACACTTCGGCATCTTCTTTATTAAAGATGCTCATCAGGGTGGCGAACTCTTCCTGCGTGCTGCCGCTGAAACTCCAGTCGACAAACGGATAGTCGGCATCCTGTTTGAACATATCCCAGGAGATCAGACCGCTGGAATCGATGAAGTGAGTTTCCAGGTTGGCGTGCTCGGCCACTTCTTCGTCGTCGAAGGTTGGGGCGGTAAACACATCCAGATCTTTCAAGCCGCGGCCTTGCAGCAGTTCGGTAACGGTACGCTCCAGCGCGACTCCGAAATCGGGGTGAGCGCCAAAGGAAGCAAAGCAGGTGCCGTTGGCGGGGTTGAACAACACCACGCAGATCACCGGATAGTTGCCACCTAACGAGGCATCATAAGAGAGGATCGGGAAGCCTTCGGCCTCCAGCTTGGCGATCGCCTCAACCACGTCAGGATAGCGGTTCAGCACTTCGCTCGGGATTTCCGGCAGGCTGATGGACTCGGCGATGATGCGGTTTTTCACATAACGCTCGAACACCTCGGAGAGACCCTGAACCCGCGCTTCGTTGGCGGTATTGCCAGCGGACATGCCGTTGGACACATACAGGTTGCCGATGATGTTCATTGGAATATAAACGGTCTGCTGATCCGATTGGCGGGTGAATGGCAGGGCGCAGATGCCACGATCGCTATTGCCAGACTGCAGATCGATCAGATCGCTGGCAGTCAATTCCTGCTCTGGATCGTAGAAGGCGTGGGTACGCTCATCCAGGATACCTTGTGGCAACCAGTTGTCAGCCGGGATCGGGAACCATTTCTCATTGGGATAGTGAACGAAATCGCCTTCGGCAATCTGTTGACCCAAATAGAAATCGGCGAAGAAATAGTTGGTCGACAGGCGCTCGAAATATTCGCCCAGCGCGGACGCCAGCGCGGCCTTCTTGCTGGCACCCTTACCGTTGGTGAAGCACAGCGGGCAATCGCGATCGCGGATATGCACTGACCAGACGTGTGGCACCGGATTCAGCCAGGAGGCTTCTTCGATATTGAAACCCAGATCGGTTAATTTCTGCTGAAAACGGGCGATGGAGTCTTCCAGCGCAGCGTCTTTGCCAGGAATAAAAGTTTGCGTCATTGTCTTCACTTATGTGGCGTACTAAAAACGCGCAATGATACGGGGTTTTGTTCCCAAGCTCCACGTATTCCTAAAGCCGATCAGATGTCACAGTAATTATGTGGATAAAGACGATAATTCAGCGGGTTATCAATAACGGAGAAACGTAATGAAATCAGTGAAACTCAGCGTGTTGGCACTACTGTTGGCCGGGGTTTGCGGCTCGGCACTGGCGTTACCTAATATCACCTTGCTGGCCACCGGCGGTACTATCGCTGGCGGTGGCGACTCGGCCACCAAGTCCAACTACACCGCAGGTAAACTGGGCGTAGAGGCATTGGTGGATGCAGTGCCAGAGTTGAAAAAGGTTGCCAACGTCCAGGGCGAGCAGGTGGTCAACATCGGTTCCCAGGATATGAATGACGAAGTCTGGCTCAAGCTGGTCAAGAAGATTAATGCGGACTGCGCCAAAACCGATGGCTTCGTGATCACTCACGGTACCGACACGCTGGAGGAGACTGCCTATTTCCTGGATCTCACCGTCAAGTGCGATAAGCCGGTAGTGATTGTAGGGGCGATGCGCCCGGCAACGGCCATGAGTGCCGATGGCCCATTTAACTTGTATAACGCCGTTGTCACAGCCGCTGACCCTCAATCGGCCAAGCGTGGCGTGCTGGTGGTGATGAATGATACGGTGCTTGATGGCCGCGACGTAACCAAAACCAATACCACCGGCGTACAGACTTTCCAGTCGCCTAACTTTGGCCCGCTGGGGTATATCCATAACGGCAAAATCGACTACCAACGTTCGCCACAGCGCAAGCACACCAGCGAAACGCCGTTTAACGTCGACCAGATGAGTACGCTGCCGACGGTCGGTATTATCTATAACTACGCCAACGCATCGGATGCGCCCGCCAAGGCGCTGATCGCCGAAGGTTATCAAGGGATTGTCAGCGCCGGGGTGGGTAACGGCAACCTGTATAAAACCGTGTTTGATACGTTGGCCACGGCGGCCCATAACGGCGTAGCGGTAGTGCGTTCTTCCCGCGTGCCTACCGGCTCCACCACCGAAGATGCGGAAGTGGATGATACTAAACTCGGTTTTGTGGCAGCTGGAACGCTGAATCCACAAAAAGCGAGAATTTTGCTGCAGCTGGCATTAACTCAAACCAAAGACGCCAAACAGATCCAGGCGATGTTTAATCAGTATTGATCCCTGACTCAAGTGGGGGCGTAATGCCCCCATTTTCCCCGCCCTGACTATGCTGTAGGAAATCTCTTTTCGCAGGAACGATTTCATGCAGGTATTTGATAGCCAAAGAATGGCATTTGACGAGACGATGGTGATGTACGTTTTTCCACCTGGTTGATGAATGGTTCGCGGCCCTGGCCCATAGCCGTGTTAGCTGAATACAGCACAAAAAACCGCGTTAACCCGCTGAATACCCCAGTGTCACAGCGTTTTATGGCATAAATAAACTCTGAGGCCGCAGAGCCTGTTATTTGCGGTCTCGCCAGTTTCCCACCCTTGGAACAATAAGCATTGCAGCCGGGTTACGTGAGTGATAAAACCGATAGAGTTGGTTAACATCAGCGTTAACTTCGGGCATATGTCGAAAGCCGGTTTTTACGGCGCACAGTGAATGTGGTGAGGGGAAATGACTCAGGTTTATAATTTTAGCTCAGGCCCGGCGATGCTGCCGGTTGAAGTGTTGCGTCGTGCGGAACAAGAACTGTGCAACTGGCACGGTCTTGGCACTTCGGTGATGGAAATCAGCCATCGCAGTAAAGAATTCATCGCCGTCGCCGAACAGTCCGAACAGGATCTGCGCGATCTGCTGAAAGTCCCCGCCAACTATAAAGTGCTGTTCTGCCACGGTGGTGCCCGCGCGCAATTCGCCGCGCTGCCACTGAACCTGTTGGGTGATAACACCACTGCCGACTATATCGATGGCGGTTACTGGGCGCACAGCGCAATCACCGAAGCGGAAAAATACTGCCAGCCGAAGGTGATCGACGTTAAAACCACCGTTGACGGCTTAAGCGGCATCAAGCCGATGAAAGAGTGGCAACTGAGCGATAACGCGGCTTACGTGCACTATTGCCCGAACGAAACCATCGACGGTGTGGCTATCGATGAAACGCCAGACTTTGGCGATAAAGTGGTGATTGGCGATTACTCTTCGACCATCCTTTCCCGCCCGTTGGACGTTAGCCGTTTCGGCGTTATCTATGCGGGCGCACAGAAAAATATTGGACCGGCTGGCCTGACGCTGGTGATCGTGCGTGATGATCTGCTGGGTAAAGCACGCCGTGAAGTCCCGTCGATCCTGGATTACACCGTGTTGGCAGAAAATGACTCGATGTTCAATACGCCGCCAACCTTCGCCTGGTATCTGTCTGGCCTGGTCTTCAAATGGCTGAAAGAGCAGGGCGGCCTGGTGGAAATGCAAAAGCGCAACCAGGCCAAGGCCGAGTTGCTGTATAGCACTATCGATCAGTCGGACTTCTATCGTAGCCGCGTGGCCATTGCCAACCGCTCCTGGATGAACGTGCCGTTCCAACTGGCCGATCCTGCGCTGGATAAAGTGTTCCTGAGTGAAGCAGAAGCCATTGGCCTGCAGGCGCTGAAGGGCCACCGCGTAGTAGGCGGCATGCGTGCTTCCATCTATAATGCGATGCCGCTGGCGGGCGTGAAGACCCTGACCGACTTTATGGTCGACTTTGAACGCCGCCATGGCTGATTGCCACCGCCCGCATTGAACGGGCGGTCGTACCGCTGTTGTCCTTTTGCATTAAAGCGGCTCCGGCATTATCCCGGGGCCGTTTCGTTTATCAGATTCTGGAGAGTTTTGTTCACATGGTGGATTCCCTGACGTTACAACCGGTTGCTTTGGTCGATGGCACCGTCAACTTACCCGGCTCCAAGAGCGTATCCAATCGGGCTTTGCTACTGGCTGCGCTGGCGCGGGGAACGACCCGGCTGACCAACCTGCTGGACAGCGACGACGTGCGTCATATGCTGAATGCCTTGCAAGCGCTGGGGGTGAGTTACCAACTCTCCGACGATCGCACCACCTGTTCCGTTGAGGGCAACGCGGGTCCGTTGGTTGCCGCGCAGCCGTTGGAGCTGTTCCTCGGTAATGCCGGTACGGCAATGCGTCCATTAGCGGCGGCACTGTGCCTGGGTGAGGGCGACGTGGTGTTGACCGGCGAACCGCGCATGAAAGAGCGCCCGATTGGCCATCTGGTGGATGCTTTACGCCAGGGTGGAGCGCAAATTGATTATCTTGAACAAACCGATTATCCACCTGTGCGCCTGCGTGGCGGTTTCCGTGGCGGCGACGTCAGCGTTGACGGCAGCGTATCCAGCCAGTTCCTGACCGCCTTGCTGATGATGGCACCGTTGGCGGCCCAAGACACCGCTATCCATATTTTGGGTGAGCTGGTTTCCAAGCCTTATATCGATATTACTCTGCACCTGATGAGTACTTTCGGCGTTGAAGTCACGCACGACAACTATCGCGTGTTCCATATCCGTGGGCAGCAGACTTACCGATCGCCAGGCGACTATCTGGTGGAGGGCGATGCCTCTTCGGCATCCTATTTCCTGGCCGCTGCGGCGATTAAGGGCGGCACCGTGCGTGTTACCGGTATCGGTAAGAAAAGCGTGCAGGGCGATACCAAATTTGCCGACGTGCTGGAAAAAATGGGCGCGCGCATCACCTGGGGCGATGACTTTATCGAGTGTAGCCGCGGCGAGCTCAAAGGCATCGATATGGACATGAACCACATTCCAGATGCGGCGATGACCATTGCCACCACCGCGCTGTTCGCGACCGGGCCGACCACCATCCGCAATATCTACAACTGGCGGGTAAAAGAAACCGACCGTCTGGCGGCGATGGCAACAGAACTGCGTAAAGTTGGCGCCGAGGTTGATGAAGGTGAGGATTATATTCACGTCGTGCCGCCAAGCAAGCTGCAGTTTGCCGAGATTGGTACCTACAACGATCACCGCATGGCGATGTGCTTCTCGCTGGTGGCGCTCTCCGATACACCGGTGACCATTCTGGATCCGAAGTGTACCGCCAAGACCTTCCCAGACTATTTTGAGCAGTTGGCGCGTATCAGCCAGTTGGCCTAATATTCTCCATATCCGTTATCGATGGGCCTCGTTTGAGGCCTTTTTTACGCATTGGTGGCCATCTTTTCGGCAATCAGACAGTTCGCGGTAACAGTAAACTTCACAGGCGCGTATAATACGCCCCCGAATCTGCTCCTACTTGGGCAGAGAGCAGGCGTGTTCCTGTGAGGTTTCTACCTGAAGGAGAGAGAAATGACGGCTACAGTTCCGGTGATAACCGTTGATGGACCAAGTGGTGCAGGCAAAGGCACGTTGTGCAAGGCGCTGGCAGAATCCCTTGGTTGGCGTTTGCTGGATTCCGGCGCGATTTATCGCGTACTGGCCCTGGCAGCGTTGCACCATCAGGTGGATATCACCTCTGAAGAGGCGTTAGTCCCCTTGGCCGCCCATCTCGACGTCCGCTTTGTTGCTCAGGACGGCAAGCTGCAGGTTATTTTGGAAGGTGAGGACGTCAGTAATGAGATCCGCACCGAAACCGTTGGCAATACGGCTTCGCAAACGGCCGCATTCCCACGGGTTCGTGAGGCGCTGCTGCGCCGCCAACGCGCATTTCGCGAGGCCCCGGGCCTGATCGCCGATGGCCGTGACATGGGTACGGTAGTGTTCCCGGATGCGCCGGTTAAAATTTTCCTTGACGCCAGTTCCGAAGAGCGTGCGCATCGTCGCATGCTACAGTTGCAGGAAAAGGGCTTTAATGTTAACTTTGAACGTCTTTTAGCCGAGATAAAGGAACGGGATGACCGTGACCGTAATCGGGCTATTGCGCCACTGGTACCGGCTCTCGATGCCCTCGTGTTGGATTCTACCAGCATGTCGATCGAGGAAGTGATCCAGCGGGCGTTGGCATATGCACATGAAGTTTTGGCGTTGCCGCAGCAATAAGCGCGGCGGCGTTTTTAGCTTTTTGTTATATTTGTCATCGTACTGCATAGCAGTAACTGAATATATCGGGTAAAATTTTACCCCTGTAACCTAAACCTTGTCGGCAGGAAGCCAATGGCAAGGTATGTGAAACAACCCCATTCGGCGGGACGCTAAATGGACGTTAAACTATAGAACCCTGAAGATTAAACATGACTGAATCTTTCGCTCAACTCTTTGAAGAATCCCTGAAAACAATCGAAACCCGTCCGGGTTCCATCGTTCGTGGTGTTGTTGTTGCTATCGATAAAGATGTCGTACTGGTTGACGCCGGTCTGAAATCTGAATCTGCCATCCCGGCTGAGCAATTCAAAAACGCCCAGGGCGAGCTGGAAATCCAGGTTGGTGACGAAGTTGACGTTGCGCTGGACGCTGTTGAAGATGGCTTCGGTGAAACTCTGCTGTCCCGTGAGAAAGCTAAGCGTCACGAAGCTTGGATCACGCTGGAAAAAGCTTACGAAGAAGCTGAAACTGTCGTCGGTGTTATCAACGGCAAAGTTAAGGGTGGCTTCACTGTAGAGCTGAACGGTATTCGTGCGTTCCTGCCAGGTTCCCTGGTTGACGTGCGTCCAGTTCGCGACACTCTGCACCTGGAAGGCAAAGAGCTTGAGTTTAAAGTCATCAAGCTGGATCAGAAGCGCAACAACGTTGTTGTTTCTCGTCGTGCAGTAATCGAATCTGAAAACAGCGCAGAGCGCGATCAACTGCTGGAAAACCTGCAGGAAGGCATGGAAGTTAAAGGTATCGTTAAGAACCTCACTGACTACGGTGCATTCGTGGATCTGGGCGGCGTTGACGGCCTGCTGCACATCACTGACATGGCTTGGAAACGCGTTAAGCACCCAAGCGAAATTGTCAACGTGGGCGACGAAATCACTGTCAAGGTGCTGAAGTTCGACCGCGAGCGTACTCGTGTATCTCTGGGCCTGAAGCAACTGGGCGAAGATCCATGGGTTGCTATCGCTAAACGTTACCCAGAAGGCACCAAGCTGACTGGCCGTGTTACCAACCTGACTGATTACGGCTGCTTCGTGGAAATCGAAGAAGGCGTTGAAGGTCTGGTACACGTTTCTGAAATGGATTGGACCAACAAAAACATCCATCCGTCCAAAGTTGTTAACGTGGGCGATGTAGTGGAAGTGATGGTTCTGGACATCGATGAAGAGCGTCGTCGTATCTCCCTGGGCCTGAAGCAGTGCAAAAACAACCCATGGCAGCAATTCGCAGAAACCCACAACAAGGGCGACCGCGTTGAAGGTAAAATCAAGTCTATCACTGACTTCGGTATCTTCATCGGCCTGGACGGCGGCATCGACGGCCTGGTTCACCTGTCTGACATCTCCTGGAACGTTGCAGGCGAAGAAGCAGTTCGTGAATACAAGAAAGGCGACGAAATCGCAGCGGTGGTTCTGCAAGTTGACGCAGAGCGCGAGCGTATCTCCCTGGGCGTGAAGCAACTGGCTGAAGATCCGTTCAATAACTACCTGTCTATGAACAAGAAAGGTACTATTGTTACTGGTAAAGTCACTGCAGTTGACGCCAAAGGTGCTACAGTTGAATTAGCAGGCGGCGTAGAAGGTTACCTGCGTGCTTCTGAAGCCTCTCGCGACCGTATTGAAGACGCAACTCTGGTTCTGAACGTTGGTGACGAAGTTGAAGCTAAATTCACTGGCGTTGACCGTAAGAACCGCGTTGTAAGCCTGTCCGTCCGTGCGAAGGACGAAGCTGACGAGAAAGATGCAATTGCTACGGTTAACAACACCAAGCCGGAAGAAAGCAACTTCTCTAACGCTATGGCTGAAGCCTTCAAAGCGGCTAAAGGCGAGTAATGACGGGGGGCGGTTTCTGACCGCCCCGATACGGTAGTTTAGCTGCAAAGCTTGGAGGAACTATGACCAAGTCTGAACTTATTGAAAGACTTGCTGGCCAGCAATCTCATATTCCGGCGAAGGCCGTTGAGGATGCAGTGAAAGAGATGCTCGAACACATGGCAGCTACGCTAGCCGAGGGTGAGCGCATCGAGATCCGCGGATTCGGCAGTTTTTCTCTTCACTACCGTGCTCCGCGCGTCGGCCGTAACCCTAAAACGGGTGATAAAGTTGAGTTGGACGGCAAGTACGTTCCTCACTTCAAGCCAGGTAAAGAGTTACGTGACCGTGCCAATATCTATGGCTAGTCGCTGACCACCCATAGTGTTGTTGCTTGTAAAGAATATAAAACGGTGCCTTAGGGTGCCGTTTTTTTTCGCCTGTAAAACCTTCCATGCCTGCCAAAATTTGCGCTCCGTTACGCAGCTTTTCCTGCAAATGCCCAATAGCCAACCGATTGTTTACGACCTCCTTTCCTGAGTAGCAACCTGCAACTGGTGGTTATCCGTCTGAGAAGTCACATTTGTTGCAGGATAAACTTGGCAAGGAGCGCGGAAATCAGGATGTCACTGGATAGGGCCGCCATCGCTTTGGTGATGGGGATGCTGCCAATACTGTTTTTGCACCACTTACCGTCGTGGCCTTTATTGATGGGGCTAGCCGTCGCGGCTTTGTGGCTATGGCGATATAAACCGAATCCATGGAGTCAGACACTGTGCTGCTGCCTGCTGGGTTTTATCTACGCCACCGGCAGTGCCAGCCTGTTGATGCAGCAAGTCGCAACGTTGACGACCAGCGGCGATAAAACCGTGATTGCTTCCGTGCGTAGCATTTGGCTGAACGGGGCTGAAACGCCACAGGTGCAACTGCGTATCGAGCAGGTGAGTGGGAACTGGCTGGTGCCTGCGTTGTCCTTTACGGCAAACTGGCGCGGCGAAAAGCCCTGTGCAGGGCAACGTTGGGCGATGAAGGTTCGCTTTCGCCCGGTACACAGCAGCTTGAATGAAGGGGGCTTTGACGGGCAGCGTTGGGCCATTGCTAATCGGCAACCGCTACGTGGCTTTATACGTACCGCAACGGCACTGGATAAGGGCTGCAACTGGCGCCAGCAGATTGTCAAACGGATGGATCAATCGCTGGTGCCGATGACGCAACGGCCGGTGTTGCTGGCGCTGGCGTTTGGCGAACGGACGCTGATGAGTAATGAGCTGCGTGGGCAACTGATGAAAACCGGTGTGGCTCACCTGATGGCGATTTCTGGCCTGCATATCTCGCTGGCCGCCGCCTTTGCCTGGGGGCTGGCGCGTGGCGTGCTGTTTTTATTGCCTGCGCGATATATCGGCTACCGTTTGCCGCTGATCGTCAGTTGGTTGATGGCGCTGTGCTATGTGTGGCTGGCAGGTGGGCAACCTCCGGCAATGAGGGCCTTTATTGCCTTGTCTCTGTGGCTCTGGTTGCGCCTCAAAGGCGTTTCCTGCACTTCCTGGCAAATCTGGCTGTGGTGTATCAGCCTGCTGTTGCTGTGCGATCCTATGTCGGTGCTTTCGGACAGCTTCTGGCTCTCCGCCCTGGCGGTTGCGGCCTTAATATTTTGGTTTGAATGGGCACCGTTGCCCAGGCGCTTCAGCACTTCTTGGGGCTGGGCACCTCTGCGTTGGCTACACATGCAACTAGGGATGACGCTGTTGTTGATGCCGTTACAATTTGGCCTGTTTCATGGCTTGAGCTGGACATCGTTACCCGCCAACCTTTGGGCTGTACCGATCGTTTCTCTGCTGTCGGTTCCGTTGATATTGTTGGCATTGATGCTGTTTTTTATTCCGCCGGTAAGCCACTGGTGTTGGCAATTGGCCGATCTTACCGTCAGTTGGGCCTTATGGCCGCTACCTGGGCTCGAGCAAGGGTGGCTACAGGTTGGGGCTGCCTTGCTGCAATTCAGCGTTCTTGGCTGGTTAGCCGTGGTTTGCTGGCGGTTTCGCTGGTGGTATCACTTTCCTGTTGGTTGTGCCGTTGTGGTGTTAGGTTGCCTGTTCTGGCGGGAAAGAACGCCAGATTATCGCTGGCGGGTCGATATGATCGACGTGGGGCACGGCCTGGCGGTAGTGATCGAGCGGGAAGGAAAGGCCGT
Source organism: Serratia sp. J2 (assembly GCF_046269175.1). Taxonomy (NCBI): domain Bacteria; kingdom Pseudomonadati; phylum Pseudomonadota; class Gammaproteobacteria; order Enterobacterales; family Yersiniaceae; genus Serratia; species Serratia sp. J2. Next base: position 15,550 of record NZ_JBKABN010000012.1, read on the forward strand.
CATCTTTGATATGGGCAACCGCTGGCAAGCCTCCAGCGCGGCAGAGCGTAATATTTTGCCATTCCTGCGCTGGCGGCAGATTTCGCTGGAGCAAATCATTATCAGCCATAGCCATCTGGATCATATCGGCGGGTTACCGATACTAGCAGCGGTGTTTCCACAGGCCAGCGTGCGTACGCCGATCGTTAACGTAGGCCACCTGCCTTGCGTACAAGGGCAACGGTGGGTATGGCGAGAGCTAAACTTTCAGGTGTTGTGGCCACCAGCACGGGTGGATTATGCCGCTAACGATGACTCCTGCGTAGTGCGTGTCGATGATGGCAAGTTCAGCCTGTTGCTGACGGGTGATATTGAACGCCGGGCCGAACAGGCGCTGCTGAAACAACGTGCGAATTTACCTAGTACTATCCTTCAGGTGCCTCATCACGGCAGCAAGACATCTTCAACGCCGCCATTTTTGCGTGCCGTTGCCCCCGAGCTGGCGTTTGCCTCGGCATCCCGCTATAACGCGTGGCGGTTACCGGCAGCAAAAATAGTCAAACGCTATCGGGAAAATCACATTCCCTGGCGTGATACGGCCCGATCAGGGCAGCTCAGCGTGTTTTTTTATCGTCATGATTGGCAAGTTAAAGGCTTTCGCGAACAACTAAATCCACGTTGGTATCATCAGCGGTTTGGCGTTGAGGGGGATAATGAGTAGAATGGGCCGCTATTTCTTCCGATGCTGGTATTTGCATGATGAATGATAAAGATCTGTCCACCTGGCAGACGTTCCGTCGCCTCTGGCCGATGATCACACCTTTTAAAACCGGTTTGGTAGTCGCTGCCGTGGCGCTGGTTTTAAACGCCGCCGGGGACACGTTAATGCTGTCCCTGCTCAAACCGTTATTAGACGACTTTGGTAAAGCCGATAGCCGAGTGTTGCATTGGATGCCGCTGGTCGTGATTGGCCTGATGCTGATGCGTGGCATCACCAGCTATGTCTCCAGCTATTGTATTTCCTGGGTGTCTGGCATGGTGGTGATGCAGATGCGCCGTCGTCTGTTCGGTCATATGATGCGAATGCCGGTGGCCTTTTTTGACCAGCAATCAACAGGAACTCTGCTTTCACGTATTACCTACGACTCGGAACAGGTAGCGTCATCCTCCTCCAGCGCGTTGGTTACCGTGGTGCGTGAAGGGGCCTCGATCATCGGCCTGTTCATCATGATGTTTTATTACAGCTGGCAGCTCTCGCTGATCCTGATCGTGCTGGCACCGATCGTCTCCTTCGCGATCCGCCTGGTCTCCAAACGTTTCCGCAATATCAGTAAAAACATGCAAAACACCATGGGGCAGGTGACGACCAGTGCAGAACAGATGCTGAAAGGGCATAAAGAAGTGCTGATCTTTGGTGGTCAAGAGGTGGAAACCGAGCGCTTCAACACCGTCAGTAACCGCATGCGTCAGCAGGGGATGAAGCTGGTTTCGGCTTCTTCTATTGCCGATCCCATTATTCAGTTGATCGCCTCATTGGCATTGGCGTTTGTGCTGTTTGCAGCAAGCTTCCCTAGCGTGATGGATACGCTGACAGCCGGTACCATTACCGTGGTGTTCTCCTCCATGATTGCCTTGATGCGTCCACTGAAATCCTTGACCAACGTGAATGCCCAGTTCCAGCGCGGGATGGCGGCCTGCCAGACGTTGTTCTCGATCCTGGATCTGGAACAGGAAAAGGATACCGGTACTCGTCAGGTTGAGCGCGCCAGAGGCGATATCGAATTCCGTCATGTGACCTTTGCCTATCCGGGGCGTGAGATCCCGGCGCTGCGTGATATCAATCTGAGCATTTCAGAAGGTAAAACGGTGGCGTTGGTTGGCCGTTCGGGTTCGGGTAAATCGACGATTGCCAACCTGTTGACGCGTTTCTACGACGTGCAGGAAGGGCAGATCCTGATGGATGGTCACGATCTGCGGGAATATACCCTGGCTTCGCTGCGCGATCAGGTTGCTCTGGTCTCACAGAACGTCCACCTGTTCAATGACACCATTGCCAACAACATTGCCTATGCTCGTGAAGAGCGCTACAGCCGTGAAGAGATTGAGAAAGCGGCGCGTATGGCCTATGCCACCGACTTCATTGATAAAATGGAGCATGGTCTGGATACGGTGATCGGTGAGAACGGTGTGATGCTTTCCGGTGGTCAGCGTCAGCGTATTGCCATCGCTCGTGCCTTGCTGCGAGATTGCCCAATCCTGATCCTGGATGAAGCCACCTCCGCGCTGGATACCGAATCCGAGCGTGCGATCCAGGCGGCCTTGGACGAACTGCAGAAAAACCGTACCTCATTGGTGATTGCCCACCGTCTGTCGACTATCGAGAAAGCCGATGAGATCCTGGTGGTTGAAGATGGGCGTATCGTTGAGCGTGGCCAGCATGCCGAGTTGATCGAGCAGAAAGGGGCTTACGCACAACTTCACCGCATGCAGTTTGGTCAGTAATGATAGAGCGCATCTGGTCCGGTAGTTCACTGGTTTACCTGCTGCTGTTGCCGCTCTCCTGGCTGTATGGCCTGGTGAGCGGCCTGATCCGCCTTAGCTACCGCTGCGGCTTGCGCAAGAGTTGGCGTGCGCCAGTGCCGGTGGTTATCGTGGGGAACCTCACTGCGGGTGGCAACGGTAAAACACCGATGGTGATCTGGTTGGTTGAACAGCTGCAACAGCGTGGCTACCGGGTCGGCGTGGTTTCCAGAGGTTACGGCGGCAAGTCGGCGGTCTATCCGCTGGTGCTGGATGCTCAGACTACCACCCGGCAGGCCGGTGATGAACCCGTGCTGATCTATCAGCGAACCGGGGCGCCGGTGGCTATTTCGCCAAAACGTGCCGAAGCGGTGCAAGCCTTGTTGAATCAGGGCGAGCTTGATTTGATCATCACCGACGATGGCCTACAGCACTATGCTTTACAGCGTGATTTTGAGCTGGTGGTGATCGATGGCGTTCGTCGCTTCGGCAATGGTTGGTGGTTACCCGCTGGCCCGATGCGTGAGCGTGTGTCTCGCTTAAAGACGGTGGATGCCTGTGTGGCAAATGGCGGTGTTGCCCAACCGGGGGAAATCGCCATGAAGCTCCAGGCGCAGGATGCGGTGAATATCGCCAGCGGTGAACGCCGCCCGGCGATCGAATTACCTCACGTAGTGGCGATGGCAGGGATAGGTCATCCCCCAAGGTTTTTCGCCACGCTAGAAAAGTTGGGGGTTGAGGTCGAGCGCGAGGTGGCCTTTGCCGATCATCAGGAATACAACCACGGGCAGTTAGCCGCATTGGCGAGCCAAGGCCAAACGCTGCTGATGACCGAGAAGGATGCGGTGAAATGCCGTTCCTTTGCCCAGCCTGACTGGTGGTATCTGCCGGTTGAAGCGGTACTTCCCACCGAGCAGGCCGAGCAATTGTTGCAAGGGATCCAGAAGTTAATCAAATAATCTAAGCTTCCAAAGCGTGCAAGCCCAAGGCTTGCGCGCAAGCTTGCAGTGAGCGCTGCTGCGTTTGCTGATAAAGCGCCAATTCATCAATCACGCCTGCCCCTAATGCCTGTTCAAACGCCGTACGGCTCGATGACGCCGCGTATTGCGCATGGTGGCTCCCCCCCAGATTAGACTGAAAAATTCCAGCGGCGCTGACCGGCAGGAAATCCTCATACACCAACGGCTGGAAGCGGATGTAGTCCAGTGCGATGAGCTGTTCGAGCGTGCTGTGCTGCTCAACCGTCTCTTTAGCTGCCAGCCCGCATTCGGTAGGGAAATAGCGGAACCAGGCTAATTGCTGCACACGTAGTGCATTGTAATCATCCGGGAAGGCCTGGAAATGTTCAGCCAGCAGTTGGTAATAGCGTGGAGCATTATCTTCCGTAGCCGGAACCTGTAATGCATCCTGCGCGGCCTGCAGCAGGCGATCGTAAAGCGCACGCCCTTTGGCGGTTAGGGCGACTCCCCGTTGCTCAATCTCACCGAAACGCGCGGTATGATGCCCCACAACCTGATGACCGTCAGGTTCGATAAACAGGACTTGTTCCTCTAACGCTTTGAAACTGGTCTGGCGTAACAGAATAGGGCAGTGGCGCGTAGGCGGGCCTTCGATCACCGCTTTGGGTGGGATCCCGCGTTCTGGCATTGCCGCCTGAACCCGATCGATATCCAGCGTTCTTGGCGTCAGATGGTTGATATGTGGCCCTTTGAAGGCAACGATATCGGCGATCAGGCGATGTTGACTGTGCAACTGCTGATATTCACTGGCGCTGACGGTGGCCAAACGGTGCCAACGGAAGGTTTCGAGTGCTTGGGCAACGAACTCCTGCGCCTGTTCGGCATCCAGCCCACCCCGGATTTCATGTAACGCTATCAGCTCCAGAGCCCGCTCGGTAAAAATGCTGCGGCGATCCAGTAGCCGTTGTGCCAGCTCGCGCAGCGCCACATTCTCAATCAGTTCCAGTCGTAGCAACGAAGTAAATATGCGAAACGGGCTGACTTGCAGATCGGCTTCGTGTACGGCCCGAAAGGCGGTGGAGTGGACGGGGACGCCAGCAGCTGTCAGATCGTAATAACCCACCGGAGACATGCCCATGACGGCAAACAGTCGTCGTAAGGTCTGCAATTCAGCTGCCGTGCCGACGCGGATAGCGCCGTGGCGCTCCATCGATAATCGACCGATTTCACCGGTAATCTGTAACCCATGGGCCAGGGCTGAATCTTTACTCAGCACCTCCCGGTTGGTTTCAGCGACCAGTTCGATCAAGTCACCGTACAGTGGCACCTCTTGTTGATACATGGCCGACATTGCCAGGGAAAATTTGGCGCGAATGTCATTCGGCGAGACGAAGTGCTGGTCGATCATACTGCTAGCTCCTTAGCTCAATAAAATCTGAAAAATGCGGCTTAGGCCGCCAATAGTGCTGGCTAGATGACCCCTCACCGTGTTTTTGACTCAAGTCTAGACAGTTGGTTCATGATTTGTTATCGATTGGCTAACGATATTAGTGTTTTATGCGTTGGCTCTCATTTGCAGGTATAACTCCAAGTGGTGAGTGATGAGCTAAAGGCTCCCTCGATGAGTTTAAAATAAGCTAAATTTTAACTATTAAAATCAGTATGATAGGAATATTCTGGGCGGGTGTGGCTAAAAAGTGTGATAAACCTCTTGTCTTGATGATGAGTTTATGAGTAAATGCATACCGGCCTGTGATGCAGCGCTATTTATGTACGAGTATAGATTAAGTAGTTCCTCCCAAGACGTTATCATCTGATTCCGCTTCAAAGACGAACCTTCTAAGTACCTCCCATAAGTAATGATTCTGAAAAACGGCCAAATTGCCATAGGGCAGGTTTTTGTAAATATTTAAAAGGTAATAGTAATGTCTAAGAAGACTGGTCAGGTTAAGTGGTTCAACGAAAGTAAAGGTTTTGGTTTCATTGAACAACAAGATGGCGGCAAAGATGTATTCGTACACTTCTCTGCAATCATGACCGAAGGTTTCAAGACTCTGGCAGAAGGCCAGCGTGTTGAGTATACCATTCAGGACAGCCCGCGCGGGCCGGCTGCCGCCAACGTTGTTGCTCTGTAAGTTTACAGGGAATAGCGTATAGAGAGCTTAATACAACCATAATGACGCGTTTATGCTGAGTTATGCGGAAGATATTAAGCTCAACAAGCCCGCCGCAGTGCGGGTTTTTTAATTTTTGCTCACGAGAGGTTTGTTACGAAAAACTTTAGGATGGGCTGGTAGCGTCCACACAATAACAAAAATAACGTTGTGAAGGATGCTCAAGTGAAAGGATATAAAATATGTTTAAGAATACAATGCTAAAAATGGGCCAGGTAAAATGGTTTGATCAGGCTCAAGGCTATGGTGTTATTTCACCGGTCGATGGTAGTGACGAAATTTATGTTAGCCGCCGTGCTATCGCCAATACCAAAAACAAGTCATTAAACGAAGGTCAGAACGTCGAGTTCTCGATTTATCGTAGCTCTCACGGGCTGTCAGCGGCAGACGTTATCGCGTTCTGACCCAAACTTTCCTCGCCAGTGCCGGTGCCGCCACCCCATGCACTGGCGAAGAAAATTTCCCCAGGATCCTCTATCATCAGGCCATTGCTCAATGACCCTTGGATATCAGGATGCCAATCCCCGTTATTTCGCTTTCCTCTGCCCGCGCGCTTCATCTTGCCGCTCAAGGGCTGCTATCCCCAATTCAACGCCAGGCTTGCCCCGATGATGTGGTGACCGCCATCGATCGTATGGGCTTGCTGCAAATTGACACCATTAGCGTGGTGGCCCGCAGCCCTTACCTGGTGCTGTTCAGTCGCCTGGGCGATTATCGGCCAGAATGGCTGGAACAGGCGTTGGCTAGTCGCAAACTGTTTGAGTACTGGGCGCACGAAGCCTGTTTTCTCCCTATCGATGACTTTGGTCTGTTACGCCACCGTATGTTGCAACCGCAGGGAATGGGGTGGAAATACTCGCAGGAATGGGTGCAACAGCACCAACAGGCTATCGATGAACTGCTACAGCATATCGCGGTGCAGGGGCCGGTGCGTTCGGCCGATTTTAGCGCCGAAAAGAAAGGCGCTAACGGCTGGTGGGATTGGAAGCCGGAAAAGCGTCATCTGGAAATTCTGTTTACCTCTGGCAAGTTGATGGTGGCTGAACGCCGTAATTTTCACCGTGTCTACGATCTCACCGAACGTTTATTGCCGCAGTGGGATGATGATGTGCATGCTTTACCCGAGGCGATGGCGCAACAACAGATGCTCACCCGCAGTTGCCGCTATCTCGGCGTGTTTAAAGCCGAATGGCTGGCGGATTATTACCGATTGAAACGCGTTTCCCCCAAACCGTTGTTGGCAACGCTATTACAGCAGGGAGAGATCTCCCAGATCGCTATCGACGGGCTGGAAGGGGAGTTTTATGTCCATCAGTCGCTGGCGGCCGAGTTGGCGCTGGCAGAACAAGGGAAGTTGAAGTCTACGGTGACCTGTCTGTTGTCTCCTTTTGATCCGGTGGTGTGGGATCGGCGGCGCGCGCTGGAACTGTTCAACTTTGACTATCGGCTGGAATGCTACACGCCAAAAGAAAAACGCCAGTACGGCTATTTTACCTTGCCGCTGTTGCAGCGGGGCGAACTGATTGGCCGGGTGGATGCGAAAATGCACCGTAAACAGGGCGTGTTTGAAGTAATCAGTTTCCATCTTGAATCTGGGGTCAAGCTGGGCAAGCAGCGTTGTCAGGATATTCGTCAGGCAATCACCCGTACGGCGAAATGGCACGGGGCGCAGCAGGTCTCGCTAGGAGATGTACCCGCATCGCTGGCAGCAGAGTGGGGGCAAGGCTGGGGAGTTCCCTCACCCCAACCCTCTCCCCCAGGGAGAGGGAGCTGAAAGTCCCTGCTCTGTTGGAAGACAGAAGATAATCTTAGCAATACGTCAGGGATTCGCCATGTCCTATAGGTGCTGGTATCAGATATGGATTTCAATCAGTAACAGGATTAATGTTAAAGGCGTGTATCGTAATTAAGTTGTGGCACGTTAAGTCCCCTCTCCTGGGGAAGAGGGTTAGGGTGAGGGCGTTTTCTTGGCGTTACGGACACAACCTAAGCTTTGTTAGTTGCTGTAGTTGGCAAACAGCGCGATGATTTTATGAAGACGTTTGATCATTTGCAGGTTCTCATTTTTTTTGTGATGTATATCACAAAAAATTCTACGCCTGCTAATGAGGTGATTCAACCCCCGCAGAAAAATTTCCCGTTTGGCAACCCTCTGAGCAAATCAGGCGGTGATTAACCGGCCCTATGGCGTTATGCTATCCTCACGCACTTTCCCTAGTTAGCATATCTTCCCCTGGAGGAAGCATGGATCACCGTTTACTCGAAATCATTGCCTGCCCGGTTTGCAACGGTAAGCTCTATTTCAATAAAGAACATCAGGAACTGGTCTGCAAACTGGACGGCCTGGCCTACCCACTGCGTGATGGTATTCCGGTATTGCTGGAAAACGAAGCACGCACCATCCCACTGGACGAGAAGCACGCATGAGTTTTATCGCTATCATCCCGGCGCGTTACGCGTCCACCCGCTTGCCGGGTAAACCGTTGGCGGATATCCACGGTAAGCCGATGGTGGTGCATGTGATGGAACGAGCCCGTGAATCAGGGGCTTCCCGCGTGATTGTCGCCACCGATCATCCAGAGGTGGCCAAAGCGGTCGAGGCTGCCGGCGGTGAAGTTTGCATGACCAGCCCGGACCACCATTCCGGCACCGAACGCCTGGCGGAAGTGATCGAGAAATGTGGCTTTGCCGATGATGAAATCATTGTCAATGTGCAGGGCGATGAGCCGATGATCCCGCCGGTTATCGTGCGTCAGGTGGCAGAAAACCTGGCGGCCAGCAGTGCAGGGATGGCCACGTTGGCGGTGCCGATCGAAACCGCAGAAGAAGCCTTCAACCCGAATGCGGTCAAGGTGGTAATGGATGCACAAGGCTATGCGCTCTATTTCTCACGCGCCACCATACCTTGGGATCGTGAGCGTTTTGCTCAGTCAAAAGAGAGTATTGGCAACAGCCTGCTGCGGCATATCGGGATTTATGCCTACCGTGCCGGTTTTGTCCGCCGCTACGTCAGTTGGCAACCAAGCCAGCTGGAACAGATTGAACTGCTGGAGCAACTGCGCGTGCTGTGGTACGGCGAAAAGATCCACGTCGCGGTGGCGCAGGCCATTCCGAGCGTCGGTGTTGATACCCCAGAAGACCTGCAACGAGTGCGGGACAGCATCAAGCGTTGAGTTGTCTATTGGCCGGGGAGCCCGGCCATCTCAATTCCCTGATTTACCCCTTTTATTGATCTGCATTGAAGAATTTCTCCGCTCACCGTTCAATGATGACTGATGCTTATCCTTAATCTGGAGGGTTTCGTCCCATGGAGCAGCTGCGTGCCGAATTGAGTATTGTGCTGGGAGAGTCCGTCGGTCGTCTGGAACGCGTCAGCGAACAGCCTTATGCCCATCTTTATTCACTGTACGATCGCCAGGATCATGCGATCCCACTGATGGCGAAAAGCTTTGTCTGTGAGGGCATTGCCCAGCAGGAAGCTTACAAGCTATCCATGCTGGCGCGTGAAGGGGACATTCGTCTGCCAACGGTGTTTGGCGTGGTTTACACCCGGCAAGCGCCCTACAAAGAGATTTTGCTGATCGAACGGCTGCGTGGCGTGTCGGTCGAGGCGCCAACCCGGACTTTGGCCCGTTGGGAAGCCTTGATGGACCAGATTGTCGACGGCATGCTGGCTTGGCACCGTATTGACAGCCACGGCTGTGTGGGCACGGTAGACAGCACGCAGGAGAATGATTGGTGCAGCTGGTACCAGCAGCGTATCGAGGTGCTTTGGTCAACTCTGGGTAATCTTAACTCGCCGCTGTTAAGCATGGCAGATCGCCGTCTGTTGTACCGCACGCGCGAAATGCTGATCGACTTCTTTGCCGATTTTGACGACCCTTGCGTGCTGGTGCACGGCAATTTGGGCTTGCGCAGCATGTTGAAAGATGCCAAAACCGATCAACTGCTGGCGATGCTCAACCCAGGCATGATGCTGTGGGCGCCACGGGAATATGAGCTGTTCAGGCTTTGCGAGGCGGGGATGCCGGATCAACTGCTGTTCCACTACCTACAGCGTGCGCCGGTGGCAGAGTCCTTCCTGTCTCGTCGTTGGCTTTATGTGGTGTGGGAGGCGGTAGCCAGGATGATCCATACCGGCAAGCTGGATCGCCCGGCGTTCGATCAGGCCGCACAACAGCTACGGCCGTGGTTGGCTCACTAATCGCTGCTGGTCTCACCGTCACCTTTTAGCTGCTGCCACAGGCTGCCCAGCGTTTCGTATGCGGCCCGTTCGCTGTGCCCAAGGAACATCGCGGAAGGCATCACCCGATCCCAGATATTCAGCGGAGAGGTAATGGCCAGTTGATTGGCCGGAGCCGGGATTGGATGCAGGCCCTGAGCCTCAAAGAAGCGCATGGCACGCGGCAAGTGATTGGCGGATGTCACCAGCGCAAACGGCTGTTGCCCTACCAATTTGGCGACCTCTGCGGCTTCCTGTTCGGTATCCCGCGGGCGGTCCACCAGCACGATGTCGTTGGCAGGCACGCCCAGGCTTTCCGCCACCAGTGCTGCGGTGGCCGCGCTGCTTTGCGTTTTCGCGCCTTTTCCACCGGTAAAGACCATCTTGCTACCCGGGTGCGACAGGTATAGCCTGACGCCTTCGGTCACCCGTGGCAGGCTGTTGTTGAGCAGGTTAGAGCTAGGAGCCCAGTCTGGGTTATAGGTATAACCGCCGCCAAGCACCACGATATAGTCAATCTGGCCGTTGCCTCTATAGGTCGGGTAACTGGATTCTAACGGCCTCAACAGGCGATCGGCGACCGGTTGCAGGCTGAGCAACAGCAACAGCAGCCAGCTCAGGCTTAATATGACCTTGCCGCTTTTCTGCCAACGGGTAAACCACAGCAGCAATAATGCCAGCCCCATTAACAACAGCAGGGCGGGTAGAGGCATCATCAGGCCACCAATAAATTTTTTTAAGTGAAATAACATCAAAAATCAGGTCCTTTTGGGCGAAAAAACGACATCTGGCCGCATTCATGCTGCAAGAAGATTTATTCTAAGCCAGTCTGTGCCAAAATAGCAGGTTTGAATGGGCAGGCGCTTTGCCGTCGGCCAAGATAGAATCAGCGGAGCCGTTGTCCATGCAGGATCGCAATTTTGACGATATTGCCGAGAAGTTTGCGCGTAATATTTACGGCACCACCAAGGGGAAAATCCGTCAGGCGGTAGTCTGGCAGGATCTGACCACGCTGCTGGCCCAGTTGCCACAGCGGCCGCTGCGCATTCTGGATGCTGGTGGGGGCGAAGGCCACATGGCTTGCCAACTGGCAGAATTAGGACATCAGGTCTTGTTGTGCGATCTTTCTGGTGAGATGATCCAACGCGCTGCGTTGCTGGCCGAGCAGAAAGGTGTGAGCCAGAACATGCAATTCATACAAAGTTCGGCGCAAGAGATTGGTCAGCATTTGGCACAACCGGTCGATCTGATATTGTTTCATGCGGTTTTGGAGTGGATCGCCGAACCACAGGTGGCATTACAGGCGTTGTTTGATTGCCTGGTGCCCGGCGGCGCACTGTCACTGATGTTCTTTAATGCCAACGGTTTGTTGATGCGTAATGTGGTGTTGGGCAATTTCCAACTGGTAGATCCCGAGGTCAGGCGGCGTCGCAAGCGCTCGCTGTCGCCGCAGTATCCTCATAGCCCACCGCTGGTCTACGGCTGGTTGGAGCAGATGGGTATGCAGATTTCAGGCAAAACCGGCGTGAGGGTTTTCCATGATTATCTGCAAAGCAGGCAGCTACAGACCCAAAAATTTGAAGAGTTACTGGCGCTTGAACAGCTTTATTGTCGGCAAGAGCCTTACGTGAGTTTGGGGCGCTATATTCACGTCTCGGCGCATAAACCGAACCTGAAGGACGAACTATGAGTGAATTTTCCCAGACAGTACCCGAACTGGTCGCCTGGGCACGGAAAAATGATTTCTCTATTTCGCTCCCCACTGAGCGTCTTGCGTTTTTGCTGGCTATCGCCACGTTAAATGGTGAGCGGCTGGACGGCGAGATGAGTGAAGGTGAGCTGGTTGATGCATTTCGCCATGTCAGCAAAGGGTTTGAACAGACGCATGAAACGGTGGCGATACGCGCCAACAATGCGATTAACGACATGGTGCGCCAGCGCCTGTTGAACCGTTTTACCAGCGAGTTGGCGGATGGCAATGCCATCTATCGCCTGACGCCGCTGGGCATTGGGATTACCGATTACTATATCCGCCAGCGTGAGTTTTCGACCCTGCGCCTTTCCATGCAGTTGTCGATCGTGGCGGAAGAGTTAAAGCGTGCCGCAGACGCTGCCGAAGAAGGCGGCGATGATTTCCATTGGCACCGCAACGTCTTTGCCCCGCTGAAATACTCGGTAGCGGAGATCTTCGACAGTATCGATCTGACCCAGCGTCTGATGGATGAACAGCAGCAGAGCGTGAAAACCGATATTGCGGCGCTGCTCAACCAGGATTGGCGTGCGGCGATCTCCAGCTGTGAGATGTTGCTGTCGGAAACCTCCGGTACCTTGCGTGAACTTCAGGATACGCTGGAGGCCGCAGGTGATAAACTCCAGGCCAACCTGCTGCGTATTCAGGATGCCACGCTGGGTGAGATGGAGCTGGGCTTTGTCGATAAGCTGGTGTTTGATTTGCAAAGCAAGCTGGATCGCATCATCAGTTGGGGCCAACAGGCGATTGACCTGTGGATCGGCTATGACCGCCACGTGCACAAGTTTATCCGTACCGCCATCGATATGGATAAAAACCGCGTGTTCGCCCAACGCCTGCGCCAATCGGTACAAAACTACTTCGATAACCCTTGGACGCTGACCCATGCCAACGCCGATCGTCTGCTCGATATGCGAGACGAAGAGCTGGCGTTACGCAGTGAGGAGGTCACCGGGGAACTGCCGCCAGATCTGGAATATGAAGAGTTCAGCGAAATTCGCGAACAGCTGGCAGCGATGATCGAACAGGCGCTGAAGGTTTACCAGGAACAAAAAATGCCGCTCGATTTAGGGGCAGTGATGCGCGATTATCTGGCGCAATATCCGCGTGTGCGTCATTTTGACGTTGCCCGCATAGTGGTCGACCAGGCAGTGCGCCTTGGTGTGGCTGAAGCTGATTTTTCAGGGTTGCCCGCGCAGTGGCAGGCAATCAATGATTACGGAGCCAAGGTACAGGCCCATGTCATCGACAAATATTGAACAAGTAATGCCAGTCAAGCTGGCCAAGGCATTGTCTAATACGCTGTTTCCGGCGTTGGACAGCCAATTGCGCGCAGGTCGTCACATCGGTATCGATGAATTGGACAACCACGCATTCCTTATGGATTTTCAAGACGAGCTGGAAGAGTTTTATACCCGTTACAGCGTCGAGCTGATCCGGGCGCCGGAAGGGTTCTTCTATTTGCGCCCGCGCTCGACCACGCTCATTCCACGCTCGGTGCTTTCCGAGCTGGACATGATGGTCGGCAAAATCCTGTGTTACCTCTATCTGAGCCCCGAGCGCCTGGCGCACGAAGGTATTTTCAGCCAGCAGGAGCTGTACGATGAGCTGCTGAGCCTGGCGGATGAGAGCAAGCTGCTGAAGTTCGTCAACCAGCGCTCCACCGGTTCGGATCTCGATCGTCAGAAGCTGCACGAGAAAGTGCGCTCCTCGCTCAATCGCCTGCGCCGTCTGGGCATGGTGTATTTCATGGGCAATGACAACAGCAAATTCCGCATTACCGAGGCGGTGTTCCGCTTCGGTGCCGATGTGCGTAGCGGTGACGACCCGCGCGAAGCCCAGTTGCGGATGATCCGCGACGGTGAGGCGATGCCGGTTGAAAACAGCCTGTCACTGAACGATGACGTTGATGCGGAAGATGCGCAGGCAGAAGCCACCCCGGACAGTGCAGAGGATGAACAGGAATGATTGAACGCGGTAAATTTCGCTCACTGACGCTGGTTAACTGGAACGGTTTCTTTGCCCGAACCTTTGATCTCGATGAGCTGGTCACCACGCTTTCGGGCGGTAACGGGGCCGGTAAGTCCACCACCATGGCGGCCTTCGTCACGGCGCTGATCCCGGATCTGACGCTGCTGCACTTTCGTAACACCACCGAAGCCGGTGCCACCAGCGGTTCACGCGACAAAGGCCTGCACGGTAAATTGCGTGCCGGTGTCTGCTACTCAACGCTGGACGTCGTCAACTCACGCCACCAGCGTGTGGTGGTCGGGGTTCGTCTGCAACAGGTAGCGGGGCGCGATCGCAAGGTCGATATCAAACCTTTCACCATTCAGGGGCTGCCAACGGCGGTGCAACCGACCGAACTGCTGACCCAAACCGTGGGCGAACGTCAGGCTCGAGTCCTCTCGTTGCAGGAACTGAAAGAGCGTGTGGAAGAGATGGAAGGGGTGCAGTTCAAGCAGTTCAACTCCATCACAGATTACCACGCCCTGATGTTTGATCTGGGGGTGCTGCCCAAGCGCCTGCGCACTTCTTCCGACCGCAGCAAGTTCTATCGCCTGATCGAAGCCTCGCTGTACGGCGGGATTTCCAGCGCCATCACCCGTTCTCTGCGTGATTACCTGCTGCCGGAAAATGGCGGCGTGCGTAAAGCGTTCCAGGATATGGAAGCTGCGCTGCGCGAGAACCGCATGACGTTGGAAGCGATCCGCGTCACCCAGTCGGACCGCGATCTGTTCAAGCATCTGATCTCCGAAGCGACCTCGTACGTTGCCGCAGACTACATGCGCCACGCCAATGAACGGCGTATCCATCTGGATGGGGCGCTGGTATTGCGCAACGAGTTGCTGAGCAGTCGCAAACAGCTGGCCGCCGAGCAGTTCCGCCACGTTGAAATGGCGCGTGAGCTGGCTGAACAAAGCGGTGCCGAATCCGATCTGGAAACTGATTATCAGGCCGCCAGCGATCACCTCAATCTGGTGCAAACCGCAATGCGCCAGCAGGAAAAGATCGAACGCTATGAAGGCGATCTGGAAGAGCTGACCTACCGTCTGGAAGAACAGAATGAGGTGGTCGCCGAAGCGAGCGAGCAGCAGGCGGAAAACGAAGCGCGTGCCGAAGCCGCAGAGCTGGAGGTGGATGAGCTGAAAAGCCAGCTCGCCGATTACCAGCAGGCGCTGGACGTGCAGCAAACTCGCGCCATTCAATATCAGCAGGCACTTCAGGCTCTTGAACGCGCCCGTGCGCTGTGCCAGGTGCCGGAACTCACCGCCGAAAATGCCGAAGAGTGGCTGGATACCTTCCAGGCGCGTGAGCAGGAAGCGACAGAGTCCCTGTTGCAGTTGGAACAAAAGTTAAGCGTGGCGGATGCCGCTCATAGCCAGTTCGAGCAGGCCTATCAGTTGGTGGGTAAAATTGCGGGCGAAGTCAGCCGTAGTGAAGCCTGGCAAACTGCGCGTGAGCTATTGCGTGACTGGCCTTCGCAGCAGCATCAGGCTGAGCGTGTGCAGCCGTTGCGGATGCGTTTGAGCGAGCTGGAGCAACGCTTGCGCTCGCAGCAGGATGCCGAGCGTCTGTTGCAGGAGTTCTGTAAACGTCACGGGCAAAGTTATCAGCCGGATGAACTTGATGCCTTGCAGCAAGAGCTGGAAGAGCGTTTGGAATCGTTGTCGCAAAGCGTCAGCGAGGCCGGTGAGCGCCGGATGGAAATGCGCCAGGAGCTGGAGCAGATCCAACAGCGCATCAAAGAGCTGACCGCCAGGGCACCGATTTGGCTGGCCGCGCAGGATTCACTGACCCAGCTCAGCGAGCAGAGCGGTGAAGCCTTCGAAGATGGTCAGCAGGTTACCGAATACATGCAGCAACTGCTGGAGCGCGAACGCGAAACCACGGTTGAACGTGATGAAGTGGCCAGCCGCAAGCGCGAAATCGAAGCGCAGGTTGAGCGCCTCAGCCAGCCGAGCGGGGCAGAAGATCAGCGTCTGGTGACGCTGGCGGAGCGCTTTGGCGGCGTGCTGCTGTCGGAAATCTATGACGATGTCACCATTGACGATGCCCCTTACTTCTCCGCGCTGTACGGCCCGTCGCGCCACGCCATCGTGGTGCCGGATCTGTCGCTGGTGCGTGAGATGCTGGAAGGGTTGGAAGATTGTCCGGAAGATCTCTACCTGATCGAAGGGGATCCGCAGTCGTTTGACGACAGCGTGTTTGCCGTCGAAGAGCAAGAAAAAGCGGTGGTGGTGAAAATCGCCGATCGCCAGTGGCGTTACTCGCGCTACCCTGAGGTGCCACTGTTTGGCCGTGCTGCCCGGGAAAATCGCCTGGAAGTGCTGTACGCAGAACGTGACTCATTGGCCGAACGCTACGCCACCTTGTCATTTGACGTGCAGAAAACCCAGCGTTCTCACCAGGCGTTCAGCCGCTTTATCGGTTCACACCTCGCCGTGGCGTTTGACGCGGACCCTGAAGCGGATATCCGTGCTCTGAATAGCCGGCGGGGTGAAATTGAGCGTGCGCTCAATAACCACGAAGCGCAGAACCAACAACAGCGTCAGCAATACGATCAGGCCAAAGAAGGCATTTCCGCGCTCAACCGCCTGATGCCGCTGGTCTCACTGTTGAATGATGAAACCTTGCAGGATCGTGTCGAAGAGATCCGCGAGGAAATGGAAGAGGCGCAGGATGCTGCGCGCTATATCCAACAGCACGGCGTTTCCTTGGCCAAGCTGGAGCCCATGTTGTCGGTGCTGCAAAGCGATCCGGAGCAGCATGAGCAGCTACAGCAGGACTATGTACAAGCCCAGGCCACCCAACGTCAGGCCAAACAGCAAGCCTTTGCCCTGACAGAAGTGGTGCAACGCCGCGCGCACTTCAGCTATACCGACTCTGCCGGTATGCAGAATGCGGATAACGATCTCAACGATAAACTGCGTCAACGCCTGGAACATGCGGAAGCGGAACGTACCCGTGCCCGCGAGCAACTGCGCCAGTATCAGACCCAGTTTACGCAATACAGCCAGGTGCTGGCCTCGCTGAAAAGCTCTTATGACGCCAAACGCGACATGCTTAAAGAGCTGAGCCAGGAGCTGGTGGACATTGGCGTGCAGGCCGATGCCAATGCCGAAGCCCGCGCGCGTCAGCGTCGGGACGAATTACATGCCTCGCTGAGTAATAACCGTAACCGCCGTAACCAGTTGGAGAAACAGCTGACCTTCTGCGAAGCGGAAATGGACAGCCTGCAAAAGAGACTGCGCAAGCTGGAGCGTGATTATTACCAACTGCGTGAGCAGGTGGTGACCGCCAAGGCGGGCTGGTGTGCCGTGATGCGTCTGGTGAAAGACAACGGGGTTGAACGCCGTCTGCACCGTCGTGAACTGGCCTACATGGACGGTGACGAGCTGCGTTCGATGTCGGATAAGGCATTGGGTGCGCTGCGTCTGGCGGTGGCGGATAACGAGCATCTGCGTGACGTGCTGCGCCTGTCGGAAGATCCGAAACGACCAGAGCGCAAGATCCAGTTCTTTATCGCGGTCTATCAGCATCTGCGCGAGCGTATCCGCCAGGATATCATCCGCACTGACGATCCGGTCGAAGCTATCGAACAAATGGAGATCGAACTGGGCCGTCTGACCGAAGAGCTGACCGCGCGCGAACAGAAACTGGCGATCAGTTCGAAGAGCGTGGCGAACATTATCCGCAAGACCATTCAGCGCGAGCAGAACCGTATCCGGATGCTCAACCAGGGGCTGCAAGCGGTTTCCTTCGGTCAGGTGAAGAGCGTGCGCTTGAATGTCAACGTGCGGGAAGCCCATGCCACCTTGCTGGATGTGCTCTCCGAGCAGCAGGAACAGCATCAGGACCTGTTTAACAGCAACCGTCTGACCTTCTCGGAAGCGTTGGCCAAGCTGTATCAGCGCCTGAATCCACAGATCGATATGGGTCAGCGCACGCCGCAAACCATTGGTGAAGAGCTGCTGGATTACCGTAACTACCTGGAGCTGGAAGTGGAAGTCTTCCGTGGCTCCGATGGTTGGCTGCGGGCAGAAAGTGGCGCGCTGTCTACCGGGGAGGCTATCGGTACCGGCATGTCAATTCTGGTGATGGTGGTGCAGAGCTGGGAAGAGGAATCACGCCGCCTGCGGGGTAAAGATATTTCGCCTTGCCGCCTGCTGTTCCTTGATGAAGCCGCGCGTCTGGATGCCAAATCTATCGCCACGCTGTTTGAGCTGTGCGATCGTCTGGAGATGCAGTTGATTATCGCCGCGCCAGAAAACATCAGCCCGGAAAAAGGAACCACCTATAAACTGGTGCGTAAGGTGTTCCAGAACCATGAACATGTGCACGTGGTTGGCCTGCGAGGGTTTGCCAGCGAACAACCGGTTTTAGACCCGGTGTCGGAATAAACGTCACAAAGCTAAAAAAG
The DNA here is from genome assembly GCF_046269175.1 of Serratia sp. J2. Taxonomy (NCBI): domain Bacteria; kingdom Pseudomonadati; phylum Pseudomonadota; class Gammaproteobacteria; order Enterobacterales; family Yersiniaceae; genus Serratia; species Serratia sp. J2. The sequence goes on from NZ_JBKABN010000012.1 coordinate 33,578, forward strand.
TGCACTATAAATCTGAAAATAGCCGCCTGAAGGTGGCTATTTTTTTGCATGACGAGGATGATAGGCGTGTTTTTTTGCCGGTGGTAAGCTGGGATGAAACAGTTATTTACGGCGCCGAGAGCAAAAGCGCCGTTCTGTTTGTATACTGAAACTAATAATAGTCTGTGCGGTATTTTTGTGAGCCTACAGGGGGCAAGGGATGTTGCTTAAAAATGGAAACTCAGTACGACGTCTGGCATTGAGTTGCGCAATAGCGTGTGGTTTTGCCGTGTCGTTTTCCGCATGGGCAACCGTTCCGGCGTTACCGGTGGCGTCATCGTCATCGGGAATGTCCGTGGCACAAAGTCGTGCCGAACTGCTTGCGGCATTGCCGAAAAGCGTTGTGCCATATTATCTCTCTACTTTGGCACCGCTGTACGCTGCCAACCAGATGCAGCCTATGTGGCAAGATCGGGAAGCGGTACAGCAATTTCAGCAGCAGCTGGCTGAGTTGGCAATTTCTGGCGTACAGCCGCAGTTTACGCAATGGGTAAAACTGCTGACCGACCCGCTCATCACCGATATGGCGCGTGATATTGTGCTGTCGGATGCGATGCTGGGTTATTTGCAGTTTGTTTCCTCAATCGGGGCCAATGGCAACAACTGGCTGTACAGCAACATTCCTTACAAGCTGAAGGTGCCGGCGAATACGGTGATCAACCAGTGGCAGCTATCGATGCATCAGGGCAAATCGCTGGCCTACATCAATTCGTTGGCCCCGCAGCATCCTCAGTACGCCAAAATGCACTTGGCGCTGCGCGAGATGCTGGCTGATGGGCGCCCGTGGCCACAAATGACCAATGGTGCAAGCCTGCGCCCAGGTCAGCTCAGCGACGATATTCCTGCACTGCGCGATATTCTGGCGCGTACCGGGATGCTGGTCGCCACTCCGGCGGTAGCAGCCGCTTCATCTGAACCTGAAGTCACCAACGCCAACGCGGCCACTCCGGCGGTGGATGATGACCTGTCGGTGGATGAAGAGAAGAATCGTGCGACCGCAGGCGCTGTTGTCAGCCCTGGAGCAGCACCGATCAAAGATCTTGCGCCATCTCCAGAAGTGACCACGCAAGTACAACCTGCCAGTCCAGTTTCCGTAACGGATAATCGTTACACCGAAGATCTGGTGGAAGGGGTCAAACGTTTCCAAACCTGGCAGGGGCTGACGCCTGATGGTGTCATCGGTACCCGGACGCGTGAGTGGCTGAACGTTTCGCCACAAACGCGTGCTTCACTGCTGGCGTTGAATATCCAACGCCTGCGCATTCTGCCAGGGCACGTTGATACCGGCATAATGGTCAACATTCCGAACTACTCGCTCACCTACTATCTGAACGGTAATGAAGTGTTATCTTCGCGGGTGATTGTTGGCCGTCCTAGCCGCAAAACGCCGTTGATGAGCAGCGCGTTGAATAACGTGGTGGTCAACCCGCCGTGGAACGTGCCAACCAAGCTGATCCGTGAAGATATCGTGCCCAAGGCCATGCATGATGCCAGCTACTTCCAGAAACACGGCTACCGGGTGTTCTCGGGTTGGAGCAACGATGCGGAAGTGATCGATCCGGCCATGATTGATTGGGCCGTAGTTTCACCACGCAATTTCCCTTACCGCATCCAGCAGGCGCCAGGTACCAGCAACTCGTTAGGGCGTTTCAAGTTCAACATGCCGAGCTCGGATGCCATCTATCTGCATGACACCCCGAACCACGGTCTGTTCCAGAAGGATATCCGGGCGTTAAGTTCTGGCTGTGTGCGCGTTAACAAGGCTTCCGATTTGGCCAATATGTTGTTGCAGGATGCCGGTTGGAACAACGCGCGTGTTTCCTCCACGCTGAAAGGCGGCAATACGACGTATGTGAACATCCGCCAGAACATCCCGGTGCAGCTGTATTACCTGACGGCCTGGGTCTCTGATGATGGTAAGCCACAGTTCCGCACAGATATTTACAATTATGATGCGACAGTGAGATCGGGTGCACAAATTTTGGCTCAGGCCGAAAAATTGATGCAATAAATGCAGTAATTCTAGATAAATAACGGTCTGAATGTCTGGCCAGTAACAGGCACTGTTTTTTGTGAGTGCTGGTAAACCACAGCGTATCGCGGGTTGACTCCGCATACGCTGGCGGTTATGGTTCGGGCAGTGCGCAGTTTTGTGCATATATTTTGACATTCTTGCCGGGTTTAAAGAGTCATGGACAAAATTGATCATCATCGCCGTAAATGGCTGGCGTTAGGTAGCGCCGCCGTGGGTATCGCACTGCTTCCAGGGCAGGCGTTTGCCAGTCTTTCTACCTCTCGCCCACGTATTCTGTTGTTGAACAACCTCAATACCGGCGAGTCCATCAAGGCCGAGTTCTTCAACGGTAAGGGTTACAATAAAGAAGAATTGGCGCGCCTGAACCACATCTTCCGTGACTATCGGGCCAATAAGGTCAAGAGCATCGATCCGGCTCTGTTTGATCATCTCTATCGCCTACAGGTGATGCTGGGTACCAGCAAACCGGTACAGCTGATTTCCGGCTACCGTTCAATGGCGACCAATACCGAAATGCGTGAGCACAGCCGTGGCGTGGCCAAGCAGAGCTACCACACCAAAGGTCAGGCGATGGATTTCCATATCGAAGGGATCCAGCTGAGTAATATCCGTAAGGCGGCGTTAAAAATGCGTGCTGGCGGGGTAGGCTATTATCCACGTAGTAACTTTGTGCACATCGATACCGGCCCGGTGCGGACCTGGTAATCATTGTGCATCATGATCGCTGAATGGCACCCGCCCCTTGGGCGTGGTGCCGTTGTCGTTGGAGCTTTATGAAATACCATATTATCCCCGTTACGGCGTTCAGTCAGAACTGTACGCTCATCTGGTGCGACGTGACCAAACAGGCGGCGTTGGTCGATCCTGGTGGCGATCCGGAAAAACTGAAGGCCGCCATTGCCGAAAAGGGCGTGCAGGTCAGCCAGATTTTACTGACGCACGGCCATCTCGATCACGTAGGCGCGGCGGCAGAAATGGCCGAGCATTATCAGGTGCCAATCTATGGGCCGGATAAGGAAGATGCCTTCTGGCTTGAAGGTTTGCCAGCACAGAGCCGTATGTTTGGCTTGGATGAATGCGCCGCTCTAACGCCGACCAAATGGCTGGAAGAGGGGGATAAAGTGCAGGTGGGCGAAATGTCGCTGAACGTACTGCATTGCCCTGGTCATACGCCTGGTCATATCGTTTTTATCAACGAACAGGCGCGTTTGGCATTAGTGGGTGACGTGTTGTTCAACGGTGGCGTTGGCCGCAGCGATTTCCCGCGCGGTGACCATCAGGCGCTAATCGCTTCAATCCGCAGCAAATTACTGCCTCAGGGCGATGATATGGCGTTTATTCCAGGACATGGGCCGATGTCTACCTTTGGCCATGAACGTCAAACCAACCCGTTCCTGCGCGAAGAGCCAGCCATCTGGTAGAGGTCTCCCATACAAAACAACAAAGGGGCGCATATGCGCCCCTTTTCAATGCTAAATCCGCTTACAGCACGGCAACGATGGCTTCGCACAGCGGCGCCATATTGTCCGGCGTCATCCCCGCCACGTTAACGCGGCCGGAGTTAACGGCATACACGCCAAATTCATCACGCAGACGCAGAACCTGTTCTTTGGTCAGGCCGCTGAAAGAGAACATGCCGTTCTGGTTGATGATGAAGCTGAAATCCTGCTGCGCCCCTTTTTCCTGCAGGGTATTAACGAACAGCTGGCGCATACGATGAATGCGTTGACGCATGTCGGTCAACTCTTGTTCCCAAATGGCGCGCAGCGCTGGGTTACCCAAGATAGTGGCAACTACGGCGGCACCGTGTGATGGCGGGTTCGAGTAGTTGGCACGGATCGCGGCTTTCACCTGGCTGAAGGCACGCTCGGCGGTTTCTGCATCGGCAGCCACCACGGTGCAGGCACCGACACGCTCGTTATACAGGCCGAAGTTCTTCGAGTAGGAGCTGGCAACGATCAGTTCCTGATGTTTGGCTGCAAAGATACGCAGACCCTGCGCATCTTCTTCCAGGCCCTTGGCGAAGCCTTGGTAAGCGAAGTCGAACAGCGGCAACCAGCCCTTGGCTACGGACAGTTCAGCCAACTGAGCCCATTGTGCTTCGGTTGGATCGATACCGGTAGGGTTATGGCAGCAGCCGTGGAATAGCACCACGTCGCCAGCCTGAGCCTGGTTCAGGCTGGTGAGCAGGCCGTCGAAGTCCAGCGCATGGTTGGCGGCGTCGTAATAATTGTATTCCAACACTTCCAGGCCAACGGCACCAAAGACGTTTTTATGGTTTGGCCAGCTTGGGTTGCTGACCCAGATACGCTTGGCGCTGGTCTGGTTGGCAATAAAGTCGGCCGCTACGCGCAGGGCACCGGTACCACCAGGGGTTTGCGCGGTACGGGCACGCTTGTCGGCAATGATTGGGCTCTGCTTGCCGAACAATAGCTCTTGCGTGCAGCTGGCAAATTCAGGAATACCTTCAATGCCCAGGTAGTTTTTGGTGGTCTCATTTTCCAACAGATACTGCTCAGCTTTCTTGACGCTGGTCAGCACCGGCGTTTTGCCCGTTTCGTCTTTATAGACGCCAATACCCAGGTTGATTTTATTCTCACGCTTGTCGGCGCGGAAAATGTCGGTCAGACCCAGAATTGGGTCGGCAGGTGCAGCGATGATTTTTTCAAACATGTCAGATGCTTCCATGGCCTAGAGTTAAGCAGACAGAAACATCAGGGTAGCGCCAGTTATCGCCTTTGCCAACCGTTTGCGAGAAAAACACCTCGATCTTGTGACGGCGGCAGATTCAGCACAAAAAATGACGGGGAAGGGCGGATTGGCAGAATAAAAAATGGCGCAAAGCGCTAAAAACAAAAACAGGGCCGAAGCCCTGTTTTTTAACTTAGCTGACGGTAAACCGTCATCAAGTGCAACAACTTAGAACTGGTAAACCAGACCGGTAGCTACGATGTTGTCAGTAGCGATGCCGTTAGCACGAGTAAAGTCGTTTTCGTCCAGCAGGTTGATTTTGTAGTCAACGTAGGTAGACATGTTTTTGTTGAAGTAGTAAGTAGTACCTACATCAATGTATTTAACCAGATCGTTGTCAGTGCCGTTAGGGCCAGTCAGGTCCTTACCTTTAGACTGCAGGTAAGCGATAGATGGACGCAGGCCGAAATCGAACTGGTACTGTGCTACCACTTCAAAGTTCTGAGTTTTGTTTGCAATGCTATTAGGAGCTTTAGACGTGCTACCGAATGGAGTCATGTTGCGAGTTTCCGCATACATGGTTGCCAGGTAGACGTTGTTGGCATCGTATTTAGCACCAACGGTCCATGCATCAGCTACGTTACCGCCAGCAGTGCTGTTATCTTTCTGGTCAATGGTACGGTTAGATGAAGAGTATGCCGCACCTAAGCTGATACCGGTATCCAGAATTGCGTAGGTGGTAGAAACACCAACACCGTCACCGTTTTGTTTTTTGATGTCACGATCGTCGTTTTCGTTCTTGCCTTGATACTGCAGAGCGAAGTTCCAACCATCAACCATACCGAAGAAGTTGTTGTTACGGTAAGTAGCAACACCGTTAGCACGGCCGGTCATGAAGTTGTCGGTAGTGGTGTAAGTATCGCCACCGAACTCTGGCAGCATATCTGTCCAGCCTTCAACGTCATACACTACGCCGTAGTTACGGCCGTAATCGAATGAACCGAATTCAGCAAATTTCAGACCTGCGAAGCCCAGACGAGTCTTAGTACCTTCGGTACCTTGTGACTCAGCGTGGTTAGCTTGAACGTTGTATTCCCACTGGCCATAACCGGTCAGTTGGTCAGTAATCTGGGTTTCACCTTTGAAGCCAAAACGCACGTATGACTGGTCGCCATCGTTGCCTTTGTCTTTAGAGAAGTAGTGCAGACCGTCAACTTTACCGTACAGATCCAGTTTGTTGCCGTCTTTGTTGTAGATTTCAGCTGCGTTGGCTGCACCAGCTGCTAACAGAGCTGGGATCACTACTGCAAGAATGTTGCGCTTCATCATCATTATTACCCTCATTGGTTTTATTCGGACACCTTGCCACTGCCGCCAATAATTCTTTTGGAACTATTGTTGATAGATTGGTGTCGTCCTGTGTCTGCACGCAGTGTTCCATTCACGGGCAGGTTTATCTAGAACGAAAATGCTACCAATGTCGCAATCTGGTTTCAGAAAGCAACGATGTGTAACAATTTATGTATTTTAGGGAACTTTGTGATGTAGGTCAATAATCAAAAATGCGAAAGGCCAGCTAAGCTGGCCTTTATTATGTAAAAAAAATGTTTAAATTATGCTGGGTTTTATGACTTAGAAGCTGGCGTTACGTGGCGTTCTTGGGAACGGGATCACGTCACGGACGTTCTGCACCCCGGTGACATAGGCGATTAAACGCTCAAAACCTAAGCCAAAACCGGAATGTGGCACGGTGCCATAGCGGCGCAGGTCACGATACCACCAATAATCTTCTTTATTGAGGCCCATCTCTGCCAGACGCTGATCCAGCACATCCAGACGCTCCTCGCGCTGTGAACCACCGATGATTTCACCAATGCCCGGTGCCAGCACGTCCATCGCCGCGACGGTTTTGCCATCTTCGTTCATGCGCATATAGAAGGCTTTGATATCTTTCGGGTAGTTTTTCACCACTACCGGGGCTTTGAAGTGTTGCTCGGCCAGATAGCGTTCGTGTTCAGATGACAGATCGATACCCCATGAAACCGGGTTCTCGAAGGTCTTGCCGGAAGCGATCAGGATCTCGACCGCTTCGGTGTAGTCCACCTGGGCGAAATCAGAAGAGACAAAGCGCTTCAGGCGGTCAATAGCGTCTTTATCTACCCGCTCAGCAAAGAATTGCAGATCGTCGGCACGTTCATCCAGCACCGCCTGGAAGACATACTTCAGCATGCTTTCGGCCAGCCCGGCAACGTCGTCCAGGGTAGCAAAGGCGACTTCCGGCTCAATCATCCAGAATTCCGCCAGGTGACGGCTGGTGTTCGAGTTTTCGGCACGGAAGGTGGGGCCAAAGGTATAAATTTTTGACAGTGCACAGGCGTAGGTTTCGCCGTTCAACTGGCCGGATACGGTCAGGAAGGCTTCTTTACCGAAGAAATCCTGGCTGAAATCGACCGCACCTTTATCGGTGCGCGGCAGGTTTTCCATATCCAGCGTGGAGACGCGGAACATTTCACCGGCACCTTCGGTGTCAGAGGCGGTGATCAACGGGGTAGAAACCCAGAAATAACCGTTCTCGTGGAAGTAGCGGTGGATAGCCTGTGCCAACGTGTGGCGAACGCGGGCAACCGCGCCAATCAGGTTGGTACGTGGGCGCAGGTGGGCAACTTCACGCAGGTATTCGATGCTGTGGCGTTTGGCCGCCATTGGATAGGTGTCTGGATCGTCAACCCAACCAACCACCTTGATGGCCGTGGCTTGCAGTTCGAAACTCTGGCCTTCACCCGGCGATGGCACTACGGTACCGGTCACTTCAACGGAACAGCCGGTGGTCAGGTGTAACACTTCGTCCTGATAATTCGGCAGAGAATCATTAACGACGGCCTGTAACGGATTAAAGCAGGAGCCGTCATAAACGGCGAGGAAGGAGATACCAGCTTTAGAATCTCTCCGGGTACGTACCCAACCGCGCACGGTGACTTCACTGTCAACCGCAGCACGACCTTGCAGTACGTCGACTACAGGCACTACGCTCATAGATTTCTCTCTTATAAGTTTTTCAGAAATAGGCTAACAACCCAAGAATTTGGGGATGTTGCTATGTTACTTGCCGCGTTGCAGAGCACAAGCAGAAATCATCAGAATGGGACAACATTTATTGCAGTGGGATAAAAAACAGGAGGTATATAAAGGAAGAGAGGGATCGCTGGTGAGAAATGCCACACGGCTTGTATCACCGGTTGGCTCCTGTTCCTTAATGCACCTCCGTACAGTTCCCTCTCCCAGTGGGAGAGGGTTGGAGAGAGGGGGCACCTTAACTGGCTTTCTTCACCAGTGGCAGATCGAAGGCTTTGCGCAGTGCTTTGACAAACGCAGGGTCCTGGCAGATGGTTTTGCCTGGGCTATCGGACAGTTTAGCCACCGGCTTGCCTTTACACTCGACCAGCTTGATCACGATATTCAATGGCTTGACGCCGGGGATATTGCAGGTCAGACGCGTGCCGATACCGAACGCCAGGTTGATACGCCGATCAAAGTGGCGATACAGCGCCAACGCCTTATCCAGATCCAGATTGTCTGAAAACACCAGCGTCTTGCTCATGGGATCGATACCCAATTGCTGGTAATGGGCAATGGCTTTTTCACCCCATTCGATCGGATCGCCAGAGTCGTGGCGCAACCCTTGATAACGCTGGGCAAACTGCTTGCCGAAATCACGCAGGAACGCATCCATGGTGATACAGTCGGTAAGTGCTATGCCGAGCTGATCGGGATATTCATCCAGCCAGGCCTGCAAGGCGGCACGCTGGCTGTTGGCCAGCACCGGGCTAATCTGTTGATGAGCCTGGAACCATTCATGGGCTTGCGTGCCAACCGGTATCAGATCCAGTCGATGCGCCAAATCGTAGTTACTGGTGCCAACCAGATAGGGGAATTCGTTTTTCAACGTGCTGACAATGGCCTGTTGCACATCGCGGGAGAAGCGACGACGGCTGCCAAAGTCCATCAGCTTGAAGCGTGAGATATCAATATCTCCGCTCAGTTGCTTGAACTGTGCCAGGTTCTGGCGCAACTGGCTGATTGCCATCTCTGGCGTGGCCTGTGGAGAGCGCTGGCGGTGCACGACTTCGCTGATCACTGCCAATAACGGCACTTCCCACATAATCACTTCGCGCCAGGGACCAGCGATGCGGATATGCAATTTGCCGTCGTGATTGCTAATGCTGACCTGTTGCGGATCGTAGCGAAACTCCCGAAGCCAGCTCAGGTAATCCTGATGGAAGAAAGGCAGGCTGGAGAGATAGCGGTGTTCGGCTTCGGTTAGCGCCAACTCGCTCATCATGGCAACCTGCGCGCGGATCTCGTCGGCATATTCGCCTAGCAGTTCGTCGCCACGGCAACGAAACTCCGCCGCAACGGTAATTGCGGGGTAGCGATGGAACACTGCTTGCTGCATATGAAGCTTGTAGGCGTCAGTATCAAGCAGTGAAGTCAAAATCGGGGAAGCGTATAGAGTCATATCGCGTTACAGCATCCTCGTCAGGCGCGTGTCCAAATCCGGATAATCAAAAAAGTGGGGGGAGTATACCCGGATTATCCTGTTATTGAAGCCTCATCACACCACAAATGGCCTGAACGGGTCGAGGATAAAACGTGCCTTTATTTTACCGGGGGCGCAACCTCAGACAGAAAAAGCCATTTAATCCAATAAACTGAATGGCTTAGTTGATTTACTCATAAAAATTATGAGGTTAATTATTTTAAACACCGATTCAGATAAAACCGGTTGGCGTATAAATACTGACCCGATTGCGCCCGCTCTTCTTACAAAAATAGAGCGCTTCGTCGGCCTGCTTGATGGCTGGATGCAGTTCTGCCAGGTTGCCTACGGCAGCGATGCCACAGCTGATGGTAAAGCGCACCCGTTTTCCGTTGACCAACTCCAGGCACATCTGTTGGGTTTGCTCACGCAGGGCTTCCATCATGCTGCGGGCATTTTCCAGGGAACAGTGACCGAGCAGCAGGGCAAACTCCTCACCGCCATAGCGGCAAAAGATATCGCTGGAACGGAAGGTGTTACTTAACGACTGGGCGAACATCACCAGCACTCGGTCGCCGACATCGTGGCCATAGGTATCGTTAAGACGCTTGAAGTTATCGATATCGATCAGACAGAACGCCAGCGGATAGCTATTCTGGGCGAGCATTTCACACTCGAGGAAAAATTTGCGGCGGTTATAAATGTTGGTCAACGGATCGAAGAATGACGAGACTTCCAGCTCTTTGATTAGCTGTTGCTTTTCGTTTTCCAGCGCGAGCTTGACCTGATTGTATTGTTTGAGCTGGGTGATGGCATCACTGATGGCGATCAGCTCTTTGCTGTAAAAAGCGTCGTTGTCATCAATATTCGTATCGCCTTGTGACAGGCGCAGAATATTTTTATGCGTTTTGGTCAGCCAGCGGGTAATGTTGGAACAGAAGATCATGGAAGGCAGCAGGATGAACAGGGCAATCAGCCCACTCAGAGAAATCATGCCGTAGATGGCCGTCTGGCTATCATACTTTTTGGCTTCGGAAGCGGCCATCTCCAGCTCAAAGCTGCGCTCATAGAGTCTTTGGGAAAGCTTGTCCATCTCCTCGATATAGCTGGCGATCAGGTTGATGTCATAGACGGTATTGTGGGTAATGGCTTGATATAGCCCGTCTGAAATGCTGCTGATCCGGTTGTTGGAGATGTTACGCAGTATCTCATCCACCAGTTCGGCAATCTGCGGATCGTTATAGGCCAGCTTTAAGAACGCCAAACGGGTACCGAGCGGGGTGAATACCCCGGTCAATTGGATAGCCTTCAGATAAGCATTCTTGCGTTCCAGGCTGCTGAGATTGACGTCGATAATCTGATCGATCAGTTCGGTCAGCGACATATTCAGCCGATTATTAAGGCGAACAGCCTCCAAAAACAGAAAAGAGTCCGCATTGATCAGCCGGGTGTCATAGGTATAGCGGTAGAAGGCTTTGGTGGTCTGGACGATATAATAGGCGCTGTTGATATTGAACAGATTGCTGTTGGCAGTGTCGACTTGTGTGACCTGGCGGGAATCGTTATCCAGTAGCCTTTCCATCCAATCGAGCATGGACAGTATGGCAATCTTTTGCCGAATGCCCAGGCGCAGGGCGAGATCGGCGTCAACATTGGATTTAACAATCGCGATTTTTTCACGCGCCTGTTTATCGGCCTGTTGCCATTGGGCTTGGGTCACGGATTTATCCGCCAGGCCTAATCTTTTTAACCGGTGTGCCAGCAGCGTAGCCTGAAAGGCCTCGGCCACTTCTTTGGTTCTGCTGATTTTATACAGATTTTCCAGACTTCGGTCATAGCTAGCCCGGGCTTTTATCAGCCCATTGGCGATAAAAACCGCAAAAGACAGCATGATGGCAAAGGTGAAGAAATAGATCAGGTATTTTACTTTCATGCCAATCCGTTTCTCCTACTGGCTCTTGGATAATTATATCATTGCTAGCGCTGGTTTTCCTCCGCAATTCGGTTGCCAACGGGGATGGAACCGCGCCTGTTAAAGCATAAAATGCTGAGTTTGACGTTAAGCGAAGCGCCAGGGTAGCTGGAGCATAGCAAACAACAGCGAATGTCTGCGTGAGTCGCGTGATTTCTTGGTGCGATTTGCTGCCATTTCTGGGTTTTTTTTATAGCTGTGATACAGTTTATTCACAATCGGGCCATTGAGATACCACGTCGTCCTGCACGGCGGTACGCTCCGAGTCCGGGATCTGTAACTCACTGAGACGTCAAAGGGTTTTTATGACACAACAGCCACAGGCGAAGTATCGCCACGATTATCGCGCCCCAGATTATACCATCACCGATATCGACCTGGATTTTGAACTGGATGCAGACACCACGCGCGTGACCGCCGTCAGCCAGATCAAACGGCAGGGTGCCGCTGGCGCCCCGTTAACGTTGAATGGCGAAGACCTGACTCTGGTGAGTATTCAAGTGGATGGGCAGCCTTGGAGCGCCTATCGTCAGCAGGAAAACCAACTGGTCATTGAACAGCTACCGGCTCAGTTTACCCTGACGATCGTCAACGACATTCATCCAGCCAAAAATAGCGCGTTGGAAGGGCTATACCTGTCTGGCGAAGCGCTGTGTACCCAATGCGAGGCCGAAGGCTTCCGCCATATCACCTTCTATCTGGATCGCCCAGACGTGCTGGCCCGTTTTACTACCCGCATCGTCGCCGATAAAGCACGTTATCCTTTCCTGCTGTCGAACGGCAATCGGGTGGCTGAAGGTGACCTGGCAGACGGCCGTCACTGGGTACAATGGCAGGATCCGTTCCCGAAACCTAGCTATCTGTTTGCGCTGGTGGCAGGGGATTTCGACGTGTTGCGTGATAGCTTCACCACCCGTTCTGGTCGTAAGGTGGCCTTGGAGCTGTTTGTCGATCGCGGCAACCTGGATCGTGCCGATTGGGCCATGACCTCGCTGAAAAATTCGATGAAGTGGGACGAAACCCGCTTTGGCCTGGAATACGATCTGGATATCTACATGATCGTCGCCGTGGATTTCTTCAACATGGGGGCGATGGAGAACAAAGGGTTAAATATCTTTAACTCGAAGTATGTGTTGGCCAAGGCCGAAACCGCCACCGACAAGGATTACCTGAATATTGAAGCGGTGATTGGCCACGAATATTTCCATAACTGGACCGGCAACCGCGTGACCTGCCGTGACTGGTTCCAACTTAGCCTGAAAGAAGGGCTGACGGTGTTCCGCGATCAGGAGTTCAGCTCCGACCTGGGCTCCCGTTCGGTCAACCGCATCGATAACGTACGGGTGATGCGTGGGGCGCAGTTTGCCGAAGATGCCAGCCCGATGGCGCACGCGATCCGGCCGGATAAAGTGATCGAGATGAACAACTTCTACACCTTGACGGTGTATGAGAAAGGATCCGAAGTGATCCGCATGCTGCATACGTTGCTGGGAGAACAACAGTTCCAGGCGGGGATGCAGCTCTATTTCGAACGCCACGACGGCAGTGCGGCCACCTGCGATGATTTTGTACAGGCAATGGAAGACGCTTCCAACGTCGATCTGTCGCTGTTCCGCCGCTGGTACAGCCAGTCCGGCACGCCGCTGCTGACGGTGCGTGATGACTATAGCGCCGAGGATCAGCAATACCGCTTGCACGTCAGCCAGAAAACCGCGCCGACGGCCGATCAGCCAGAAAAACTGCCGTTGCATATCCCGCTGGATATTGAGCTTTACGACAGCGAAGGCAACGTCATTGCCTTGCAGAAAGACGGTTCACCGGTCAATAACGTGTTGAACGTCACCGCCGCCGAACAGACTTTTGTGTTTGATGGCGTCGCGCATAAGCCGGTTCCTTCGCTGCTGCGTGAGTTCTCGGCACCGGTCAAGCTGGATTATCCGTACAGCGATCAGCAACTGACCTTCCTGATGCAGCATGCACGCAATGAGTTTTCTCGCTGGGATGCCGCGCAGAGCCTGCTGGCCATCTACATCAAGCTGAACGTGGCCAAATATCAGCAGAAGCAGCCATTGTCGCTGCCGCTGCACGTGGCAGATGCCTTCCGGGCGGTGCTGCTGGATGAGAAGCTGGATCCGGCCCTGGCCGCGCAGATCCTCACGCTGCCATCGGAAAACGAAATTGCCGAGCTGTTCGCCATTATCGATCCACAAGCCATTTCGGCGGTGCATGAGGCGATCACCCGTTGCCTGGCTAAAGAACTGGCCGATGAGTGGCTGGCGGTGTATCACGCTAATAAAACCGAAGGGTACCGGGTTGAGCACGGCGATATTGCCAAGCGTTCGCTGCGTAATATTTGCCTGCATTATCTGGCCTTCGGCGATGCAGAGCAGGCCGACAGGCTGGTGGTGCAACAGTTCCAGCAGGCCGACAACATGACCGATTCGCTGGCGGCATTGGCCGCGGCGATGGGGGCACAACTGCCTTGCCGTGATGCCTTGATGGCCGAGTTTGATGAGCGCTGGCATCACGATGGTCTGGTGATGGACAAGTGGTTCATCCTCCAGGCCACCAGCCCGGCGGCAGACGTACTCGGTAAGGTGCGTGCGCTGCTGCAACACCGTTCATTCAGCCTGAGTAATCCAAACCGCACCCGCTCGCTGATTGGTGGATTCGCCTCGGCTAACCCGGCGGCGTTCCATGCAGCAGACGGCAGCGGTTATCAGTTCCTGGTGGAGATCCTCAGCGATCTGAACAAGCGTAACCCACAGGTTGCCGCGCGGCTGATTGAACCTCTGATCCGCCTGAAGCGCTATGATGCCTCTCGTCAGGCGTTGATGCGTCAGGCGCTGGAGCAGTTAAAAGGGCTGGAGAACCTGTCTGGCGATCTGTTTGAGAAGATCACCAAGGCGCTAGACGCGTAAAAAGCAAGGGGACGGCATTTGCCGTCCCCTGATTAATTCGCCACCCGGCGGGAGTTCTCGACAGCTTGCGGTGGTGCCAGCACTCTTGCCAATACCTCTGCTTCCAGCTCCGCCAGTTTTGCCGAGCCTTTACGACGTGGCCGTGGTAAATCGATGGTCAAATCCAGCCCGATACGTCCTTCTTCGATTAACAGCACCCGATCGGCCAGCGCGATCGCCTCACTAACGTCATGCGTGACCAGCAATACGGTGAAACCATGCTGTTGCCAAAGCGTTTCGATCAGCCCCTGCATTTCAATACGGGTTAACGCGTCCAGTGCCCCCAACGGTTCATCCAACAGCAATAGCCGTGGGCGATGGATCAACGCACGGGCCAGGGCGACACGCTGTTTCTGCCCGCCAGACAGCGCGGCTGGCCATTCATTGGCACGATCGGCCAGCCCAACGGTGGTTAACGCCTGCAATGCAGCATCACGCCAGTTGCCGCGCAGGCCAAGCCCCACGTTATCGATCACCTTTTTCCACGGCAGCAGGCGAGCATCCTGAAACATCAGACGGGTATCGTCTTTGGCGTGGCTGAGCGGGGCATTCCCATTCAACAGTGTCCCGCTGTTGGCCGTTTCCAGCCCTGCGAGCAGGCGTAATAAGGTGCTTTTACCACAGCCGCTGCGGCCAACCACGGCCACAAACTGGCCTGCGGTGATGCGGAGTTGCAGATCGTCCAGCACGGTGCGATTGCCATAACGCTTGGTGATGGCTTCCAGGGTAATGGGGGTGCCTTGCGGGATGCGAGTCGGTGCCGTCATTATGCTTCTCCTGATTTCAGTTGATAGGCCGGATGCCAGCGTAACCAGACACGTTCGAGCAATTGTGCGCAGGCATCGGCCAGTTTGCCGAGCAGGGCATATAGAATGATGGCGACCACCACCACGTCGGTCTGTAGGAATTCACGGGCATTCATCGCCAGATAACCGATGCCCGAGTTGGCGGAGATGGTTTCGGCGACGATTAGCGTCAGCCACATAAACCCGAGGGCGAAACGCACGCCGACCATGATCGAAGGCAGCGTGCCGGGTAGCACCACCTGCGTGAACAGGCTAAAGCCGCTCAGGCCGTAGCTGCGTGCCATTTCCAGCAGGCCACGATCGATATTCTTGATGCCGTGATAGGTATTCAGATAGATCGGGAATAGCGTACCCAGCGCCACCAGGAAGATTTTGGCGGACTCGTCGATGCCGAACCATAAGATCACCAGCGGGATCAGCGCCAGATGCGGCACGTTACGGATCATCTGTACCGAGCTGTCGAGCAGACGTTCTCCCCAGCGGGACAGGCCAGTAATGAATCCCAGCACCAGGCCAATGCTGCCACCGATACTGAAGCCAATCAGCGCGCGCCAACTGCTGATGGTCAGGTGTTGCCACAGCTCGCCACTCTGGGTTAAAGCCCAAAAGGCAGCCACTACGGCGCTCGGCGCGGGTAAGATACGGTTAGATAACCAGCCAGCCTCAACGGAGATCTGCCAGCCAATCACCAGCGCGACCGGCAAAGCCCAGGGGGCTAGCCGATGCAGAATTTGTTGTGCACCGATCGCCATCACTGTTCTCCTCAGCTTTGTGACACTTTTTGTGGGACATAGATATTGGCGACCACTTCACCCTGCGGTTTGATCGCACGCAGTTGGGTCGGTTGTTCGCTGGCCGCCAGATCGAGATGCGGGAACAGCAGTTCACCTACGCGATAGGCCTCTTCCAGATGCGGGTAACCGGAAAGAATAAAGGTATCGATACCCAGATCGGCATATTCCTGAATGCGTTCCGCCACCGTTGGGCCATCTCCCACCAAAGCCGTGCCAGCACCGCCACGCACCAATCCGACACCGGCCCACAGGTTAGGGCTGATTTCCAGATTGTCTTTCTTGCCGCCATGTAAGGCCGCCATTCGCTGTTGGCCAACGGAGTCGAAGCGGGCAAAGGCTTTCTGTGCATCCGCAATGGTTTGATCATCCAGATTGGCGATCAAACGATCGGCCGCTTGCCAGGCTTCTGCGGTGGTTTCGCGCACGATGACGTGCAAACGGATACCGAAGCGGACTTTACGCCCCAGGGCTGCCGCTTTGGCTCGTACTTCCTCTATTTTTTCTTTTACCTGGGCAGGGGGTTCTCCCCAGGTCAGATACAGTTCGACCTGCTCGGCTGCCAGATCCTGTGCCGCCTCTGAAGAACCGCCAAAATACAGCGGTGGGCGAGGTTGCTGCACCGGGGGAAACAACAGCTTGGCGCCTTTCACCTGAATATGCTTACCGGCGAAATCGACGGTTTCACCTTCCAGCACTTTGCGCCACACATGGGTAAATTCGGCGGAGGCCTCATAGCGTTCGGTGTGGTTAAGGTGCAAACCTTCCGCTGCCAGCTCTTCCGGATCGCCACCGGTCACCAGATTGAAGAGGGCGCGGCCATTGGAAAGGCGATCCAGCGTGGCGGCCTGCCTGGCTGCCAACGTCGGGGAGATGATGCCAGGGCGAAGGGCCACCAGGAATTTCAGCCGTTGCGTGACAGGAATTAATGACGCGGCAACCAGCCAAGAGTCTTCGCAAGAGCGCCCCGTTGGGATCAGCACGC
This sequence comes from Serratia sp. J2, assembly GCF_046269175.1. Lineage (NCBI taxonomy): Bacteria > Pseudomonadati > Pseudomonadota > Gammaproteobacteria > Enterobacterales > Yersiniaceae > Serratia > Serratia sp. J2. The sequence goes on from NZ_JBKABN010000012.1 coordinate 50,394, forward strand.
CGCCGAAACCGAGCCGGTCAGCAGCCTGGGCGATCTGCTGAAGATAACCGTAATCGACCGCACGTGCCCCTTCCGAACTTCCCAGATAGTGGCCATCTCCGTGAGTCGGTAAAAACCAGAATACGTTAATGCTCATAGGGTTCTCTCCTGATTATTGTGCGGCTGGATGCCAGACGCGTTGAGAAATATCGACCTGCACCGGAACCAACCGGTTGGCGAAAAAGAGATCGGCGGTTTTTTGCTGGGCAGCAATGGTGGCGTCCCCTAAGGGTTTGATGGCCGTTGGCGGGCGATGATCCAGATAGCTGGCAATCACCGCTTCCGGTAAGCCCATCGCCTTGGCCAGCAGGGTAATGCTCTGCGCCCGATCGCTATGCGTCAGCGCATCTGCCTGGGTCAGTACCGCCAGCACCTGCTTGATGAAAGGGCCGTTGGCTTCGGTATAAGGGCGAGCGGCCAGGTAGAAAGAGCCGGTCTGGTTCAATTCGCTGCCATCGGTCAATACCCGCACACCGCCTTGCAGCAGCGCGGCAGAATAGTAGGGATCCCAGATCACCCAGGCATCGACATTGCCCTGTTGGAAGGCTGCTCTGGCATCAGCGGGCGTCAGATAAACCGGTTGGATATCGGTAAACTTCAGGCCATCCCTTTGCAGTGCCCGCAGCAGCAAGTTGTGTGAGCTGGAGCCTTTCTGGAAGGCTACTTTGTGGCCTTTCAACTCGGCGACGCTGTGGATCGGGCTATTTTCCGGCACCAGGATCACTTCCGCCTTGGGTTTTGGCGGCTCTACGCCGACGTACAGCAGGTCGGCCCCGGCAGCTTGGGCAAAGATTGGCGGGATATCGCCGGTGCTGCCCAGATCGATGCTGCCGACGTTCAGCGCCTCGAGCATCTGTGGGCCCGCCGGGAATTCGATCCAACTGATGTTGGTCGTGGGGAAGCGTTGTTCCAGCAATTGATGGGTTTTGGCCAACACCAGACTCACCGAGCCTTTTTGGTAGCCGATACGAAACTGAGCAGGCGCGTTATCTTGTGCGACGACGGTATTGGTCAGCGCCAGCGCCATGATGGTGGCCAGCGCACCGGTGCTAAGCCAACGGCGGAAAGAGAGTGGCATGATGATTTCCTTAGGCGGTTAGGCAGTTTGCCGGGTTAACAGAGAGGCGGCGGTGTTTAGCGCCGGCGGTTTACGGCGGCTGAGCGCCAGATAAAAACTGTCCAACGCTTCGTTCAGACGCGCGGCCACCCCATCGGATAGCTGGGCCTGTTCACCGTTAAGCACTATCTGGCCGTCATCGGCAAACACGCCGTGCAGCACTTCCTGGGCTTTCAGCGCCGTTAGCACCGGTTTCAACGCATAGTCCACCGCCAGCATGTGGCCGATGGAGCCGCCGGTGGCCAGCGGTAGAACCACTTTGTGTTCCAGCGCTCGTTCAGGAAGCAGGTCGAGTAAGGTTTTCAGCGCGCCAGAAAACGATGCCTTATAAACCGGCGTGGCGATCAAGAGGCCATCCGCAGCGGCCAGTTGCGCGGCAAAGGCTTTAATATCAGGGCTGTTAAAATTGGCGCGCAGCAGGTCTTCAGCCTGGAAATCGTGCAGGGTATAGGGGATCACTTCTACCTGCTGCTGTTGTAGCCAGCGTTGGCACAGTTGTAACAGCGCCGCCGAGCGTGAGGGGAGCCTTGGGCTGCCAGCCAGAGAAATAACGCGCATCGCCACTCCTTATATCGAAAAGTTATCAATGTTAAATTAATGTTCGAAAAGTGTTTTAAAACTAACAGCAAAAGGGGGCGTTATTTAAATCTCTTTTTTTGATTTTGATATGCGCAAAGGGGGAAAAGCAGGGAAGTAGCTCCATACAAGGGAAACGATTGCGCTAAACGCGCTTTTTTTGCCTTTAATCAATTCCAATTGGCGAGGGGATACCGGATAATACGCCCCCGGTCGACAGGCCTATCCTGCTGACTTGAGGTTGTCGCTAAATAACCGCAACACCTGTATCCCCATCAGGCACAGCGATTTACTTGCGACCTCAAGTCAGCAGGATATCACCGGGAAATCAGGAGAGTACATGTACTACCCCATCGTCAGGAAAGCCTTGTTCCAGCTCGATCCCGAGCGCGCACACGAATTGACCTTCAGTCAACTGCGCCGTATTACCGGCACCCCACTAGAGTTTCTTATCCGTCAGTCGGTGCCGAGCAAACCGGTGAGCTGCATGGGGCTCTCCTTTAGCAACCCATTAGGTTTGGCTGCCGGTCTGGATAAAGACGGCGAGTGCATTGATGCCTTTGGCGCGATGGGCTTTGGCTTTGTTGAGGTCGGTACCGTTACACCGCGTCCGCAAGCGGGCAATGATAAACCTCGTCTGTTCCGCCTGGTCCCGGCCGAAGGGCTGATCAACCGCATGGGGTTCAATAACCACGGCGTAGACAATCTGGTTGAAAACGTTAAAAAATCCCATTTTGGCGGCGTGCTGGGGATCAATATCGGCAAGAATAAAGACACGCCGGTCGAGCAGGGCAAAGACGATTATCTGATCTGTATGGATAAGGTTTATCCGTATGCCGGCTATATCGCGATTAATATCTCATCACCCAATACTCCGGGATTACGATCCTTACAGTATGGTGAAGCGCTGGACGATCTGCTAGCGGCGATAAAAAATAAGCAGGCCCAATTGCAGGCTCGCCATCACAAATATGTGCCGGTTGCGGTAAAGATCGCGCCGGATCTTTCAGAGGAAGAACTGATCCAAATAGCGGACAGTTTAGTGCGTCATAATATAGATGGGGTCATTGCCACCAATACCACCCTCGATCGTAAACTGGTTCAGGGATTGAAATACTGCGATCAGGCAGGGGGATTAAGTGGCCGTCCGGTACAGTTACGCAGCACCGAAGTGATCCGTCGTTTGTCACAGGAGTTGCAAGGGCGCTTACCGATTATCGGCGTTGGTGGAATTGATTCCCTGACGGCGGCACGGGAAAAAATGGAGGCCGGGGCAACTTTGGTACAAATTTATTCCGGTTTTATCTTCCACGGACCGCGTTTGATTAAAGATATCGTTACCCATATCTAATATTTTGCCTTTCATTTTCGACCGGGGGTTTATTTCTGCCCCCGGCTCGTCTATATTTTGTTCGGTAGCGGAATTATCCGATGTTTAAGCAACCTTTCTGGTGATAAAATCGCCCTTTGCGTAATACTGCGTTGGCATGTGGTGAGAAGGATAAGTAATGAAGATAAAACCTGATGACAATTGGCGTTGGTATTTTGACGCTGAGCACGATCGACTGATGCTCGATTTAGCCAATGGTATGATCTTTCGTTCACGCTTTCCGGCAAAAATGCTAACCCCGGATGCCTTCGCTGAAAGCGCATTCTGCGTCGATGATGCGGCGCTTTATTTTGATTATGAAGAACAGTGCAAACAGATAAAGCTCAGCCATGAACAACGTGCCGAGTTGGTATTAAATGCGCTGGTGGCCTTTCGTTTTCTTAAACCTCTGATGCCCAAGAGCTGGCATTTTGCTCAGCAACACTATCCGCTACGCCCTAAAAATGGCGAGTTGGCGGCGGTGAAGGTGATGGATAGCGGTGTTGATGCGCGTTTGCTGGTGGTGGAAGCCGGGGATAATGCCAGCCTGTGCTTGCTGGCACAAAATCAGCTGGCGTTGGCTGGGCGAACCATGGTGCTGGGGGATGCGATCAAAGTGATGCACGATCGCCTGAAACCCTGCATTCCGGATGAACAGTCTGCCCCGGCTTACGACAGGGCAGTGTAATAAGCGTTACGCCAACTTCACATCGCTTTTAGGAATACAGCTGCAACAGAGGATGGTGCCGTTGGCAGCCATTGCGCTTTTCTTTAGCGGTGCAACTTCGCCCTCCACCAACGTTATCTTGCAACTGCCGCACAGGCCAGCCCGGCAGGAGTAAGGGATGCGAATGCCTTGCTGCTCCAACTGCTCTAACAAGATCTGCTGGTTATTACCGGCAAACACCTTTCCTTGATATTCAATGCTCACGCTGGTGGTGCTGTCCTGCGGTGCTTGCAGGCTTTCGACGACCTTGCCAGCCCCATAAGGCCGCGGCGGTTTGGTTGACAACACTTCAACGCTATCGCCGACGCGGATAATACCGCTGTTACGGGCAATCATGTTTTGACCAAAGTCGACGTCGCCATTATCGGCAGTGCGGAACTGTTGCAGCGTACTCAACGGCTCGCCGCTCGGGTGTTTGCGGCCACGCTCCACGCTGACCGTAGTCAATACGCAGCGGCTGCAGGGTTTCACCAGATCGAACATCACGTCGCCGACGCGGATCACCTGCCAACCATCTTCTGCCCAGGCCGGGCTACCGGTCACCACCAGGTTCGGGCGGAACTGCTCCAGTCTGATGCTGCTTGGGCAACGTTGTTGCAGATCCTGGAACGAGGCTTCATTAATCAGCAGATAAGGGTAACCGTCGGCAAAGGAGAGCGGAATTTCCGGGTGCTTCTTTACCCTACGGGTTAATTCAGGCCCAAGCCAGCGCAGCTGTACCTCGCGCTGAAAATAACCGCTTAACCAACTGTTGATGGCCACCGGCGCGATCAACGCGGTGAAATGGTTGCCCCACACCTCGGTCGGCTGCGCATCGGGGGCGAAATCAATGAAGCGGATCGCCGCGCTTTCACCGTCCGGTGCGGTCAGAAACAGGCCATCGGCCAACAACGCCGGGGTAAACAGCACCATCTGCGGGTATTGGCGGGCGGTGATGAAGGTACCGTCTGGCTCGGTGATCATGAAGGAGCGATCAAAAGCCAGGCCGTGACTGGCCACCTGGGCGTGAGAAAGCTGCAAACCCCGTAGTGATTTGACCGGATGAACGTAAAGTCGGGAGAGCGTGATCACCCCTGCCTCCGTGCGATAAATGAAATAGAAGGGAGCAACTTTATGACAAGCGGTCTGGATTAGCTATAATGCGCAACAATTTTCTTTTTGGTGATAAGCACGATATGAACACTCTGTTTGCCAGCACGGCGCGTGGATTGGAAGAACTGTTAAAAAGCGAACTGGAGCGGCTTGGCGCTCACTCCTGCAAAGTGGTGCAGGGGGGAGTACATTTTCAGGGTGACGATCGTCTTCTGTACCAAAGCCTGCTCTGGAGCCGCCTGGCCTCACGTATTCTGTTGCCGCTGAATGAATTTCGCGTGCACAGCGATTTGGATCTGTACCTCGGTGTGCAGGCCATTGACTGGCCATCGATATTTGGCCTGGATAAAACCTTTGCGGTGCACTTCAGCGGCCTCAATGAAGAGATCCGCAATAGCCAATATGGCGCGTTGAAAGTCAAAGACGCCATTGTGGACAGCTTTACCCGCAAGCTCAACGATCGGCCAATGGTAGAGAAACAGCAGCCGGACATTCGCGTGAACGTTTTTCTGCAGCGCGATATGGCCAGCGTAGCGCTCGATCTGAGCGGCGAAGGTTTGCACCAGCGCGGCTATCGCGATCTGACTGGCCAGGCTCCGCTGAAGGAAAACCTGGCGGCGGCGATTGTCCAACGTTCCGGTTGGCAGCCAGGGACGCCGATGCTGGACCCGATGTGCGGCTCCGGTACGCTGTTGATCGAAGCGGCGATGATCGCCTCCGATCGTGCGCCTGGCCTGCATCGCCAACATTGGGGCTTTACCGCCTGGAACGGCCACAATGCCGAACTGTGGCGTGAAGTGATCACCGAAGCGCAGGTGCGGGCGAAACGTGGTCTGCAGGAAACCCCGTCACGCTTCTTCGGTTCGGATATCGATCGCCGCGTCATTGAAATGGCGAAGGGGAATGCCCGCCGCGCTGGCGTGGCCGAATTGATCACCTTTAACGTTAATGACGTCAGCAAACTGACCAATCCACTGCCGGAAGGCCCGGTAGGCACGGTGGTCAGCAACCCGCCATACGGTGAACGCCTCGAGAGCGAACCGGCACTGATTGCGCTGCACAATATGTTGGGGCGCATTATGAAGAGCCACTTTGGTGGCTGGCAGCTTTCGCTGTTCAGCGCCTCACCGGAATTGCTCAGTTGCCTGCAACTGCGCGCCGAGCGCCAGTTCAAAGCGAAAAATGGCCCGCTGGATTGCGTACAGAAAAACTACCAACTGGCAGAAAACCCACAGGGTGCGGGTGGCGTACAGGTGGCGGAAGACTTCGCCAACCGTCTGCGCAAGAATCTGAAGAAATTGGACAAATGGGCAAAGCAGCAGGGAATTGAGTGCTATCGCCTGTATGATGCCGATCTGCCAGACTATAACGTGGCGGTGGATCGCTATGGCAGTAAGGTGGTGGTACAGGAGTACGCGCCGCCGAAAACCATCGATGCGCAGAAAGCCCGCCAGCGCCTGTTTGACGTGATTAACGCCACGTTGGCGGTGTTAGAGCTGCCTTCGAATCAGCTGATCCTGAAAACCCGCGAACGCCAGAAGGGCAAGAATCAGTATGAGAAGCTGGCGCAGAAGGGTGAGTTCCTGCTGGTAGAAGAGTTCAATGCCAAGCTGTGGGTCAACCTGACGGATTATCTCGATACCGGGTTATTCCTCGATCACCGCATCGCTCGCCGTATGCTGGGTGAAATGAGCAAAGGTAAAGACTTCCTCAACCTGTTTGCCTACACCGGTACCGCGAGTGTACATGCCGGGTTGGGGGGCGCACGTAGCACCACCACGGTGGATATGTCGCGCACCTATCTGGAATGGGCAGAAAAGAACCTGCGGGTTAACGGCCTGACCGGTAGACAGCACCGCTTGATCCAGGCAGATTGCCTGTCCTGGCTGCACAATGCCGACGAACAGTTCGATGTGATCTTTATCGATCCGCCGACGTTCTCCAACTCCAAGCGTATGGAGAACACCTTTGACGTACAGCGCGACCATCTGGCGCTGATGAAAGATTTACAACGGATACTGCGGCGTAACGGAACCATCATGTTCTCCAACAACAAACGCGGTTTCCAGATGGATCTGGCAGGTCTGAATGCACTGGGTCTGGAGGCGAAAGAAATTACCGCCAAGACGCAGTCAGAAGACTTTGCCCGTAACCGTCAGATCCACAACTGCTGGCTGGTCACCCACGCCGGCGAAGGAAAATAATTACTATGTCGTTAATCAGCATGTCCGGTGCCTGGCTCTCTTTCAGCGATGCACCTTTGTTAGACAACACCGAAATTCATATTGAAGACAATGAACGCGTCTGCCTGGTTGGGCGCAACGGGGCCGGTAAATCGACCCTGCTGAAGATCCTCGGTAAAGAGATCCCATTGGACGATGGGCGCATCATTTACGAGCAGGATCTGATTGTGGCGCGTTTGCAGCAGGATCCCCCGCGCAATATCGGCGGCACAGTGTTCGACTTTGTGGCCGAAGGCGTGGCGGAGCAGGCGGAACATCTGAAGGCGTATCACGCCATCTCGCATCAGGTGGAGCTGGATCCGAGTGAAAAGAACCTGACGCGTATGGCACAGGTCATGGAGATCCTCGATCACCAGGGCTTATGGCAGCTAGACAGCCGTATCAGTGAAGTCCTGTTGCAACTGGGCCTGAACGGTGATGCGGAACTGTCCTCTCTTTCCGGTGGTTGGCTGCGTAAAGCGGCACTGGGCCGGGCGTTGGTCAGTTCACCGCGCGTGTTGCTGCTTGATGAACCTACCAACCACCTGGATATCACCACCATCGACTGGCTGGAAGGGTTCCTGAAAGAGTTCCAGGGCAGCATCGTCTTCATCTCGCATGACCGTTCGTTTATCCGCAATATGGCCACGCGCATTGTCGATCTCGATCGCGGCAAGCTGGTGTCATGGCCGGGTAACTACGAGCTGTACCTGGAAAGCAAAGAAGAAGCGCTGCGGGTCGAAGAGCTGCAGAACGCCGAATTTGACCGCAAACTGGCGCAGGAAGAGGTTTGGATCCGTCAGGGCATCAAGGCGCGCCGTACGCGTAATGAAGGCCGGGTGCGCGCTCTGAAGGCGTTGCGTAACGAGCGTTCACAACGTCGTGAAGTGATGGGCACCGCCAAGATGCAGGTGGAAGAGGCTGTGCGTTCGGGCAAGATTGTGTTCGAAATGGAAGACGTCAATTATCAGGTCGCCGACAAAGTGTTGGTCCGAGGCTTCAGCGCCCAAGTGCAACGCGGTGACAAAATCGCGCTGGTGGGGCCAAACGGCTGTGGTAAAACCACCTTGCTGAAATTGATGCTCGGTCAACTGAAAGCCGACAGCGGGCGAGTGCACTGCGGCACCAAGCTGGAAGTCGCTTATTTTGACCAACACCGTGCCGAACTGGATCCAGAACGTACGGTGATGGACAACCTGGCGGAAGGGAAGCAGGAAGTGATGGTCAATGGCCGTTCGCGCCATGTGCTGGGCTATTTGCAGGACTTCCTGTTCCACCCTAAACGGGCAATGACGCCGGTCAAAGCGTTGTCTGGCGGGGAGCGTAACCGCCTATTGCTGGCCAAGTTATTCCTCAAGCCTAGCAATTTGCTGATCCTCGATGAACCAACCAACGATCTTGACGTCGAAACGCTGGAACTGTTGGAAGAGATGATCGATAGCTACCAGGGCACCGTATTGCTGGTGAGCCACGATCGTCAGTTCGTTGATAACTCGGTGACCGAATGCTGGATTTTCGAAGGCAATGGCGTGATCGACACTTACGTCGGGGGCTACTACGATGCACACCATCAACGTGCCACCGCCAAGCCGATCCGCACGGTTGCCGCCAGCCAAACCAAGGCTGTGATGGAGAAAAAAACCGAGCAGCCCAAGAAATCAGCGGCCAAACTGAGTTATAACCTGCTGCGTGAACTGGAGCAGTTGCCACAACGCCTTGAACAGTTGGAAAAGGATATTGAAGCCTTGCAGGCGCAGGTGAGCGACGCAGGATTCTTCTCGCGCCCGCACAGCGAAACCCAGCAGGTGCTGGCCGATCTTGCCACTGCTGAGCAGGCACTGGAACAAGCCTTTGCCCGTTGGGAAGAGCTGGAAGCAATGAAAAACGGCTGATTGGAAACAGGGTTGCCCGCACGCTGCTGCTGTGGGCAACCCAGGCTGTACCGATGAGCGACACGGTTAAGGAGGATAATGGTGTGTTCCCACGAAAGTCATAAGCAGCAGAGTCATGCGATGCATGGCGAGCATCAGCAGGATAACCTGATACTGTGCCCACAATGCGATATGCTGGTGGCACTGCCGCCTTTGCAATCAGGCTCCAAGGCCGTTTGTCCCCGTTGTAAAACGACACTCAGCGCCCGCTGGGCAGAACCGCGCAAACAGCCGATTGGCTTTGCCCTCAGCGCGTTATTCATGCTGGTGTTAGCCAATATATTTCCGTTTATCAATATGCGCGTTGCCGGTCTGGGCAATGAAATCAAACTGATCCAAATTCCTCAGGTGATGGTGGCAGAAGACTATGCCAGCATGGCCACCCTGTTTATGGTGTTTGTACAACTGATCCCGGCGTTTTGCATGTTGGCGATTATTCTGTTGTGTGCCAGGGTGCGGCTGCCACGACAATGGAAGGTCTGGATGGCCAAGGTGCTGTTCCAGCTGAAGACCTGGTGCATGGTCGAGATCTTCCTGGCTGGCGTACTGGTCAGCTTCGTTAAACTGATGGCCTATGGTGATATCGGCATTGGTGCCAGCTTTATCCCTTACTGTCTGTTTTGCCTGCTACAGGTGCGAGCCTTCCAATGTGTCGATCGTCGCTGGCTGTGGCAGGATATTGAACCGGCCCCGTTGATTGAACAACCGTTGCAGATTGGGCGTACCGGACTGCGGCAAGGCGTTCGTTCCTGCTCCTGCTGTACGGCCATCTTGCCCGCCCAGCAGTCCAAATGCCCTCGCTGTCACACTGTGGGCTATGTACGCCGTCGCCACAGCTTGCAATGGACGATGGCGTTATTGGTCACCTCGATCATATTGTATATTCCGGCGATGCTGATGCCGATTATGATCACCGAGGCGTTGGGCAATAAAATGCCGTCAACGGTCATGGCCGGGGTAGTGCTGCTATGGGGCGAAGGGTCCTATCCGGTGGCGATGGTGATTTTCATTGCCAGTATTATGGTGCCCTCGCTCAAGATGTTGGCGATTGGCTGGCTTTGCCTGGATGCCAATGGCAAAGGCAAGGCCAATGCCGATAGCGAACGTATGCATCTGATTTATGAAGTGGTGGAGTTTGTTGGCCGTTGGTCAATGATCGACGTGTTTGTGATCGCCGTGCTTTCGGCGTTGGTACGTATGGGACAGTTGATGAGCATTTATCCAGACATTGGTGCGCTACTGTTCGCCATGGTGGTCATTCTCACCATGTTTGCTGCTATGGCGTTTGATCCCCGTTTAACCTGGGATCGCGCAAATGAAACAACAAAAAAGGAGCCGCAAGGTGACGGAAAGTAATCATGGCGTCGCGGATGTTGAGAAGATCAAGCGCTGGTCGCCGGTGTGGATCATTCCCATTGTCACGGCGTTGATCGGGGCGTGGATCCTGTTTTATCACTTCAGCCATCAAGGGCCGGAAGTGACGTTGGTGACGACCTCTGCCGAAGGGTTGGAAGCGGGAAAAACCAAGATCAAAAGCCGCAGTGTGGATGTTGGGACGGTGGAAAGCGTCACCTTGAGCGAAGACCTGAGCAAAGTGCTGGTGCAGGCTCGCCTGAATTCCGGCATGGAAAAGCTGCTGCGCGATGACACCGCCTTTTGGGTTGTGAAACCCCAGATTGGCCGCGAGGGTATCTCCGGGTTGGGAACCTTGTTATCCGGTGCCTACATTGAATTGCAACCGGGCAACAAGGGCAAGGCAGGCAAAGAGAATTACAAGTTGCTTGATGCTCCGCCACTGGCCTCGCCAGATGCTAAAGGGTTGCGCGTCATACTGGACAGCGATAAATCCGGCCAGTTGAACGCTGGCGATCCGGTGCTGTTCCGTGGCTACCGCGTCGGCTCAGTGGAAACCAGCTATTTCGATCCCAAGCTGCGCGCCATGCGCTATCAGCTGTTTATTTCTGCGCCTTATGATCAACTGATCACCAGTAACGTGCGGTTCTGGAAAGACAGCGGCGTTGCCTTCGATATGTCCGCACAGGGTATGCGTGTGGAAATGGGATCCTTGGCGACGCTGTTCAGTGGCGGCGTGAGCTTTGACGTTCCAGAAGGTTGGGATCGTGGCGACGCGGTGAAAGAAAAGGCCGAGTTTGCCCTGTTCGATAACCAGCGCAATATTCAGGATTCGCTGTATACCGAGCATACCGATTATCTGGTGTTCTTCTCCGAATCGATCCGCGGGCTGCAACCGGGTGCTCCGGTCGAGTTCCGGGGTATCCGCCTGGGTACCGTAGGGCAAGTGCCATTCTACAAAGAAGGTATGCGCCAGCGGTTGGATAACGATTACCGTATTCCGGTCCTGATCCGTATTGAGCCTGAGCGCTTTAATCAACAGTTGGGCAAGAACTTCGATATCGCGCAGCATTTGAAAGATGCTGAGTCGCGTGGCCTGCGTGCCGCGCTGAAGTCCGCCAACCTGCTGACTGGCGCGTTGTATATCGATCTGGACTTCTATCCACAGGAGAAAGTGTGGAAGGGGCCGCGTGAGCTGTTCGGCTATCCGCTGTTGCCAACCACAAGCGGTGGCTTGGCGCAGATCCAACAGAAGCTGATGCAGACGCTGGATAAGATCAATTCGATGCCGATCAATCCAATGATCAACGAAGCGACCAAAACGTTGGCAGAAAGCCAGAAGACCATGAAAGAAACGCAGAAAACCATGCAGTCGCTCAATGACATCATCAGCAGTAAAGAGATGAAGGCATTGCCTGAAGATATGCAGAAAACCCTGCAAGAACTCAATCGCAGCATGAAAGGGTTCCAGCCAGGTTCACCGGCCTACAACAAAATGGTTGGTGATATGCAACGTCTCGATCAGGTGCTGCGTGAGCTGCAACCGGTGCTGCGTACCCTGAACGATAAGAGCAACGCCCTGGTATTTGAAGCCGCGGGCAGTAATGACCCTCAGCCGAAGAAGGCCAAAAAATGAAAAAGTGGATCCCGGTAGTTCTGGCACTGATGCTGAGTGCCTGTAGCAGTACGCCCAACAAGACTTACTATCAGTTACCGGCGTTGGGGACCCCGGCTCCGGTGAGTGGTACCCAGGCGTCACGCCAGCTGTGGCTGGAGCACGTTAGCGTGGCGGATTTCCTGGCGCAGAGTGGGGTGGTCTACCAGACTAACGACGTGCAGTTTGTGATTGGGCAAAACAACCTGTGGGCCAGCCCGTTGGATCAGCAACTGCAACAGACGTTGGTGACCAACCTGGGCAGCGCTTTGCCGGGGTGGGTGGTGTCATCACAGCCGATGAGCAGCGATCAGGATGTGCTTAACGTCACTATCAGCGGCTTCCATGGCCGCTACGATGGTAAAGCGATCGTTCGGGGTGAATGGGTGCTGAGCCATCAGGGCAGGCTTATCAAGCGGCCATTCAACCTGGAATTGAAACAGGGTGAAGATGGCTATGACGCCTTGGTCCGCACCTTGGCTCAGGGTTGGTTGCAGGAAGCACAGGAGATTGCCGCACAGGCAGCTCGCCTTTAATCATAACTTGTAATAATTCGTTCTAAAACCATCCCGGTGAGGCAAAGCAAAAGCCTCGCCGGGATTTTTTTAGTTTATTATCATGGAATTATATCCTGTCTAGCAATATCAGCCACTTAGCTTATGCGCCGTGCATAGCTCACAAATATGACAACGGTATGAAATTTGAACGTTGATCTTCTCGCCATTTAGGGCTATTCCTTAAATGTGGCTGTATTTCGTGCGGCCATTGTTTTCTTTCCACAAAGTAACAACGAGGGAAATGAGGCATGAAGAGACAGAAAAGAGATCGTTTGGAACGGGCTGAATCACGTGGTTACCAAGCAGGTATTGCAGGGCGTTCAAGGGAACTTTGTCCCTACCAATCTTTAGACGCCCGGGCTAACTGGCTGGGAGGTTGGCGACAAGCCATGGAGGACAGGGCTGTGACCGCTTAAGCGGCTCTCTGTCATGAATTAAGGAATGACCTCCGCCAAACAAGCGGAGGTTTTCGTTTTAAGCGTACAATTATTCCTGCCAGCGTTTTAGCAAAATACTCGCGTTGACTCCCCCAAAACCAAATCCGTTCGACAGGGCATAGGTCATGGCCATCGGTTCCGCCTTATTGGCTACCAGATGTAAACCTGCGGCGGCGGGGTCAGGGTTATCCAGATTCAGGGTGGCCGGAGCGATTTGATCGCGCAGCGCCAGAGCGGTGAAAATGGTTTCCAGGCCACCTGCGGCCCCCAGCAGATGGCCGGTGGCCGATTTGGTGGAGGTGATGGCAATATGCCCATCGGTGCCGAACAGATGTTTGATGGCGTTGATTTCACCCAGATCGCCAACCGGGGTTGAAGTGGCGTGCGCGTTCAGATGCTGAACCTGATCTGGCGTGACGCCAGCCTGTTTCAGCGCAATCTTCATCGCCCGATAGGCACCGTCGCCATCTTCGGCCCCGGAAGTCATATGGTAGGCATCCGCACTGGTGCCGTAACCGACAATCTCTGCTAACGGCTTGGCGCCGCGTGCCAACGCATGTTCCAGCGTCTCGATCACCAACATCCCGGCACCTTCACCCATCACAAAGCCGTCGCGGGCACTGTCAAACGGGCGTGACGCTTTGGTTGCGGCATCCGCAGGCGTGGTTGACATGGCTCGGGCAGCGGCAAAGCCCCCCAGGCTAACGGTATCGATAGCGGCTTCCGTTCCGCCGCATAAGGCGATATCGGCTTCATCGTTGCGGATCATCCGCACCGCATCGCCAATGGCCTGTACGCCTGCTGCACAGGCGGTGACCGGTGCGCCAATCGGCCCTTTGAATTGATGCTTGATGGAAACATGGCCGGCGGCCAGGTTAACCAAGAATGAGGGAATGGTGAAAGGAGAGAGGCGCTTCGGCCCGCGGCTATCCGTGGTGCGCACCGCATGGGCGATAGCGGGGAAGCCACCAATGCCGGAGGCGATCACGGTGGCCGTCCGCTCCTGTTTCTCCTCACTATCGGCGTTCCAGCCAGCCTGCTTGATGGCTTCGTCAGCGGCGGCCATTGCCAGCAGAATGAAGCGGTCCATTTTCTTTTGGTCTTTCGGTGCCACGCTCAGGTCTGGATTAAAACCGGCAGCGGCATCCTGCTCCAGCGTGGGCACCTGACCGCCGATCTTGACCTGCAAATCCGCCACCATCTCTTCGGGCAGTGGGCCGATCCCTGACTGACCAGCCAACAGGCGTTGCCAGATCGGCTCTACGCCGCAACCCAAAGGAGAGACGGCCCCCATACCGGTGATAACTATACGACGACTGCTCATAGTGACTCCTTGGATGATTCATTAAGTAAGGCGTAGTGATGCTGCATCAGAGAAGCACGGCGTGACATGGCTTCTCCGGCCGCAGGACCTGCCGCCAACGTGATGTGCTGTAGGGCGATAGGCTGCTGGGTTAGTGCATCGATTAATTGAGGCTGTATCGGTTGACCGCTGCGCCGATCAACCAGTTCCGCGCTGTGCGCCCCTTCGGTCAGATGGGTATTGCCCCACTGGAACAACGTCACCAACACCGGGAAGAAATCCTTGCCGCGATCGGTGAGCAGATATTGATAGCGTACCGGGCGTGTCTGGTAGCGTTGCTTATACAGAATGCCGCTTTCCACCAGAAATTTAAGCCTGCGGGTCAGCAGCGTGGGGGATAGCCCCAGGCTTTGCTGAAACTCGTCAAATTTGCTCAGGCCATGAAAGGCATCGCGCAGGATCAGGATGCTCCACCATTCCCCCACGCGCCCCAACGAACGGGCGATTGGGCAGGGGGTCGTTGCAAAACTGGTTTTTTTCATGCTGCTCTCTTAGTGGATACATTTATTGTAGTCACTGAGCGGCGATTAAACGACCGGAACAGTAATAACACAGGGGAAATAAACGGCGACCGAGAGAGGCCGCCGTAAGGCGTTAGAACGCCGCAGCGTCCTTGAACAGGCCCACTTTCAGATCGCTGGCGGTATAGATCACTTTGCCATCGCACAGCACTTCGCCATCAGCCACGCCCATAATCAGCTTGCGGATGATCACGCGTTTGAAGTTGATGCGGTAGGTGACCTTTTTGGCGGTTGGCAGTACCTGGCCGGTGAACTTCACTTCGCCGACGCCCAGCGCACGGCCTTTGCCTTCGCCGCCCATCCAGCCGAGGTAGAACCCTACCAACTGCCACATGGCATCCAGACCCAGGCAACCTGGCATGACCGGATCGCCAATAAAGTGGCAATCGAAGAACCACAGATCCGGATTGATATCGAGCTCAGCTTCTACGTAGCCTTTATTGTGGCTACCACCGTCTTCGGTCATCTTGACCACGCGGTCCATCATTAACATGTTGCCTGATGGCAACGGTGGGCCACCGGCGCCAAACAGTTCGCCACGGCCCGATGCTTCGAGATCTTGTTTCGTATAGGATTCGCGTTTATCTACCATGTTCTCAGTAAACCTTATTTTGATGAAGGACGCAGATTAACTTACACGTGTACGCTGAACAAGTCCGATCAGCCACGGCTGAACCAGTTAAGCCAGCGCAATGGCCACGGCAACGGACGCCGTTCTGGCAACATAGCCTGTGCAATTCGCTCCTGGATGGCGGCCAGCAGGCTAGGCTGCTGCTCATCGGCGAACGGATAGCCGGTCAATAACGGCAAGGCTTCCGCAACGCTATCTACCGCCCACAGATGGAATTGCCCTTCACGTACCGCTTCGACGACGTCTGGGCGCAGGCAAAGGTGCCGCACGTTGCTGGCTGGCAGGATCACGCCCTGTTTACCCGTCAGGCCGCGGCGTAGACAGACCTCGAAGAAACCTTCGATTTTTTCGTTAGCGCCACCGATTGGTTGCACATTACCAAACTGGTCAACGGAGCCGGTTACGGCGATTTGCTGGGTGATCGGCTGCTGTGACAATGCGCTGATCAGGGCGCAGAGTTCCGCCAGCGAGGCGCTGTCCCCGTCAACTTCGCCGTAAGATTGCTCAAAAACGATCGAGGCGGAGAAGGGGAGTTGCTGATCGAGATCCAGTTCGGCGATCAGGAACGCCTGCATGATCATCATGCCTTTGGCGTGCAGGTTGCCTCCCAGCTCGGCTTTGCGCTCCACATCGGTGAATTCGCCATCACCCAGGTGGACCACGCAGCTGATGCGTGAAGGTTCGCCAAAGCTGCGCGGATGTCCTGGATAATCCAGCACCGACAGGCCGTTAATCTGACCAATCACCTCACCTTCGGTTTCGATCATGATCTGGCCCAGTTCAATCTCGTCCTGCATGCGTTCTGCCAGATAGCTTTCACGCCACTCGCGGGCATTTAGCGCCGCTTCTAACGCTTTAGCGGTGATCTGTTCCTCTTCGGCATACAGAGCGGCCTCAGACAACTGCTGGCTGACCCACAACGGCGATAGCGGCAGGTTACCCTGGTCACCGGTATAGCGCACCGCCTGGACCATCAGAGGCTGCCAGGCGTCGGCTGCCAGCGGTGGTAATTGCTGCTCGGCGACCACGCTATTGATATAGCCGCACCATTGCACCATATCGTCTGGCTCGGTGAGCTGCAGATCGTCTTCATATTCACCGTAGACGGCCTGCTCGCAGACTTCAGGCTCCATATCGTGGAAATCAGCCAGGCCATGGCGATCGCCCACCACAATCAGACGTAACTCCAGCGGCATAGGAGGGATGGAGACCGGCAACGGCCGGGTTTCATCTGGCGTCAGCCACTGGAATTGGCGCTGGGTAATCATCTGCTTGAGACGCAGCCACAATAGCGGTTGTGCCAAGAGGGCTCGCGCCGACAGGATCAGCACGCCGCCGTTAGCCTGATGGACCAGGCCCGGCTGTAAGGCGATCGCACCGTTGTGCATTCTGACGCAGCCAAATAACTGTTCTGGCTCAACCCATTCCTGGTAAACGCAAGCCCCGCCGGCGGCAAAAGGTTCATCGCCGCGCATGGCATTTTTAATGCTGACGGTGTCGCCTTCAATCACGTAGTGACTGCCTTTAACGGTATTCTGCGGTTGCAACTCTTCTGCCGCTCGGGCGATCAACGCCAGATACTCACGTGTTTCCTGTGCTTTCAACAGCATAAAACGTGGCAGAGACAGCGGATGCAAAAACAGCGTCAGCGCATTCTCCAAACGGGGCTGGATTGCAGAAAAGGCCACGGGTGCCAATTGAGCAGCGGAATCGAAAATCGCCTGATAAGGCGTAGCAGCAGGCAACAGAGATTGCCATTCAAGTCGGTTATTGGTCAAAGTGTTAGATGCAATCGTCAAAAAGGGAAAGCGCGATTATACAAGAATAACGCCAGCTTGATACCTCCAGAGTCATTGTTGAGCATCGGAGTTTGACATTGCCCGATGACTGTGCAAAAAACAGTCAAAAACGGAGGGTAATTGCCGAGGAAAAGTTGGCTAAAGCTGTTATGCTTATTAAAGTTACACGGTCACAGCAGAGTTCACGATGAAATATCAGCAACTGGAAAATCTGGAGAGCGGTTGGAAATGGAAGTACCTGGTGAAAAAGCACCGGGAAGGTGAAGCGATCACCCGCTACATTGAAAACAGCCTTGCTCAGGAGGTCATTGACGAACTGCTGAAGCTGGAAAATGAACCGGTAAAAGTGCTGGCGTGGATAGATGAGCACATGAATCCGACGCTGGATAACCGGATGAAACAAACCATCCGTGCTCGGCGTAAGCGTCATTTTAACTCAGAACATCAGCATACGCGCAAGAAATCGATCGATCTGGAGTTCCTGGTCTGGCAACGTTTGGCTGCGCTGGCGCATCGCCGTGGTGTCACCTTGTCGGAAACCGTCGTACAGCTGATCGAAGATGCCGAGCGCAAAGAGAAGTATGCCACCCAGATGTCATCGCTGAAACAGGATCTACAGGCGATCCTGGGTAAGGATGATAAATAGCCTTACCTAACGTTTAGGCCAAAAAAAACCCCGCAATGCGGGGTTTTTTACTAAGAAGCGCTTACTTAGCCCTGAGGCTGAGAAACAACTTCTTTGATACCTTTAACTTCGATCTCTACGCGACGATCTGGAGCCAGACATGCGATCTGAGCTGCAGTTGCGCGGCCTGAACGATAGCCACAGGTGTCACCAGTGATTGGGTTAGCTTTACCCATGCCACGTGCAGAGATCTTGTCTGAAGGGATACCTTTAGAGATCAGGTAATCCACAACGCTTTGTGCACGTTGCTCAGACAGGCGCAGGTTATATTCTGCTGAACCTACTGCATCGGTGAAGCCCAGAACTACAACAGAACCGTCTTTCGGATCCAGTGAGCTCAGTTGGGTGTACAGCTGATCCAGAGCGTGTTGGCCTTCTGGTTTCAGGGTCGCTTTGTTGAACGCGAACAGAACGTCAGAAGTCAGAGTGAACTTCTTGGTTTCAACAACTGGAGCTGGGGCCGGAGCTGGAGCTACTACTGGAGCAGCAACTTCCTGGCCAAAGCGGTAGGAAACACCTACGCTCAGCATGCCGTTATCTGGACGTGCACCAACGGTACCTGCGTCACCGATGTTGTTAACCCACTGGTAGTCCAGGCGGGTAGCCCAGTCACGAGTCAGTGCGTATTCAACACCCACTGCTGCCAATGGAGAAACGCCAGTGTCATGGTTGCTCAGGCGCTGATCGGTTGCACCGTAGTGAGCGCTGGAGTCTGCACGCCAAACCATACCACCCAGACGGGTGTAGATGTCCAGATCGTCCATGATTGGGTAGCTCAGTTTAGCTGCCAATTGAACGCCTTGAGCTTTGAAAGCACCGTTGTTCACGCTGCCTTTGTAAGGCATACGGCCAAGCCAGTCGTAGCCCATTTCGAAGCCCAGGTATTGGTTCGCTTGGTAACCCAAGAACGCGCCTGCACCCAGTTGGCTTTTATGAGTAGGACCGTTGCCGATACCATTCTCATAGCCGTTACCGTAGAAACCGGTGTCATGATACTGGGACCAACCCAGTTTGGCACCAGTGTACCAAGTGTCGTCTTTTGGTGCGGCTTGCGCTACTGTAGCGAAACCTGCCAGTGCCACTGCTAATGCGATAGCTGTCTTTTTCATTTTGCGCCTCGTTATCATCCAAATAGGCAATGAGCTTTAAAGCTGCTTTAAGCCCTTGGTTTAAATTCCTTCGCCAAGGTTTGAGCCCTCGTTTGTTACTCTGCCAGTTTTTCTGGCGTTATAGAGCAACCTTGGCGATGTAAAGTCTACAACGTGGCGCGAAAGTTACAAGTGTGATGTGATAAAGCTCTAAAAAAAAACATGGAATTAGACATATCCTCTAACATATCGGGGTGCTAAACGAGTCTTTTTTTCACATGGAAGGCGGCGCCGAACCGCAGCCAACCTCGCTTTGCGCCTGATCTGTCTGCGGTTGCCAGACCAAGCGATAAAATTGATGGGAAAAGTCCTAAATTTACTTAATGATACAAAGAAGAGTGAATTTTTAAGGTTGAACAGTGTCTGTCGGCAGCAACGATGTCACGTTGAGGTCGCATAATGAACCCATAGGCATTCCCCAATTCTGCCGCTCGACTCAGCCTTAGGCGATCCTCTTGTGTCAATTCTGGTAACCAGCCAAGCACCACACTGTAATTTCCCGTCAATAAAGCTTTCTCCATGGCGTCTACGGTAGCCAGTGGATTGATCTGATTAAGCTGTACAACCTTATCAACCGGCAGGCTGGCCTGTTGCAGCCAGGTTTTGCTCAGTTTCTGCTGCGGGGTCAACCACAGTAACCAACGCGATTGCTTGCCTAACTGCTGCAACAAAGGCACCAATAACTGGGCTACGGCGGGTTGCCGCTCATTGTAAACAAGCTCACTGATTAGGCCATTTTCGGTGCCCGCTTGCGCAGGGATCACCGCTTGCTCCGCCGGCATTGAGGATTGGCTAAAATGAGGTTGATAAAGTGATTGAGTACGCATGTCGTCTCCCGCCCGTAGTGTTACTGTATGTATATACAGTATAGCCATCGAAACAGAAGATCAACCCAAATTTTCGTAACGCTTCGCATAATTGAGATTATTTATTGTACGTCTTGAATTTATGATTGGCACGACTAGGGATAATGCGTATTTTTTTTAATTAGTTGTTCCAGTTACGTTTATTCCAACCAAAACATGCCTAATGGCTGTGGCTTCATATAAGGAGAGGTAAATGAATGGAGGATCGTTAAGGAGGATCGAGCAGGCAAAGTCCTGCTTTGCCGCCCTGGGAAATATTGCCATACGCTCGCAGTTTGGCGGCTATGGCCTGCTGGCGGACGGCACAATGTTTGCGGTCATTACCGAAGGTGAGCTGTATTTGCGTGCAACAGAAAGCCTGGAAACCGCGTTCCGTGAGCGTGGCATGGTGAATATGACCTATTTAAAGCGGGGAGTTCCCATGGTCATGCGCTATTACTGGGTGAATGAAGATCTGTGGCGGCAGCGTCGCGAACTGTGTGCGCTTGTCTGGCAGGCTATCTGTGAGACGCGTAAAGAGATTAAGGTAAAAAAACGCTGCAATGGCAGATTGAAAGATTTACCGAATATTGATGCTTCATTAGAGCGGCAGCTGTGGCGAGCAGGCATATGCAATATTTATGATTTTCGCCTGTTGGGAGTCAGAGATAGCTATCTGAAGTTGCTGCAACAGCAAAAAAATCTGGGCATGAAAGTGCTGATGTCACTGGCGGGGGCCATGGCGGGCTACCATCATGCCGCCTTGCCTAATCTGCAAAGGGAGGCGTTGATCGAGTGGTTCGAAAACAACGCGCTCTTTCCCTGCTTTGAGGCGCGGTCAGAAGACCACGCCTGCGGCTCACATCCTTGAACTATCAACCGGCTTGAGCAATTTGCGCATTAAGTGCCGTCAGCTCTGGTAGTAACTCGAGCACCAGACCAATTTGCTGCAACACCAGCTGTTCTTTGCTTTCCGGCTCCGGAACCAGCGCAGTAATACGCTTGGAGAGGCCTTCCAGTGCCTGCGTGATACGCTGACGATCAAGAGCGTCGTGGTGTAATGCACCATCAACATAGCAAACCGCATCGTTGAGCAAGTCCAGCACGGCGGCACTTTCCAGGCGCTCACGGTGGGCACCCAGGGCGGAAATATAGCTCAGCAAGGTATGGTTAAGGCACAGCAGGCGGAATGCCGCTTCCTGAATGGTTTTATCGGCCTTGGGATCAACAGACATGTTAGAGATCACCGACGCCAATTCGGCATCGCTATTATGGGCATCGCGGCGGGCAATACGATAAGGCAGGCTGTTATCCTTGCCCTGATGGTACTGCACCAGAATGGCATCCAGATAGCGGCAGTCGGCATTCAGTGTCTTGCGCACCATGGCCGGTAACTGACGGAACTTCCAGTCTGGCCAGATAAAACTCACCGCTGCCCAGGCGATGGCACAACCCAGCAGGGTATCGTAGACGCGCGGGGCAGCCACTTCGAACCCTTCGCCCAGCAGGTTAAAGCATAGCAAGACCAACAGGGTGATAAACATCGTGGCGTGGGCATATTGCACGGTTCGGAAGGCGAAGAACAATACTCCGGAGATCACGATCAGGATCAATTGCCCTTCCAGTGAGGGCACAAAATACAGGATCGGCAGGCCGATCAAAATGCCAGCCAGAGTGCCGATGATCCTTAACGCCAAGCGCCTGCGTGTGGCGTTGTAGTTGGGCTGGCAGACAAACAGGCTGGTCAGCAGGATCCAATAACCGTGCTGCATTCCGGTCAGTTGAATAAACGCATAGCCCACGCATAACACCACGGACATACGGATGGCGTGGCGGAATAGGGCGGATTGTGGTGTCAGGTGGCGGCTGATACGCAGGCGAATATCACTCCAACCGGTGAGCCGGTCGTCTGACAGGTTGTTTTCCTCGGCCTGGCCACTCGCCAGGGACTGCTCAGACTCGATATTGGCCAACTGGGCGTCAATTGCCCGTAAATTCTTGAGCAGATGGGATAGCGCTCTGGTCAGTTCGCGATTTTCTGGAGTAACGGTAATCCGGGTCAGCGCCTCTTCCAGGCGCGAAAAAGCGGGTTCAAAACGCGGGCTATGCAGATATTTCTGCCGTAGCAGTATTGATTGCGCCAGTTGCTGGCAGGCACGGGCCTGCTTGGCCAGTAGCCGCTGGAAGCGAAACAGAATATCGCTGTGGCGAAACTGTTGACTTAGCGCCTGATACTGTACGTGAGAAGAACTGGCGCGTTCATGGATATCCTGAGCGACAAAATAGTAGTGTAGCGTTCTGCGGGTGCCGCGTTGGCCACGGTCGCCTTTCAAGCGGGTCAGCAGTGAAGCCTTGGTCAGGTTAAGCGTGGTGACCAGCGTGCTGTTGGCCATTGCCACGTCCACCCACGGCAGATCGGCGTCCGATTCGGCATCTGGATCGAACAGGTTGGCCTTGGCATCCAGGTAGTTGGCCAACTGTTCATAGCAGCGGGCCAGGTTTTCCTGCAGGGGCTTGATAGGAAATAGCAGATGGCCGATCAGCGTCAGCAAGTTGTACCAAATGGCACCGATGATCAACAGAACCGGTTGCTGGTACCAGGCGTCATACATGGAGGTGCCAAGCATGGTGTAGACGGCGATCAGCAAGGCACCGAAGGCGATAGTGGCGTAACGCTGTCCTAATGCCCCCAGCAGAATAAAGCCGCAGGTTGAGGTCGTCAGCCCGAGGGCAAACAGCCAGGGGTAAGGAAACAGCAGTTCAATCGATGTCGAGGCCACAAAAAAGCAAACTAGCGTAATGAGCAGGTTTCGCAATCTTCCTGCCAGCCGGTCGTCAAGATCCGTTAGCGCCGCAGCAACGACACCCAGCGTTAACGGAATGGTCAGTGTAGGGACCCCCAACCACCACGGCACCGCAGAGGCCCCGGCCAGCGCGATAAAAATACGCAGGTTATAAAGCAGGTTGCTGTTATAGGTATAACGCCGAATTTTGGGTGCAAAAGAGAGCACGACAAGCTCCTAAATGGGAGAAAAG
This sequence comes from Serratia sp. J2, assembly GCF_046269175.1. NCBI lineage: Bacteria > Pseudomonadati > Pseudomonadota > Gammaproteobacteria > Enterobacterales > Yersiniaceae > Serratia > Serratia sp. J2. The sequence continues at coordinate 73,496 of NZ_JBKABN010000012.1, forward strand.
TTAACGCGATTAAAAGCGGCGGCGGGCGTTCTCGATCCGCGCCTGTTGTGCAACCTCAACGGGAACGACACGGCGGCCAACTGGCCACAGGGCGATAGCGGCTATCTTGAAATTGGCGATGCCTACCGGAATACCAATAATGGTGATGCACTGGGCTATGCCCGCAATAATGTGTGACAGGCACAACCACCAGCCGAACAGGACCAGCCAGACGATATTCAGCAAAGAACCGCCGGCAGCCAGCAGGGCATTGCTTTTCTCAGGGTATAATTCATCGACATGGATCGCTTCGTTGCCAAATGGCAGCAGGGAGATTTTGGTAATTTCCCAGCAGGAGCGGGTCAATGGCAGGGTAAAAATCAGCACGACGCTGAAAAAGGTGGCAATCAGCCAGCCAAGCGTGGTGAAAAAACCACCCAAAACGAAATTAAGAATGTTCAATACAGTACGCATAGTCGTCATTCTGCTCTAATGATGGCCAAACGGCACGAGGGGGAAGTATTCATCAGCATAACGCAAAAACTATTCTACCCTTTTTTTAACGCTAGAGTGCCATTGCTTAACGCGGGTAAACTGGTAGCAATGCTACCCTATGGATTTCAAGCTGCAGCTTGAAAGACGACGGGTATATCTCAACATGATTATGGCGTGGGTATATGGAACTAAAGGCGACATCGCTGGGTAAACACCTGGCACAGCATCCTTACAACCGCGTACGGTTGTTGCATGCCGGCGTTGAGGTGAGCGGCGAGAAGCATGAATACCTGATCCCTTTCAACCAGTTGATTCAGGTGCGTTGTAAACGCGGGATCGTCTGGGGGGAACTCGAGTTCGAACTGCCGGATGAAAAGGTCGTACGCCTGCACGGTACCGAATGGCAGGAAACCCAGCGCTTTTACCACTATCTGCAGCAGTCCTGGCAGCAGTGGAGCAGCGAGATGAGTGAAGTGAGCGCCGAGGTATTGCAACAGCAGGTCGATCATATCCGGCAAATTGAGCAACAGGACAAGTGGTTCAAGCGTGCCGAATTGAGCAACCTGCAGCAGCAGATCCGCCAGTCGTTTGGCGCCTTGCCAATGCCGGTGGCGCGGCTGGAAGAGTTTGAAAACTGCCGTGAAAGTTATCACTTGTGCCTGCAGTGGCTCAAGTCTGGCCTGCGCAGCGTGGCGCAACGTAATCAACGGTGGTGCGACCGGATGCTGGAAACCCACCAGGATTTCTTCCAGAGCGTTGAAACGTCACCGTTGAATGAATCGCAAAGCCGGGCCGTGGTGAACGGCGAGGATGCCGTGCTGGTACTCGCAGGGGCTGGCAGTGGCAAGACCTCGGTGTTGGTGGCGCGGGCGGGTTGGCTGCTACTGCGTCAAGAGGCCGAGCCGGAGCAGATCCTGTTGCTGGCATTTGGGCGTAAAGCCGCCGAAGAGATGAACGAACGCATCCAGGAACGTTTGGGCAGCGTGGCGATCCAGGCGAAAACGTTCCATGCGTTAGCGCTGCAGATTATCCAGCAGGGTAGCCGCAAAGCGCCGGTGATCAGCAAGCTGGAAAGCGACAGTAAAGCGCGCCGGACGTTGCTAATCACTCACTGGCAACAGCAGTGCAGCGAGAAGAAAGCGCAGGCCAAAGGCTGGCGGCAATGGTTAACTGAGGAGCTGGAGTGGGAATTGCCCGAGGGCGATTTCTGGCATGACAAGCGTCTGGCGGAGCGTTTGAGCGGGCGCCTGGAGCGCTGGCTTGGCTTGATGCGCACCCACGGAGGTAGCCAGGCAGAAATGATAGAGCAGGCCGACGAAGAGATCCGCGATCTGTTCAGCAAACGCATTCGCCTGATGGCACCGTTGCTGAAAGCGTGGAAAACCGCGCTGAAGGATGAGGGAGCGGTCGATTTTGCCGGGCTGATCCATCAAGCCGTTAATCTGTTGGAAAAGGGGCGTTTTATCAGCCCGTGGAAGCATATTCTGGTGGACGAGTTCCAGGATATCTCACCCCAGCGTGCGCAACTGCTGGCGGCACTGCGTAAGCAAAACAAGCAGACCAGCCTGTTTGCCGTCGGCGATGATTGGCAGGCGATTTACCGTTTCAGCGGGGCAGAGCTGTCGCTGACCACCGCCTTTGCCGAAAACTTTGGCGTAGGCGATCAGTGTGCGCTGGATACCACCTACCGCTTTAACGATCGGATCGGTGAAGTGGCCAACGGCTTTATACAGCAGAACCCGCACCAGTTAAAAAAGCCGCTCAATAGCCTGACCAAGGGCAACAAAAAGTCGGTGGTTATCTTGCCGCAGGAGCAGTTGGAAGCGTTGCTGGACAAGCTAAGTGGCTATGCGAAGCCGCAAGAACGGATCTTGGTGCTGGCGCGCTACCACCATCTCAAGCCGGAGGTGTTGCAAAAGGCGGCGACGCGTTGGCCGAAGCTGAATATCGAGTTTATGACCATTCATGCCAGCAAAGGCCAACAGGCCGACTACGTGATCATTGCCGGGCTGTATGAAGGCAAGGATGGATTCCCGGCGGAGGTCCGTGAATCCGTGCTTGAAGAGGTATTATTGCCTCAGCCTGAGAATTTCCCGGATGCGGAGGAGCGGCGTTTGCTCTATGTCGCTCTCACGCGGGCCAGGCATCAGGTTTGGTTATTACAAGATCGCGAGCGCCCGTCGGTATTTATCGAGCAGTTACAAGATATTGGCGTGCCGTCGCAAAGAAAGCCGTAAACCACAGGCCTGGCACTACACCAGGCCTTGGGCATTATTTCAGGCGTTCGGCAAGGTACTTTTCGTAATCCGGAATGGCGATCACCACTTCGCTCTTGAACAGCGAGGAGTCGATCAGGAAATCGGCGGTGGAGCGGTTGGTCGCCACCGGGATGTTCCAGACCGTGGCCAGGCGCAGCAAGGCTTTGACATCGGGATCGTGGGGGACGGCGTTTAGCGGGTCCCAGAAGAAGATCAGCATATCAATTTTGCCTTCGGCGATCAGAGCACCCACTTGCTGATCGCCGCCCATCGGGCCACTCAGCATGCTTTGCACCGGGATACCGCTAGCCCGCTGGATCAAATTACCGGTGGTACCCGTGGCATACAGCTGATGCTGGGCAAGTATCTCTTTATTGTCTTCAACCCATTTCAGCAAGGCCTGCTTGCGGTGGTCGTGAGCAACGAGCGCAATATGCTTGCGGGTTGCGATGGTGCGGGTGGTTTGTTCCATGTCGCTATCCTTGGAAAATCGAATGATTCGCCACAGATTACTGAAACTGTATTTCACTGCCTAGTGCTAACGTGGGAAATTGCGAACAAACCACGCCTTTACGGCATAAAGGCGTGGTTGGCAGCCTTTAACGGTTGCGAGATTGGCCAGTCCAGGTGATAAACCGTTTTTGCGTTTCGGGATCGGCGCGCAGGAACCAGTATTGCAGCATTTTCTCGGCAACGTTGTCGCCGTTCAGGGGGATAATCGCTGGGCTACCCTGTGCCGCCGAGATCACGCTGGCACGCAGATGTGCTAACGCCGGAACGGAGGCCTGGCGATTTTGAGCGTTATAATCGGCAACGATCTTTTCCAGGTCATTCTCATTGGGTGAGTTGGTTAGCGGTAATACATCACGTTTGATCGCCAACGGCTTGCCGTGGTTACCCAGAATTTTATAATTCGGCGCTTTATCAAAGCGCAGGGCATCCTGCTCATTCTCGATACGCGGTAGCTCAATAGTGACGGCGCTGACGTTTTGGCTGTTGAACACCACAATCTGCGCGGATGAAGTGTAAAGCACCTGAGACCGTGGCTCTTTACGTACGGATTTTGTGACTTTGAACAATAGCTGATGCTGCCCGTCATTCAATTCCAGACTATCGGCCCCTTTTAACAACGAGCCCGTCATTTGCTTGCCGTCGACCACCATCAGCTCGATGTCCGGGGAAAGCTTCAGGGTCGTAGCTGCGGCCGAAACGCTCAGCGATATTCCAAGCAGCCCCGCAACCACCAGACCAAATTTCATCGTTACTTCCTTTTCGTGGAACAGATGACTAGTGTTGGATACGCCACTAGTTATGTCAAATCTTTTCAGAAAGCCGTTTAATTTACATTTACACATATTTAGATAACATTTGAAATGGTGCGCCAGGTCAAACCTACCTGCGAATAGTATAGCCGCGGACCGATAACAAGTTTTAACCGATGCTGGCGTTTCGGTTACACTGATGAAAAGGCATTCCCGGCAAAATATCAGGAGCAAAAAATGCAAGACCTAGCAATTGCAGAGGTACTGACGCAGGTCAAAACCATTGCGCTGGTGGGCGCCAGTGATAAACCGGCTCGAGCCAGCTATGGCGTAATGGCTTATTTATTGGCGCAAGGCTATCAGGTCATTCCGGTGAGCCCGAAGCTGGCCGGGCAGACGCTGCTTGGCCAGGCGGTTTATGCCACATTGGAGGATATTCCTCACCCTGTCGATATGGTGGATGTGTTCCGTAACTCGGAGGCGGCGTATGGGGTGGCACAGGAGGCCATTGCGATAGGTGCCAAGGTGTTGTGGTTACAAATCGGGGTGATCAACGAACAGGCGGAAGCGTTGGCCAAACAGGCCGGGTTAAAGGTGATTATGGATCGTTGCCCGAAGATTGAGATCCCGCGACTGGGGTTGGCACGCTGATTGAATGAAAACGCCAGGGTTGGCCCTGGCGTTTGAGACTGCTGATAGACTCCAACCCGTTACGCTACAGGGGCGCTATACGCTGCGCCCGCTCGGCGTTGGTTTCTCAGGCTTGACGCTTAGTTACGCAGCCGTGGGGCTTGCAACTGGCTGCGAATGGATTCCGCCAGCTCATCCAGAGAAGGCTGTTCAGGGTGTGCATCCTGTGCTTCTCCCGCCAACTGCGCTTCGGCCAGATAAGTGTGAACCGGCTGGCCTTCATCGTCTTCCATCACCACGTGATACCACGGGGCGAGGCGCAACTCGTCGTTGGCTGCAATCTCGTCTGCTTTTGGGTGTTCCAGAGAGTATTCTGGATCGACATCAATCACTACCCCCAAATACCCCAGCAGCCGGTGGCGAACCTGCTGACCGATACCGAATTTGCTGGCTATCATATGACCTCCTGAGAAACAGTGCATTGAACTCTATATGAGGACAAAAACAGCGCATTTCAAGTTACATCACCCGGCACGCAAACCCTTTCAGATACAAGCCTTCAGGATAAGTCGCAATCACCGGGTGATCGGCAGCCTGTCGGAACTGCTCTACAAATTGTACATCACGCCCGGCATCTACGGCAGCATCGGCCAAAATTTTCTGGAACAGATCGGTCGGCATCAGGCCAGAGCAGGAGAAGCTGAGCAGAATGCCGCCTGGGTTCAGCAACTGGAAGGCTAACATATTGATGTCTTTATAACCGCGACAGGCGCTGGCCAACTGATTTTTATTTTCGACAAACTTCGGTGGATCCATGATGATCAGGTCGAATTTCTCACCTTGTGTGCGGTAGTTGCGCAGCAGTTGGAATACGTCATCACGTACGAACTCGGCCTTGCTCAAATCCAACTGGTTCAGTTCGACGTTCTGCTTGGCGATGTCCAACGCAGCCTGTGAAGTATCTACGCTAATGACATGCTCACATCCGCCCATCAAGGCTGACACGGCGAAAGCGCCGGTGTACGAGAAGCAGTTGAGCACGCGACGACCTGCGGAATAGTTACGTGCTGCCAGGCGGCTGTCACGCTGATCGAGATAAAAACCGGTCTTGTGGCCTTGTTGAATGTCCACCAGCAGTTTCATACCATGCTCGGTGATTGGCAGCAGGGCTGGGGGCAGATCGCCTAGTACCGGGCCTTGGGTGAGCGGCAAGCCTTCTTTCTTACGTACGGCAACGTCTGAACGGTCGTAGATCGCGCATTCTGGGTAGCAGTGCTGGAGAGCAGAAAGCAGCGGGGCGCGCTGATATTCGGCACCGGCCGAAAGTAGCTGTAAAACCAGGAAGTTCTGGAAGCGATCGATGGTGATACCTGGCATACCGTCAGATTCACCGGCGATCAGGCGGTAACCGTCCAGCCCATCACGCTTTGCAACCCAATCACGCCAGCTCTGCGCTTGCTGCAAGCGGCTGATAAAGAAGGCGATATCAATCTCTTCATCCTGCTTGAAGGTCCAGACGCGTGCGCGAATTTGCGATTCTGGTGAATAGGCACCGCGTGCCAGCCATTTACCCTGGCTGTCATGGATATCGATGGTTTCGCCTGACTGGGCTTTACCTTCGATACGGAGAACAGCGCCAGAGAAAATCCACGGATGGCGACGGAGTAAGGACTTTTCACGTCCTTTGGCAAGGATCAAGCGTGCGGTCATAATTAAGTATGCTGCCAGATAGAGAAAAAAGAGTGACACACTCTGGGCATCAGCGCAGAGAATGCCTGTAATGAAATCGATCAGGAGCCGATTATGACACAAGTTTGTATTGCCGCGTATGTCTATGGTGTGGTGCAGGGGGTCGGGTTTCGTTATAACACCCAATACCAGGCTACTGCGTTGGGGTTAACCGGCTATGCGCGTAATCTGGATGATGGCAGCGTGGAAGTGCTGGCCTGTGGAGAGCAACAGGCCGTTGATCAACTGATGGCGTGGCTGAAAAGCGGCGGACCACGCAGTGCCCGCGTTGACCGCGTGCTGGTGGAGCCACGTGGGGTTGCCGAATATAAGGGCTTCAGTATTCGCTATTAACCCTGGCTAGATACACTTCACCGGCTTTGGCAACCCGGCGATCTTGGTCGCCTGTTTGGCCGGGCCTTTCGGGAACAGGCGATACAGGTAGCGGCTGCTGCCTTTCTCTTCGCCGTATTTTTGCGCCATTGCCTTGACCAGCATGCGAATGGCCGGTGAGGTATTAAATTCCTGATAGAAGCTACGCACAAAGCGTACGACTTCCCAATGCGCTTCGCTCAGTTCAATCTCTTCCTGTGCCGCTAACAGCGGGGCCAGCCCTTCGTGCCAGTCGGCGCTGTTTTTCAGGTAACCCTGGGCGTCAGTTTCAATCGTCTGACCTTCAAACTCCAACATACAGCCTCGGTGATCGGTAATTCATTGCGGCCCACAGTCTAGCAAACTTTTGCCCCGGCAAAAATAAAGCCCCGCATTGCGGGGCTCAGGTCAAAACCAAAGCGCTGTATCAGTTGCTGCGGGCGAAGCCCAGAATGCTCAGCAGGCTGATAAACATGTTGTACAGCGAAACATACAGGCTGACGGTAGCACGGATATAGTTGGTTTCACCGCCATGAATGATGTTACTGGTTTCCCACAGCATGGCACCGGCAGAGAACAGAATAAACAGTGCGCTAATGGCCAGGTGCAGGGCAGGGATCTGCAGGAACAGGTTGGCGATAACCGCCACCAGCAGCACCACGAAGCCCGCCATCATCATGCCAGACAGGAACGACATGTCTTTACGGGTGGTCAGCACATAGGCCGAGCAGCAGAAGAACACCACTGCGGTACCGCCCAGCGCCAGCATGATCAGGTCACCCGCGCCAGCGTTCAGGAACGAGCTCAGGATCGGGCCAAGGGCGTAGCCCATAAAGCCGGTGAAGGCGAAGGCCGCCAGAATGCCGGCAGGGCTATTGGCCAGTTTATGGGTCAGGAACATCAAACCATAAAAGCCGACCAGCATTAACAGCAGCCCAGGAGCCGGTAAGCCCAGCATGGTGCTGGCGGTTGCGGTCAGTGCTGAGAAGGCCAGCGTTAACGACAGCAGAAAATAGGTGTTACGCAGGACTTTATGCGTGCTTAGCAAAGAGTCGCGCGAGGAGGATGAGACGACAATGCGGTCCATATGATCTCTCTTATCAGGTCATCACAAAATTAATCATGATGATAGTGCAGTGCAAGCCATTGATTAAAGATTGTTTACCATTCTTTACCCTACGTGACTACTAGGGTATTGCTGCACCCCGATTGTTGATTTCTTCATCGGTCAGATTGCAGATGCGGTTTTTTCGTTCGGTTGAACGGTTTCAGGCTTTACAACAGGATCGGCTGTGTTTATAGTTCGCTGCATTACGGAGGGGTGGCCGAGTGGCTGAAGGCAACGGTCTTGAAAACCGTCGACGGGAAACCGTTCCAGAGTTCGAATCTCTGCTCCTCCGCCATATTATGAATGACCCCAAGCTCAAAAGGCTTGGGGTTTTTCGTTTTTGGTGATTCTGGGTATGCTATCCAGTAAACATAGTATCCGCTCCAGACCGGCCAATAGTAGGGATAAGACGGTATCTGGAAGTAACGTCATCAAGCCGGCGATCGCCATCAAAAAACCCATCCAAAGCGGCGATCGCGGACTGAAACAAAAGCTGACGCACAGGCCGCTGAGCAAGGAATCAACGACATTACCCTGCGTGATGACGGAAATGTGTAAGGTATTGACCCAGGGCCTTTCGTTCACAGTACGCATTACGCGTGAAACCATGACGGGGCTCATCGTGACGCCCAACAAACCTATATCCCCACCAACGCTAGAGCGGCTATCAGTTTACTGTCTGCGAACTAGGCAAATAACACCAGGTTTTGAACAAGTGGTTTGGGAAGTAACGGAACCAGAAACGTTGTTAATCGCTAATTCAAATAACTAATGATTTTAAAATCATCTCACTAGTCTTTGTTAAATGCTGTTGGTTGTAGTGATTCGGCCAGAGAAGAGGGTTCGCAGCATGAAGAAATAACAGCTAGGATATTGTATGGGATGAGATCACGTGTTTGCTCATCGACTCCTGACTCCTTATTCGCCCCGCATAGGCAGCCCCAAGCGCTGTGATGGGAGGTTCAACGTCAGGCTAGCGACATATTGAATATATTGTGGGGTAACCTCATGACTAACGGAAAGAAAACCAAAATCGTACCCGCAGCCAGTCTTTCAAAAGAAAAGAACCCCAAGCGCATATCAGGCAACAGTGTGCCACAAAGAAAAGGCACGGCAAAAATACCGGAAAAAAAATATCAGCAAGAGCTCAGGTTGTTACACGAAGAACTTGTTCATTTACAAAGTTGGGTGATAGCCAAGGGGCTGAAAGTATGCATCGTATTTGAGGGGCGCGATGGGGCTGGCAAGGGCGGCACGATAAAAGCACTGACCGAAAGGGTCAGTCCGCGAGTGTTCCGTGTTGTTGCCCTTCCTGCCCCAACCGAACGTGAAAAAACCCAAATGTACCTGCAACGCTACATGTCATACATGCCAGCAGCAGGAGAGGTCGTTATCTTCGATCGTAGTTGGTATAACCGAGCTGGCGTCGAGCGAGTTATGGGTTTTTGTACGCAAGAGCAGACGCATCAATTTTTGGAGACGGTTCCGATGGTGGAACGATTAATGGTGGAGTCTGGCATCATTCTCATCAAATACTGGCTGGATGTAAGCCCAGAGGAACAAGAACGTCGATTGCGTGCACGTATTGATGATGGCCGCAAGACATGGAAGCTTTCAGAGATAGATATCCGTTCTTTCGAACTCTGGGACGACTATTCCCGAGCCAGGGATGACATGTTCGCCGCCACAGACAGCCTTTGGGCTCCTTGGTTTGTGGCTAATTCAGAAGACAAAAAGCGGGTTAGACTAAATGTTATCCACCATTTTTTGCAGCATATTCCCTACAAGCGGTTGCCGAAAAAGAAGATTAAATTGCCTAAACGCAAAATCGGAAAATATCATTCACCAGACTATCCTTTGAAACATATTCCTGAGATTTTTTGAACAAAGGAGCCATTCTAATTCATGGTGATTTGCTGTTTAAAAACGCATGGCGTTTTTATCCATTGAGTAGCAAAAACTGACGGCGAAAACGATGAGCCTGTAAAATCAGAGGGCTGACGGGTAGTGACGGAATATGGCTGATATAATGGGGATTGTTACGGAATGATGCTGGTTATCCTAACCTCGGCAGGCGAACCATTCGCGACTTTCCCACATTTTTTATGTCCTCTGATCACATCCTGCAAAAATCCTCGTACACACCAGCCAGACAATAATCGTCCGAAGCACAAAGGTTGCTGGTGCGGATCGCGTCATAAAGCCCTAGATGCCGCTTGCCCTCAGGCTGTTCGCTGAATCGCTGCAATAATCATCCCTCCTTAAAGAACACAATTGGATCCCTCAAGTAATCGTGATTGGCACTCGTTTATAGGGCCGTACACTGTATAACCAAGTGATGTTGTTTCATATTTGTGAACAAAAAGTAACAACCAACCCTCTAGACGCTAACTTTTCCTGGTCATTAACGCTACCGGGTATCAAAGGATGATATATGTCTTGCGAAAACATCGGCATTTCCCCGGCATTAGCCGCAGGGGAACGGACTTTTGCACCCGTCAAATCACTGACTTTTCTTGAAGGGGTAGCAATGATAGTCGGCACTAATATCGGTGCAGGCGTGCTTTCTATCGCGTACGCTTCCAGTAAGGCGGGTTATTTACCTTTGCTATTCTGGTTGGTACTGGTTGGCTGTGTAACCACCATCACTATGCTGTATGTCGCTGAATCCACCCTTCGTACCCGAGAACATCTGCAACTAAGCGGCTTGGCACGGCGGTATGTCGGTGGTTTTGGTTCATGGGTCATGTTCGCTTCAGTATGTGTCAATAGTGTCGGTGCGCTTACTGCTTACATGTCAGGTAGCGGCAAATTATTACAGTCTCTGCTTGGTATTTCACCTGCGCTCGGCAGCCTGCTGTTTTTTATCCCGGCGGCGTTGGTGCTGTATCTTGGCTTGAAGGCGATAGGCCGTGGCGAAAAATTTATCAGTATCGGCATGGTTGTCATGCTGAGTGCTCTGGTTATCGCGACGCTATTGAAAGAGACCACCCAGATGCGCAACCTGCTTGACGGTGATTGGCTCTTTATGGTGCCCGTGTTCAGTGTGGTGGTGTTCTGCTTCTCTGCCCAATATATTGTGCCTGAGATGGCGCGCGGTTTTGCGGATAAGCCAGCACAGCTTCCCAAGGCCATTATTGTCGGGATGGTAACGACTTTTGTGCTGTTGGCGGTGGTGCCGATGTCGGTGATCGCGCTCAGTGGGTTGGGTAATATTTCTGACGTGGCGACGATCTCGTGGGGGCAGGCGCTTGGCCAATGGGCCTTCTTCTCTGCCAATATCTTTGCGCTATGTGCCATGCTGACATCCTACTGGGGGCTGGGTGGCAGCTTCGTGAGCAATATTTTCGATAAGTTCAGGTTAGGGGACGATGAACGACCGTTGCGCCGCTTCGGTGTGTTGATGGTGGTCGTTTTGCCACCGTTCGCGCTGGCCTACAGTGGTCTGGTTTCATTCGTCAATGCGTTGTATTTCGCCGGTGTATTCAGTGGAGTGATCTTGTCGATCATGCCGATACTGATTTTGCGCGGTGCCCGCAAGCATGGCGACCAGGTACCGCTCTGGCAGTGTAACTGGATCACGCATCCGCTGTTGCAGGTGAGTATTGTACTGCTGTATCTGGGAAGTGCGGTCTATGCGATTGCGTCACTGTTTGGATATTTGCCGGCTGGCTGGTGATTGTTGCGAGGCTAGTGGCAACGATTACTGCTATGGTTATCTTTGCCATGTTCGGCCAGGATGTTAGATAAAACAGTCGAGGTACAAGATGGAAGAGAAAACGGAAATAAGTACTCCTCAGCGCGATGCCTTTTTGGATGAGAGAACCTTCAAGTCGCGAACTATCCTGCTGTTTGGGCAGATCAACGACACGGTGGCCTACAATATCGTCAAGCAACTGGTGGCGCTGTCCGACGAATCCTCCGCGCCGATTAATTTCCTGATTTGTTCACCTGGTGGTCATGTAGAGTCGGGTGATGTGATCCACGATGTCATACGCTTTATTAGCGCTCCGGTAAATATGATCGGCAGCGGTTGGGTAGGGAGCGCCGCGGTTAATGTGTTCTTATCGGTGCCCAAGGAGCGTCGCTTCTGCCTGACCAATACCCGTTTTCTGATCCACCAACCTAGCGGTGGTATCGGTGGTCAGGCTACCGATGTGGCGCTTCAGGCCAGAGAAATTATCCGCATCCGGGAAAGAATCGCTACCTTGATCGCCAAGGAAACCGGGCAAAAGCTGGAAAAGGTCTTGAACGACATTGACCGCGATTTTTGGATGCCAGTGGCAGAAGCGATCGACTATGGCCTGGTATCAAAAGCCATTGTCAGCGAAAAAGAAATAGTCTGAGCATAGCGCAACAGCCTACCGCATCATCCAATCCCCAAATTACCCCATCAGGCCATTTTGTTCAGTTCCATAACCCACAAGCTGTACGGGTTATGGACGCTGTAAACGGCCTGCGTATTATCAAGCCCCAAAAGCCCACTCGCGAGGGATGTCACCAAGGCCGTGAACCGAACAACGAGAGGCTAAAAGTGGCGGTTTGTGACCCGAATCACTGCCCCGTGTAAGCGTAGAGGGTGTTTTCTTTTAATTCTGTATGTTAACCACATGATAACAAAACGTTATCCGATAGATGGCGGTAAAACACTGTGCTAGGATGATTAATCACCACCTCTGGCACCAACGCCAACTTGAAAAGGATATGACCATGCCTTTGAATAATAAAAATATTTTTGTAGCTCTCGCCGCTGCCTTATTTGCAGTCAGCAGTTACGCGGCTGCGCCGAAATCCGTGGCGATCCTCTCTATCGTTGACCATCCGGCATTGGATGCCACCCGTGATGGGGTGATTGATGAGCTAAAGGCTGCGGGGTATGACAAGGATAAGGTCAAGATCCAGTTCCAAAGCGCGCAGGGAAATACGGCCACCGCTGGGCAGATTGCACGTAAATTTATCGGTGACAAGCCCGATGCGATAGTGGCGATCTCAACACCTGCGGCCCAGTCCGTGGTGGCGGCTACCAAGACCATTCCGGTGGTGTTCACTACGGTAACCGATCCGGTGGCGGCCAAGCTGGTGAGTAGCTGGCAGCCGAGCGGCACCAACGTTACCGGCGTTTCAGACAGCGTAGCCATCGGCCCCCAGGTCGATCTGATCTTGAAGGTTAAGCCCGATGCCAAACGAGTCGGCATGGTCTTCAGCCCAGGGGAAGTCAACTCGACGGTGGTGGTCAAAGAGCTGAAAGAGGAATTAACCAAGCGTGGGATGACGTTGGTTGAGGTTCCTGCCGCACGTACCATCGACGTAGCCCCAGCGGCGAAAAGCCTGGTAGGCAAAGTCGATGTGATCTACACCAATACCGATAACAACGTTATCTCCACTTACGAGTCGCTGGTTGGCATTGCCAATCAGGCTAAAATCCCGTTGATCGCCGGTGACAATAGCGTTGCCAAACGTGGTGCGGCTGCGGCGTTGGGGATGAGCTATTACGATCTGGGCCGTCAGACCGGTAAAATTGTTGTCCGCCTGTTAGAGGGTGAGAAGCCCGGCACTATCGCACCTGAGGTAGGTAACAAGCTCAGCCTGAGCGTCAACCCTGCCGCTGCCCAGAAGCAGGGCGTCACTCTGCCTGCTGAACTGGTGCAATCAGCACAAGAAGTCATCAAATAACGATCTGCGTTGAATGATGGTTTACATCGGGTGTAAATGGCCTGCCGCAGGTGGCAGGCCAAGATGTTTATGAGGTACGCATGTCGTTAATTTCCCTGATGGGCGCTTTGGAGATCGGCCTGATCTTTGCGCTGGTCGCGTTGGGCGTATTGATCTCCTTTCGCTTACTCAATTTTCCCGATCTGACGGCCGATGGCAGCTTCCCTTTAGGGGGGGCAGTAGCCGCGGTGATGATTGTCAGCGGTTATAACCCTTGGCTGGCGTGTTTACTGGCGGCTATCGCGGGTGCCGGTGCTGGCTGTTTGACGGCCTGGCTGCACGTGCGGCTCGGTATTTTGCAACTGCTAGCCAGCATTTTGGTGATGATTGCCCTGTATTCCATCAACCTGCGCATTATGGGGGCACCAAACCTGGCCCTGATCGGCTTACCTAGCGTTTTCACTCCCTTCATCAGTCAGGTTGAGGACAACGCCTGGCTCATCCAGCCGCTATTGCTGCTGGTGGTGGTGGTGGTCGTCAAACTGGCACTCGACGCGTTCTTGACCTCCGAGGTGGGCCTTGCGCTGCGGGCTACTGGAGCGAATCCGCGCATGGCACGTGCTCAGGGGATTGCGACCAGTCGGTTGACGGTGATCGGCATGGCGGTGTCCAATGCGCTGATAGCGCTGGCGGGGGCACTGTATGTACAGACTCAGGGGGGCGCCGACATCTCCATGGGGATCGGCACCATCGTGGTTGGGCTGGCGGCGGTGATCATCGGTGAGACGCTGTTGCCTGCCCGTAGCCTGTTCCTGATTACTATGGCGACCCTGTTAGGGGCATTGCTGTACCGCCTGATGATCGCTCTGGCCTTGAATGCAGACTTTATCGGCTTGCAGGCGCAGGATCTGAATCTGATCACCGCGCTACTGGTTACGTTGGCGCTGGTCCTGCCGAAGTTGAAACAAAAATTGAAAAGCAAGCGGGGGAGGCAGCCATCATGATGCGTGCCGAGCAGCTGTTTAAAACCTTTAACCCTGGAACCCCGCTGGAGAACCCGGTATTACGTGGCCTGTCGTTGAACATCGAGGCAGGGCAGTTTGTGACGGTCATTGGCAGTAATGGGGCAGGGAAGTCTACCTTGCTCAATGCGGTCAGCGGTGATATTACCCCCGATCGCGGCCAAGTGTTTATTGGCGAACAGGACGTTACCCTGATGCCCGCCTGGCGCCGTGCCGGTATGGTCGCCCGTGTGTTCCAGGATCCGCTGGCGGGAACCTGTGAAGGGCTGAGCATTGAGGAGAATCTGGCACTGGCTCTGCAGCGCGGCCAAACCCGAGGATTTCAGCGTGCCGTCAAGAGCAAACAGCGGCAGCTGTTCCGTGACAAGCTGGCCACGTTGGAACTGGGGCTGGAGAATCGTTTAGGGGATCACATGGGCCTGCTGTCTGGTGGGCAGCGTCAGGCGGTCAGCCTGCTGATGGCGTCGCTACAGCCTTCTCGTCTGCTCTTGCTGGATGAACATACCGCCGCGCTCGATCCTAAAACGGCGGCCTTTGTGCTGGCACTAACCGACCGTATTGTCGCCGAGCAGCAATTGACCGTACTCATGGTGACGCACTCCATGCGCCAGGCGCTGGATCATGGCCATCGAACCGTGATGTTGCACCAGGGGCGGGTGGTGCTGGATGTTGTCGGTGAGCAGCGGGCCAACATGCAGGTCACCGATCTGCTGGCGATGTTTGAGAAAACACGTGGTGAAAAGCTGGATGATGATGGGCTACTGCTGAGCTGAGGTTGCTCACTTTGTTGGGGCGCGGCATGCTGCGCCCACGCAGCTGAATAAAACAGCAAAAACAACGGTTTTGGCATAACCTGAGAGCAATTGGTTATTTGCCTGGGTTCCCTGTCCGTGCTGAGATTGTCGCCTGATAAAAAAGTCAAACAAGGCGATGACCATGTCTACAGGGAAAACGCTGCTCGCGCTGGCGCTGAGCACACTCTTACCGGCAAGCGCTGCTATCGCGGCAGCTAACGATACGCTGATTTATTGCTCCGAGGCGTCACCGGAGTCGTTCAACCCGCAGATTGCCAGTTCTGGCCCAACGTTTGTTGCCAGCTCGCAGGTGCTGTATAACCGCTTAATCAATTTCGATCCGGTTAACAACACGCCAACGCCTTCATTGGCAACCGAATGGAAGATTTCTCCGGATGGTAAAACCTACACCTTTACCCTGCGCCAAGGGGTGAAATTCAACAGCAACAAAAACTTCAAGCCGACCCGCGATTTTAATGCTGACGACGTAGTGTTTTCGGTGTTACGCCAGAAAGATCCAAATCACCCCTACCACAAGGTATCGCAGGGTAATTACGAATATTTCCACGACGTAGGTCTGGATACGCTGATTAAGGAAGTGAAAAAGCTGGACGATTACCACGTTCAGTTCGTTCTGAGCGAGCCGAACGCCGCGTTTCTGGCCGACTGGGGGATGGACTTTGCGTCGATCCTTTCCGCCGAATACGCCGATGCGATGCTGAAAAAAGGCACGCCAGAATATGTGGATACCTGGCCAATCGGCACCGGCCCTTACGTCTTGCAGCAGTATAAAGTCGATTCACTGATCCGCTATGCTGCCAACCCCAATTACTGGGATGGTGAGGTGCCGACCAAGCATCTGATCTTCTCCATAACGCCGAACGTACAGACGCGCCTGGCGAAACTCCAGACCAACGAGTGCCAGATTATCCCCGCACCGGCTCCGGTACAGTTTGATGAAATCAATAAAAACCAAGATCTGACCCTGCATAAGGTAGATGCGCTGAACGTCGGTTACCTGGCGTTTAACACTGAGAAAAAGCCGTTGGATAACGTGCTGGTGCGCCAAGCCCTAAACTATGCCACTGATAAAAAGGCGATAGTTAACGCGGTGTTTTTAGGTTCGGCCACGGTGGCGAAATCGCCGCTGCCGCCAAATATGCTGGGTTTTGATAAAGACCTGCAGGATTACGGCTACGATCCACAAAAAGCCAAGGCGTTGCTGAAACAGGCCGGGTTGGAAAAAGGCTTTGAGATCACGTTGTGGTCGATGCCGGTTCAGCGCCCGTATAACCCGAACTCCAAGCGTATTGCAGAGATGCTGCAAAGCGATTGGGAAAAGGTCGGCGTGAAGGCGAAGATCGTCTCTTACGAGTGGGGGGAATATCTTGCCGGTATGCGTAAGGGCGAGCATGACACCGCGCTGTTTGGCTGGATGTCCGATAATGGCGATCCGGATAACTTTGCCGAGGTGCTGCTGGGCTGCAACAGTATCAAAACCGGCTCGAATGCCGCGCACTGGTGCGATAAAACCTATGATGGGCTGGTACAGCAGGCCAGGTTGACTAGCGTCCCTGCCGAACGTGCGAAACTCTATGGCCAGGCGCAGGAAATCTTCTACCAGCAGGCTCCGTGGATTGCGCTGGCGAATGGTAAGACTTTTTATGCCACACGCAGCAATGTCAGTGGTTATAGCGTCAGCTTGATGGGCAGTGATTTCTCCAAAGCCAAACTGAATTAACCGCAGGCCAGATTGAAAACGGGGGGCTGCAACGGCGCCCCCAGAACACAATGAGACGGTTGAGGTTATTTAGGCTGCCGAACAACTCTAACTCTGGAGCCAGCAAGTACGGCGGCCAACACCATAAACAGATGCCCTTCGGCGGAATCCAGCAGGAACGAGTTGAACAGGTGGCAGGCCAGATAACTGCCGAGCACGGCAACCAACAGGTTGCGGCAGGCTGTTGGTTGCTGCCAGGCCGCTCGGAAGCAGCACCACATCCAGCCCAAAAACAGCGCCAACCCCAGCAAGCCATTTTGTACCGTTTCCAGCAGGTACTCATTGTGCGGGTTATGCACGCCGTAACCGGTCTGCGCGTTGCCATACCAGAAGCTCCCGGCCCCATTCCCCAGCAGCGGGGCCTGTTTTATCAGGCGTAGTGATTCGCGGGCAAAGGCGGTGCGTTGCCCCATCGAATTGTCGCAAGCTTGATAGGCCTGGTCTGCCGGGGCCAATACGCAGTTGCGCACCTCCGCAAGGCCGAGCGTCAGGCGCTCCGTCGCTCTATTGGGGATAAAAATCTGCATAATGGCCAGCAGCAAGCCACAGGCTAGTACCCCCAACCGCTGCCAGCGGGGCAGCGTCAGCAGCAACCAAAGCCCCACGCCGACCAATAGCGCCACATAGCCGGTGCGCCCCTGTACCATCAGCAGCACGTTCGCCGTTGCCAGTAGAACCCATGCCCCATAACACCAGCGCAGCACGCCTGATTGCCCAAAAGCACGGGTTAGCCATATCAACGCAGCAAACGCCATAAACACGTTCTGGGTTATCTGCAGTTTAAACACCGTTGGATTCTGCGGATCGAGGCCACCCAGCGTCACATGCCCGACCCCCGAAGCCAGGCTGATCGCCAGTATCACGGCATTGGCGAGCAGAAAACCGCTGATAAAGCGGGTGATAAGCCTGGAGTCGCTGAGAAAGAACAACGCCAAGGGCAATACATACAACAGCTTTTGATACTTGCCGACCATCTTCGGGCCGTATTCGTGGTGCAGGGTCAATAGCGAGGCGGCCAGTAGTGCAAACATCAATGCGGGCAGCCACACCAGCGGTTGTTTGAGCAAAGGTATCAACTGGCGAAATTCACGCTGCCACAGCAGACATATCGCCGCCAACACCAGCGAAGCATTCATCAGCGCATTGGACGTCGGTAGGGACGCACCGAGCAAAAACGCCGTAAAGCCAAACAGCCGAAGGCGGGCAGGGGAGAGTAACGATACAGAACACGGTTCGGTGGATGACATGAAGTGGCTCAAATCAGGGTTAATTAAACACGGTGTCATTCACCGTGCGGGAAGTTGGTATTTCCAGGCAGGTAAGCTGGCGGTTTATGGCTCGGATAACCTCATTGACGGGAATAGCGTCCAGATAACGTTCCGGGGTAGCGGTGTCCACCTCGTCGGGTTGCGGTAATGAGCGGTAGTTGCCTGCCCATAACAGGATGTGCTGAGCCTGCCAGGGGGACCACTGTTGCAGATTGCTGGGGCCGAACAGCACGACGGAAGGCGTCTGCAAGGCGGCGGCCATATGCATTGCTACCGAATCCACACCGATAAACAGCTTCGCCCGATCGATCAAGACGGCAAGTTCTGGCAGGTCCAGGCGACCGGCCAGATTGACCACCCGTTGTGGCATGGAACAGTGGGCCAGAATGGCGGCTATCATGGCGATCTCATCGGCAGAACGCCCGCAGGTCAGCACCACGGTTTCTCCGCTGGCGGTGAGATAGTCGATAATCCGTGTGAATCCCGCCACCGACCAGGTTTTGAACGCCCAGCGCGCGGTAGGCTGGATCAGCACGAAATCCGTCAGGTGATGATGTTGGCTGAGGCGGTCGATCTCATCGACATCGCGCTGCCGGTAAGCCTGGGTGACCTTTGTCACCAAGGTCGGTAATGCCAGCGGGGCCAGAATAGCGAGGTTATTGAGCACGGTGTGCCGTTGGTCATGCCCGTCCACTGGCACCAACAACGAATGGCAAGCACGCCACAGCCGGTTATTACGCTTGGGGTAAGCAAACCCCAGGCTGAACGTCGGTTTGAGAAAGCGGCAATACAACGCAGCCCGCCACTGGTCGGACAGATTAATCACCAGGTCGTAGTGTCCAGTGTTGAGGCTGTTCCACAGGGCTTGCTCACCGCGATACTGTGCCTTGCAGCCCTGCCGTTTTAGGCTTCGATCGACGGTATAGGTCAGATAGACATCCCGATTACCTGCCAGCATCGCCTCGGTGCCGTCATACACCAGCACGTCAATCAGGGCGTTGGGGTAATTGGCGCGCAGCGTACTGAGCAACGGAGTAGTTAGCAGGACGTCACCAAAGTGACGCAGCTTGATAACCAGGATGCGCTGTACCCGTTCGCGGTGCAGTAATCGGTTGGGCAAGCGGCGATCGGGTAACCCGGCTTTGCCAGCACTCATCACGAACGTCATATTTTGCTGATGTATCCCAGAGATCGATAATCTGCCGTGCGGACCTTTTCATCTGTCATCTTCACTTTTCCTGTTTATTGAAAGCCCGTTATTTCGACGCTTGTGGCCGACGTGTTATGCATGGGGTTCAAGATGCAGCAAGCCTCACGACACCCAAGGCGATCTTATAGGTGGCGGAAAGACAAAGATAATTGGTTGTACAGATCAATACGATCAGACCGATCGTTGAAAACGATCAATCCTTGACAAAGTAAGGGGGTATTGTGTGGGCTTGTCAGTCACGGGATAACTTGTCTATTAGGAATTTTAGTATGGCAGCCATTGGCAGAAGTGTAGGGATGAATAGCGGGTGGTGAGAGATGCGTGGAAAGCCGAACCTCGTCCCTGAGGTTCGGCTTTTACAGATTAGCCCGCAGCGGCCTCGCGTAGGCGCTGTTTAATCTTGCTGTACTCCTGCTGAACATAGTGTTCTGCCTGCGCTTGATCCTTAATCGGCTCAATCTGCACGGCGCAGTATTTGTATTCCGGCGTTTTGGTTATCGGGCTGAGGTTTTCCGCCACCAGCTCGTTACAGGCACCGATCCACCATTGGTAGGTCATGTAGATCGCACCCCGGTTAGGGCGTTCGCTGACGTTGGCACGGGTAATGACCTTGCCCTGACGTGAACGTACCCACACCAATGCCTGATCCTCAATCCCCAACCGTGCGGCGTCTTCCGAGTTGACTTGCACATAGCCCGGTTCATCGGCCAACGCGACCAGTGCCTTACAATTGCCGGTCATCGAACGGCAGGAGTAATGGCCCACTTCGCGTACCGTCGACAGCACGAACGGGAACTCATCGCTGAGCTGATCGATCGGCGGAGCCCACTCACAGGTAAAGAACTCCGCTTTGCCACCGGGCCGAGAGAATTCACCGCCTTCGTACAGATAAGGCGTACCCGGGTGATCCAACGTTGGGCAAGGCCACTGAATGTAGGCCAGGTCCGCCATTTTCTCGTAGGTAGCGCCGTAATAGATCGGGCACAGCTCGCGCAGTTCGTCCCAGATTTCCTGCGTATTATTGTAGTGCATCGGATAACCCATGGCTGTCGACATCAGGCTGATGATTTGCCAGTCCGTCTTCACATCGCCCACCGGCTCCACTGCTTTATAGAAGCGTTGGAAGCCGCGGTCTGCCGCGGTATACACCCCTTCATGCTCGCCCCAGGAGGTTGCCGGGAAAATAACGTCGGCAATCGCGGCGGTTTTGGTCATGAAGATATCCTGCACGATCAGCAGATCCAGCTTCTCAAAGGTTCTACGGATGGTGGCCAAATCCGGCTCCGTTTGCAGCGGATCTTCCCCCATGATGTAGTGCGCTTTGAGTTTGCCATGGTCGATATTGTGCGGTACTTCGCTCAACGCATAGCCGATCTCGGCGGGCATTGCGTCGATCCCCCAAGCGTTGGCAAACCTTTCCCGCGCCTCGGCATCCGTTACCTGGAAATAGCCGGGCAGGGTGTTAGGCAACGCGCCCATATCACAGGCACCCTGAACGTTGTTCTGTCCGCGTACCGGGTTGACCCCGACGTTCGGCTTGCCCAGGTTACCGGTCAGCATCGCCAGGCTGGTCAGCGCACGCACGGTTTCCACGCCCTGATAGAACTGGGTGACGCCCATGCCCCACAGGATGGTGGCCGTTGGCGCGCTGGCATACATGCGTGCCGTTTCACGGATCTGCTGGGCATTGAGACCCGTGGTTTTTTCAACCGACTCCGGTGGGTAGCCCGCCACGATGGCGCGATACTCATCGAACTGCTCGGTATGCTGTTCAACAAACGTCTGATCGTACAGATTCTCCTCAATCATCACATGAGCGAGTGCGTTGATCAGGGCGATGTTGGAACCGTTTTTCAACGGCAAATGGATATCCGCAATACGCGCCGTTTCGATATAGCGTGGATCGCAAACAATGACCTTGGCTCCTTTCTCCTTCGCCTTGAGAATGCGGCGGGCGACAATAGGATGCGAGTCCGCAGCGTTATAGCCGAAGACAAAAATACACTGGGTATCCTCAATCTCGCAGATGGAGTTACTCATGGCGCCGTTACCGACCGATCGCTGCAGACCTGCAACCGAGGGGCCGTGTCAGACGCGTGCGCAACAGTCGATATTGTTGGTACCGACGGTGGCGCGAGCAAATTTCTGCATCACATAGTTGGCTTCGTTACCGGGCCCGCGCGAGGAGCCGGTCGTCATAATCGCATTCGGGCCGTATTTCTCTTTAACGGCCAGCAGGCGCGAACTGGCGAACTCAATGGCCTCTTCCCAAGACACTGATTCCAGTTTGCCACCCCGTTCCCGGCGGATCATCGGCGTTTTCAGCCGTGGCGTCAGGATCTTGGTATCGTGAACGAAATCCCAGCCGTAATACCCTTTCAGGCATAGCTCGCCCTGATTGGTCACGCCGTTAGCGCCTTCGGCCTTAACGATCCTGCCGTTGTCGACTATCAGGTTGATTTTGCAACCTGAAGCGCAATAAGGGCAGACCGTGATGACTGTTTTCATCTCCTGCACTCCTTGTTAAACCTGTTCGACATTGCTCAACACGCCACTGGACTAGAAAATCTCCCCGGTGACGAAAAATGTGTCTCACTTATTTGAAGCATAAATTGTGCCACGCTGACTTGATGTGGATTAATGACTGGCATTTATTGTCATCATTCACCCCCCAAGCTTTCGTGCTGCGGTATTAGGCGCTGCTATTCAGAGCCGCTCAAAGCTTTCCCCCGTATCCCATATTGATAACCGTTGATAAATCACCCGTACCGCCTGCGTCACTTTCTCCGTCATCGGGAAATAAAACATCACCACGTCCGGCTGAACGCCGAGAAATATCACTTCCTCAATATCCTCACGTAGCTGATCGATCAGGAAATTGAGTGGCATATTGTGGGTGCTCATAAAGAACATCTCGGCAATATCGTCAGGATTGACGATGCGGATCTCGCCGGGTGCCAATTCCATATCGGTGGCATCGACAATCACCAGCCGGTTGGGCTTAAGATCGCGGATCTGATGGGTCACGTTTTCCGGTGTGGAGCCGCCGTTAACGGCGATCCAGCCCTTGATCGGCGTTTCGGCCATCATCTCGGCCAGCAAGGGCCCGGCACCGTCGTCACCCATCATGCTATTGCCTACGGTAAGTACCACATTCATGGGTTCGTCACCTTCTTCACAATCAGATAGATAGCAGGCTCCCGCTCAATCTCGGCGAGCAAGCCGAGCAGCTTGCTACTCCATTCGCTAAAGGGCGCCGGTTGGCTATCAATCAACGGGGCCAGGGCATTGGCCAGCAGACTGGTGTGGGTGGAGTCGATGGTGATTTCGCCGAAGGTCAGCAGGCCACGCATCTTGCGTTGGGCCTCACCCTCCGGGAACTGCTCAACCCAGGTTTGATATTGCGGCAATGGGCAGCTCAGCTCGGTATTCAGGCAGTCAATCACCCCTACGTGGTGGCCAATCGCCAGCGAGTAATACATCACCTGCTGCGCCTGGGCAGGCATGTCGTCATCGCTATCAAGGAACTTCTGGCGTAATGACCAGAACACCGCCTTACCTTCATTTTGCATGGGTAAGCTCCTGTTGCAGGCAGTCAACCAGGCAAGCGACAATCTCGCGCAGGCGAGGATCGCTTTCCTGTTGCAACCATTCCTCCAGGCGCAACGTGGCCGCATCCATGCTGGCACCGGCCAACAGGGAGAGGAAACGGTCACTGATGATGCGGCCTTGGTAGTAGCCCGCCAGACGGCGTGCCTCGCGTTCAATCAGGACGCGGGTATGCAGTGGGATGCCTGGCAGCAGCAATGCAGCCTTTTCGTCTACCTGCTCAAGGTGGTTTTCTCCCTTCAGCTTTTGCTCCAGTAGGCCCAGGGCCACGGCAAAGCCGTAGATCGTAGCGGCAGGCGTCGGTGGGCAGCCGGGGATCCACACGTCAATCGGCACGATCGACTCGCTGCCGCCCCAGACGCAGTACAGATCGTGGAAAATCCCGCCGCCGCAGCCGCAGGCCCCGTAAGAGATACAGATTTTTGGATCGGGGGCTGATTCGTAAGCTCTGAGCGCGGGCACGCGCATGGCTCGGGTGACCGCGCCGGTAAACAGCAGAATATCGGCATGGCGCGGTGAGGGGACTACCTTGATACCAAAGCGCTCGGCATCAAATACCGGCGTGATAGCGGAGAAGATCTCGATCTCACAGCCGTTACAGCCGCCGCAGTCCACGCGATACACATAGGCCGAGCGTTTGATATCCTTCAGCAGCTTGCTCTTGAGTTTGGCGGTCTGTTCATCAACGGTGATCGGCGTGCTGCGGTGATGATTAACCTTGATATCGGGCATCGTCATATTATTTCGCTCCCGTCGGCTGGCTCAGTTTCATCGGCCGATGCTGACTCAAAGTCTGTTTACGCTTGCAGGCGGGGCAGGTTTCGAACTGGGGCCGTAAGGCCTCAATGCTGTCTGCCCCCATGCCCGCGTGGGCCAGCAACGCCAGGGCGTAATTCACCGATTTGGTTGGCGTAAAGGGCTGCTGGCAACTGCGGCAGTTGAGCAGGGTAAAGGTGGCGCGGATATACAGATCGGGCTTGTGCATCACCGCCATTTCAAACTGTTCCGACAGCCTGATTGCCCGCGTCGGGCAAACCTCTTCACAGCGTGCGCAGAAGATGCAACGGCCAATGAACAACTGCCAGACGCGCTCGCCGCTGGCTTCATGGGTTTCCATGGTTAACGCATTCGCCGGGCAGGCCACGGTGCAGGCGCCGCAGGCGATACACTGCTCAGGATCGTACTCTGGCTTGCCACGAAAACCCGGGCACACCTCTAGCGGCTTAAACGGGTATTTCACCGTGACTTCACCGGCTTTCAGGATGGTTTTAAACAGTTTCAGCATGATCCCTCCCTCACTTGCACGGTGAATTGGTGCGTTCGATCCCGTAACGTTCAATCTCCTTGTACGGCACGGTCTTCGCCTTACGCTTGTTGATATCGATCAGCGTGACGCGGTCGGTACAGGAGTAGCAGGGATCCAGGCTGCCGATAATCAGCGGGGCATCGGAAACCGTATTGCCGCGCAGCATATAACGCAGCACCGGCCAGTTGGCGTAGGTGGCCGCCCGGCAGCGCCAGCGGAACAGCTTCTGGTTATCCCCCAGCATGCTCCAGTGGATATCTTCACCGCGCGGGGCTTCGGCATAGCCCAAGGCAAACTTGTGCGGCTGATAGCGGAAACCTTCGGTGAGTAGCGGGCCGCCCGGCAGGTTATCCAGGCCGTATTCGATCATCGCCAGCGAATCCAGCACTTCCTGCACCCGCACCATTACGCGCGAATACACGTCGCAGCCGTCGAAGGTGAACAGCGTTTTCGGCAATGAACCGTAGTTGGCATAAGGGTGGTCAAAGCGCATATCGCGCTTGAAGCCGCTGGCGCGGATCATCGGCCCCACCGGGCTGTAGTCGCGGGCAATCTGCCGATCCAACAGGCCAATGCCTTTGGTGCGCTGCTCTATATTTGGCGTGCCGAGCAGCATCTCTACCAGTTGCGTCACGTCGGCGCGCATCTCATGGATCAGCTTGATGGTTTTCACCCTCTGTTCTTTCAGGATGTCGCGGCGCACGCCACCGATCAGGTTGAGCCCATAGGTTTTACGCGATCCGGTTAACAGCTCCGCCATGGTCATCGACTTTTCACGCACGCGGAAGAACTGCATAAAGCCGGTATCAAAGCCGACAAAGTGGCTCGATAGCCCAATGTTCAGCAGGTGGCTGTGCAGCCGTTCGACCTCCAGCAGAATGCTGCGGATGGCATGGGCGCGGGGCGGCACATAGATCCCCAACGCATTTTCCACCGAGGTGGTGTACGCCACGCTGTGGGTAAAGCCGCAGATCCCGCAGACCCGGTCGGACAGGAAGGTGACCTCCTGATAGCCCATACGGGTTTCGGCCAGCTTCTCCATGCCACGATGCACGTAGAACAGCCGGTAGTCGGCATCGACAATGCGCTCGCCGTCAACAAACAGGCGAAAATGCCCTGGCTCATCGGAGGTAATGTGCATCGGCCCGATCGGCACCACGCGCGATTCACCGGTGGCCGCATTTTCAAACGGGTAGGTTTCCACGTTAGTGGTTGGCTCGGGGCGCTGGCGGTAATCCATGGTGTCTTTACGCAGCGGGTAAAGATCGTCTGGCCAGTCGTCCGGCAATACCAGGCGGCGTTCGTCCGGGAGCCCCACCGGGATTAAACCGTACATATCACGGATTTCACGCTCGCCCCACACGGCGGCGGGAACGCGTGGAGTAACCGACGGGAACTCCAGCGTAATGGCGCTAACCTGAGCCTTGACGGTGATAAAACACTTTTCCCCTTCCTCCATCGACAGCACGTAGTAGACGGCGAAATCCCCGGTCAAAGTACGTTCGTCATTGCCAAACAGCACCGGCAGCCATCCGCCTAACTGGTAATAGAGGTATTCCACGATCTCGGGTAACGAATTCAGCTTGACCGTGATGGTGACCTGGTTGGCGGTTTGCCACTCGGCATCCAGCAATGCGGAGGGGAACTTCTCGCGCACTTTGGCCAGGTAGCCTTTGCCGAGTTTTTCGTCGTTGTTGAGGGTCAATACGTGGGTTTCGTAGCTCACTTTACTTCTCCTGCCTGAGGTTCGGCCGCAGAGGAATGATTCTGAACGGCCCATGGCCAGCTCAATGGCTGGGCATGAGTGCCAGGCTTGTTGTTCATCACGATGTGGACCGCGTTTTCCAGCAGTCGGCTGACCGGTTGAGGGATATGGGTGCCCATCACCAGCATCAATACCAGCAGGATCAGCATCGGTAAGGTTGTCAGTATTCCCAGTTCGCCTTTGTTGACCTCTTCTGGTTTTGCGCCGAACAGCACGCTGGCCACCATGCGGACTAACCCGGCTAATACCACCGTCAGCAGCAGCAACAAGACGATGGTCAACGTAATATGGCCAGCCGCCAGCCCGGCGGTGACCGTCATAAACTCACTGAGGAAAATGTTGAACGGCGGCATACCGCCCAGCGCCAGGGCTCCCCCTGCCAGCAACACAGCGCTGAACGGCATGCATTTCAGCATCCCTTTCGCCACGGTAATATCGCGGGTGCCATACTTCAGCAGCACGTTGCCAGACCCGCAGAACAGCAGGGTTTTTGCCAGGCTGTGGTTCAGGGTATGCAGCAGAGCCGCCAGAATACCCAGCGGGCCACCGATGCCGATCGCCACGGCGATCAGCCCCATGTTCTCCACGCTGGAGTAGGCCAGCAGCCGCTTGATATCGCGCTGCACCAGAATAAAGAAGGCCGCCACTGCGACAGAAAGGAAGCCAAACACCATCAACAGAGTGCCGGTAAAGTCATGGCCCAGGGTGGTGCTGATAATGATGTAGTAACGGATGATGATCAGCAGCGCGCAGTTGAGCAGTACGGCAGAGAGCAGGGCGCTGGTGGGGCTTGGTGCCTCACTGTGGGCGTCCGGCAGCCAGGCGTGCATCGGGAACAGCCCGGTTTTGGTGCCAAAACCAATCAGGATAAACACGAACGCCAGATGCATCAGCATCGGATCCAACTGCGTAGCGTGCTTGAGCACTTCCGTCCAGAAGATGGCGTCGTTGGGATCGGGCATAAAGCTGGCCGCGTTGGCGTACACCAGAATGGTGCCGAACAGCCCGAAGGCCACCCCGACGGTGCAGATAATGATGTACTTCCAGGCTGCCTCCAGCGAGGAGCTCTGCCCGTACAACCCCACCAGAAACGCCGAACTGAGCGTGGTGGCTTCGATGGCCGCCCACATCAGGATCAGGTTATTGCTGGTGATCACCAACAGCATGGTGAACAGGAACAGGTGGAAGAAGCCGTAGTAGTGACACAGCGTCGCTACCGAAATCTCGCCTTCATCAACCTCATGGCGCATATAGCCAATGGAGTAAAGTCCGGTAAGGCAGCCGATGATACCGAGGATCGCCAGGAATAGGGCGCTCAGGCTATCCAGATGCAGCCAGCGTCCGGCAGCCAGAATATCGCCTTGCTGGTACACCTGCATCACCACCCATAGGGAAATCGCCAGCAGCAGCATGATAGCGACAAAGTGCAACAGCGTGACGCAGACCCGCGCAGCATTTCCCAGCAATCGACAGGCAAAGGTCAGCAGCGAGAAGGCCAGCGGCGTCAGCAGTAATAGAAACAGCATGGTGGTATTACTCATCATCTCACCCCTTCAACGCCGTCAGTTGTTCAACATTCAGCGTGTTGAGCGTGCGATAGATTTTGCGCGCCAGCACGGCCATCACGATCACCGCAAAAATGGCATCGGTGGCGATACCAATCTCCACCAGCTCCGGCGCGCGATTCGCCAGCAGCGCCAGCGTCAGGTGCGAACCGTTTTCCATCAGGCAGTAGCCAAACACCTGCTTGAGGATGTTGCGCTGGGTGACGATACACAGCAGACCGAGCATAAAATGCCCCAGCGATACCGCCAGCGCCGGTTTCAGCGAGGCCAGCAGCGGCACCTGCACCGGCTCCACCACAAACCAGCACAGCAGTACAATCACCGCCGCGGCCAGCATCAGCATCACCGGACCGATCAGGCTGCCGTTCGCCGAGGGATCGTCCATTTTGCGAAAGGCATAGGCCATGATCACCGGCACCAGCACCACCTTGGTGATAAAGGCGCTGATCGCCCACAGAGTGAGCTGGTGGGCGCCCAGGGTTTGCCCCAGCGTAAAGAAAATCAGCACCAATAGCAGCGACTGCAAGGCATAGAGCCAGCACGAGGCCACGGGCCGTTTGGCGCCAATTACCAGCAGCGAGGTGACCATCATCAGCCCCGCGAGGTTATTGACGATAAGTGAACCAGTCATAATCAACTCCCTTATCCAAGCCAGGCGACGGCAATCACGCTGGAACCTACCGACATCGCGATCAGAATCACTAACACCACGCTCATCACCAGCGGCAGCGGAGCGGCCTGTGCCACCTCATCACTGGGTTTGCCGGGAATAACGCGCCCAAACCAATAGATGAACCAGGCAAAGCTGGCGACCGATTCGATCAGCACCAGCACCATCAGCGGCGTCATCAGCCAGAACTCGTGCGACAGTGCAAAACCAGCGGCAAAAATTGGGAACTTGCTGAAGAAGCCGTTAAACGGCGGCACCCCGGTGATCGCCAACGCGGCTACACAGAACCCGACGCCCAGCAGCGGCATCTTGTTCATCACGCCCTGCAAGCGCGGCAGCATCCGGGTACCGCAGCTGTAGCTAAGCGCCCCTGCCACCAGGAAGAACAGGCTCTTGGCAAACGCGTGGTTAAAGATGTAGGCCACGCCGCCAAGAAAGGCGGTTTTGGAACCGAAGATGGAGATGGATAACGCCAGGAAGATATAGGAGAGCTGGGTGATGGTGGACCACGCCAGCAGACGCTTCATATCCTTTTGCGGTAGGTACATCAGGAAACCGTAAATCAGGGTGATAGTCGCCATGACGATGCCGACCCAGCCGATAATATGCGGCACCGTATCCGCAGACAGGATGGCGCGGGCATAGATGTAGACGCCCACCTTCACCATCGAAGCCGCGTGCAGATAGGCGCTCACCGGAGTAGGGGCTTCCATGGCATCGGGTAGCCAGGCCTGCAACGGAAGCTGGGCCGATTTCCCCCAGGCTGCAAACAGGATGCCGCCAAACACGACCAGACTGGCCGTACCGTTGAGCTGCGCAATCGCGCTCAGGGCGAAGGTGCCGGTATTGAGGAACAACGTCGCTGCCGCCAGGTATAAGCCGATCGAGGCAATATGGGTGATCAGCAGGGCTTTCATGGCCGAGCGCTGTGCCTTCGGCGTCTGGTAGTAGCTAATCAACCCCCAGGAACAGCCGCCGGTGATCTCGAAGAACAGCAATTGTCCCAGAATGGTGGAGGACATCACCAGCCCGGCCATCGCCCCGATAAAGATCAGCAGGAAAGCGTAATAGCGGTTGCTGCCCTCATGGGGATGTTCGCGGTTGGCCGTGATGAGGTAACCGGTGGAATACAGGCTGACCAGCAGGCCAAGAAACACCACCGCGAAGACAATCAGCGTGCTGATGCGGTCGATGATAAAACCGAACAGCGCCACGTTGCCGTATTGCAACAGGGTGATGGTGGTATCCGCCTTGCCATGGGCCAGGAATAACCAACCGATGATCACCGTACCCAGCGTGGCCAGCAGCGCAAACAGGGTACAGATCCACTTGGCCATCCGTTGCGGCACGCAGGCCGTCAGCAGCGCGCCGATAAACGGCAGCAGCAGCGTGGCGAGGGCGGTATATTGCAAACAGAGCGTATTTTCCATAATGGGTTTCCTGGCGGCTACAGACCGGTTAGGTAAAAGACAAAGGCCAGCGCCGCTACGCCAAAACCGAGCCAGGTAACGTGATGCGTCAACAAGAACCGCCCACGCGCCAAGGTATTTTCAAAAATGGAGGCGATGACAAACACCGCCAGCAGCTTGGCCAGCATGATGACTGTCGCCAGCGCCAGCGCAGGCACCGTCAGTTCCGCCGCCTTGCCAAAGGGAATAAACACCGCCAGGAACAGCTCGGCCACCACCACCTGCTTGAGACCGATCCCCCATTTCACCAACGCCAGGCCAGAGCCGGAGTATTCGGTCAGCGGCCCTTCCTGAAGTTCCTGTTCCGCCTCCGCTACATCGAAGGGGATTTTGCCCATTTCAATAAACGCGGCGAAACCGCAGGCCAGCATGGCCAGCAGGGTAGCCGTCGGGGAACTCCAACCTTCGGTCAGGGTGGCGCTGATGGTGCCAATATTGGTGGACCCGGCAATCAGGGCCACCACCAGCAACGCCAGGATCAGCGTAGGTTCCACCAATACGCCCAGCGTCAGTTCGCGGCTGGCCCCGATCCCGGCAAACGGGCTACCGGTATCCAGACCAGACAGCGAGAAGAAGAAGCGGAACAGTGCGAACAGATAGAGCAGGGTGATCAAGTCCCCCGCACCGGCAAACGGCGACGTCCGCGTGAAGATGGGCAGCGTCATCGCCACCAGCAACATGCTGCTCAGCAACACATAAGGCATCACGCGGAAGATGGCGCCCGACTGTGCCGGAGCCACCTCCTGGCGTTTGAACAGCTTGCCCATATCGCGGTAGTCCTGCCAAATGCCGGGGCCACGGCGCGAGTGCATCCGGGCGCGGATTTGGCGGGAGATCCCGGTGAACAGCGGCGCGAGCGCCAGCATTATCAGCGCCTGCATCAGCGCGAAGAGTCCCATCATTAACGACGGTGTTTCCTGCATCGACATGCTATTTCCCCTTAAACCGCGACAAGCAACAGCAGGATCACCAAGGCGATCACCACATACAGGCAATAGAAGCGGAAGTCGCCGCTCTGCATGCCCTGCAACCGCACACCCAGACGTTGAGAGGCCCTGACCAGCGGATTGATGATCCAGTCATCCCAGAACGGTTCGGCACGGGTTGCCCCTGCGGTGGTCTGTTCCAGTGCCCGCGACAATGCAGGCGTTGGATCGAGCTGCTTGCGCAGACGGTACAGCGAAGCAAACATGGCGCGCAGTGGTTGGGTAAAGCCCCCAGCAGACACCGCCATCGCCTGCTCCCAGTTATAGCCACAGGCCCACGGGTCGCCACGGCGGCGGAAGCTGGACTGATTGCTTTTCAGCAGCAGATACACCGCCAATGGGATCAGCGGCAGAGCGAGCAGCAGGATAAAGGTCAACGCCGGTGACAGCATGGCCTGGCTGGCCAGTTGCGGCACCAGCATTGAACCTTGCACGACGGTGAGGTCATGAGTGCCAACCAGCGTCATGGCAACCTGCGCCAGAATGGGGGCAACCACGCTGGCCCCTACGCCGAGCAGTACGCACAGCAGGGCCAGCAACAGCATGGAGACTGTCATCTGCCATGGCACTTCGCGAGCCTGCGCCGCTTTTTCACTGCGCGGCCCGCCGCAGAAGCTGACGCCGTAGACCTTGACGAAGCACATCGCCGCCAGCGCCCCGGTGATCGCCAGCATCACCATGGCAATCGGGCCGCTGAGGCGCATCACAACGTTGCCGTCGTGGCTCATGGAGAATAGCGATTGGTAGGTGTACCACTCGCTGATAAAACCGTTCAGCGGCGGCAGGGCGGAGATCGACATACAGCCGATCAGGAACGCCAGCCCGGTCAGCGGCATCAGCTTCGCCAGACCCCCCATCTGTTCCATATCGCGGGTATGCACGCGCCAAATCACGGCACCGGCCCCCAGGAACAGCAAGCCTTTAAACACCGCATGGTTGAGCAGGTGATACAGCGCGCCGAGCAGGCCCAGCGCAGCCATTATCGGATGTCCGCTAGCCATGCCGACCATTGCCACGCCAACGCCCATTAAAATGATGCCGATGTTCTCTACCGTGTGCCAGGCCAGCAG
Organism: Serratia sp. J2; assembly: GCF_046269175.1. Classification (NCBI taxonomy): domain Bacteria; kingdom Pseudomonadati; phylum Pseudomonadota; class Gammaproteobacteria; order Enterobacterales; family Yersiniaceae; genus Serratia; species Serratia sp. J2. The sequence goes on from NZ_JBKABN010000012.1 coordinate 105,494, forward strand.
GCGTTTGATATCGTGCTCGGCCAATGCATACAGCACACCCAACACCGCAGACACCGCGCCGAAGGCCAGCACCACGATGCCCCACCACATTTCGGTGGCACCCAGTAGATCGATCCCGACCTTGATGATGCCGAAGATGCCGATTTTCACCATCACGCCAGACATCAGCGCAGAAGCATGAGAAGGGGCTGCCGGGTGGGCACGCGGTAGCCAGCTGTGCAGCGGCAGCATCCCCGCCTTGGCCCCAAAGCCAAAGAAAGCCAGCAGGAAAACGACCGATGCCATCCAAGGGGAAAGCGACAGCGAACGGAAGGAGTCAAAGTCCAGGCTGCCGCTCTGCCGCCACATCAGGAAGAAGGCGATCATGATCAGCACCGATCCGGCATGGGCGATAAAGAAGTACAGCAAACCGGCGCTGATGGATTCGTCATCCTGATCGGCGATCACCAGGAACCAGGAGGCCAGTGACATCATTTCGAACAGAATGATGAAGTAGAAGGCGTTATCCATCACCACCAGCCCGACCATCGAGGCGATAAACAGGTTCATAAAGAACCCCATGCTCGCGGCGCCTTTACCGCGATATTCCTGCACATAGGCGATGGAATACAACGCGCAAACGGTGACCAGCAGCGAAATCACCACCAGCATGAAAGCCGCCAGCGAGTCCATGCGCACCACAAAAGCGGCAAACGAGAACAGGCCAGGGGTGGAGAAGGAGAGGGTATGCCCGCTTAACAGGACGGGAACGGCGCTGCATAGTCCTAACAGGCCACCGAGCATCGCGCTGATCCCCGCCAGCAAAATGGCAAGGTGCTCCCGGCGAAACAGCAGCAGCGACAGCACGCCACCGGCGACATAAATCACCAAAGCCCAAAGCAGTAGAGTGAGAGAGTCCATGTTTATTTCTGCCCCCTGACGAGAGAAGGAGAGGATGGCCAGCCGATCGCGACCTGGCCGGCTCGCGCCAAACGCCGGGCCTGCGCTTCCTGCTCAAGCTGCTGTTCATCGACGATATGCAAGGCATTGGTTGGGCAGATGCGTACGCATTCAGGCCCATCGGCGAGGAACGCGCAGAGATCGCACTTCACCGCCACCGTTTTAATCCCGGCATTCCAGGACAGATAGGGCGATTGGCTTGCGGGACTGGTTGGCACGTCGGGCAACAGTTCTGCCGGGACATACTGTTCAAACATCGACGGGATATTGACCGGCCCACTGCCCGCAGGCGTGATTGCACCGAACGGGCAGGCCAGGCCACACAGCTTGCAGCCAATGCACAGGGTCTCGTTCAGCTCGATGGCGTGCTCGCCGTGCGTGATGGCATTGACCGGGCAAACGCGCGCGCAAGGGGCGTCTTCACATTGGCGGCAAAGCATCGGTGCCGTTTGCTCTCCGACGCGCGTCACCGTCAGTCTGGGATGCGACTGTAGCCCTTGCGCCTTATGCACCTCGGTGCAGGCGGCCATGCAGGTGTTGCAGCCGATACAGTGCTGAGGCTCCGCAATAACAAAGCGGTTCATGGCCGTTCCTCCAACAGAAAGCGATTCACGCTCACATTGCCAACGACAGTGGGGTGAGTGCGGCGCGGCGGCGTTTTTCCGCATTCATTTTTTGCAGCAGCTGTTGGTCTACGCAGTGCAGCGCATCGGTGGGGCAAAACTCCATACAGGCCGGGCCGTTGGCTCGTCCGGAGCAGAGATCGCACTTGTGCGCTTCCGCTTTCTCGGCGGCGGGGAACATCAAGGCATTGCCATGGTGGGCTACCGGGCGGGTGATCACTTCCATCACCCCATACGGGCAAGCCATGACGCAGGCTTTACAGCCGATGCAGCGTTCCTGCGTGACCTTGACCATGCCGTCGCTCTGGCTGATGGCCCCGTTGGGGCAAACGCTGGCGCAGGGGGCATCATCACACTGACGACACAGCACCACGGTGCTGATATTGCCGCCTTTCAGCAGATGCAGGCGAGGCGTGAAGTTGGCGGCATCCAGCGCCGAGACATCCTGGTTTTGGCTATGTGCCACTACGCAGGCGATCTCACAAGTGCGGCAGCCGATGCATTTTTGCGGATCGGCCATGATAAACCTGTTCATCAGTCACTCCTGGTTACCTTCCATCGTTAAACCCCAGGCGGCGAGCCTTTGAGTCTGTGCTGCCGTTAGCTATACATAAAACGTGCCAAACGTAATAAATATATATAAAACAAATGGTTGTGTTTTTATTGGCCGCATATGAACGGCTGATTGGCATAAACGACGACGCGGGAGGGGATATTCGTCACATTCAGCCCGGGTTGGCGTCGTCACTTCGTCATTTTTGTCGAAATCGATAGCAAAAATGACGGTTTGGCCCTCACCCCAGCCCTCTCCCACAGGGAGAGGGAGCTGATAGCCCCTACTCTGTTGGGAGAAGGGCTGTCATATCAGCAACCTCGATCGCTCCCTTTAGCAAAGGTGAGTCAGCCGGTGTTTATGAAGGATCACTATACTTTCAGCCCAACTCGATCGGTCCCCTCTCCCACAGGGAGAGGGGGCTGATAGTCCCTACTCTGTTGGGAGAAGGGCTGTCATATCAGCAACCTCGATCGCCCCCTTTAGCAAAGGTGAGTCAGCCGGTGTTTATGAAGGATCACTATACTTTCAGCCCAATTCGATCGGTCCCCTCTCCTTGGGGAGAGGGCCATGGGATCACCTTGGCACCGTAATTGCACTAGCTGAAGCTTCGGCCATTCATCGCCGAACAACGGAGGACAGATGCATGAAATAACCCTGTGCCATCATGCGATGGAAATCATGCAGCAACACGCCCGGCAAAATCATGCCCGGCGTATTACCGCCGTCTGGTTTGAGATTGGCGCATTTTCCTGCGTGGAGGCGGAGTCCCTACGGTTCTGCTTCGACATGGTTTGTCGCGGCACCTTGGCCGAAGGCTGTGAGTTACATCTGCTCGAACAACAGGCCCAGTGCTGGTGTCACGACTGCCGGGCGGAGATGCAACTGCTGGTTCCCCAGGTGTTGATCTGCCCGCAATGCGGCGGGCGCAACCTACGGGTGCAGGCGGATGACGGCTTGCAACTCAAGCGCCTGGAAATTGAATAACCAAGAGGAAAAAGCATGTGTATAGGCATTCCCGGTAAGGTTGTGGCGCTGGACGAAAACCAACCCCAGCACGCCTGGGTCGACGTCTGCGGTGTGCAACGAGAAGTGAATATTGCCCTGGTGTGTCAGGACGATGAAGCGCCAGAAGCGCTAATCGGTAGCTGGGTGCTGATCCATGTAGGCTTTGCCATGAGCCGCCTGGATGAGCACGAAGCACAGGAAACCTTGTCGGCGCTGCAAGCTATGGGAGAAGTGGAGCAGGACGTCGCGCTGTTCCTGGCAGGCGAAGGTGACCAGGAACGGCGATAAATTGTGCTATCCCCGGCAAATGATATTCCTGTTGCGGTGTTTTGTTGATCCGGTCGGGAGAAATTACCATTAACAAACCTTACTCTTTGTGAGGATGTTCGCTGGCAATAATCTTCGTGACTCAGACAAGTGATAAACCATGTCGACTGTACGCTTAGAACAACAAGACCTGCTCGAAATTACCCGCATGCTGCTCGGGCAGCATAATTTCATCGATCTGTTACTGCAATTGCGTCAGGTGTTGCGGCGCTTGCAACTGGCCGACAGCGTCGCGTTGGTGCTATTTGATCCTCATAGCGAACGGGTGAGTTTTCACGGGCTGGATCACGCCCAGCAGCCGGTAAACTATCAGGACGAAACGCTGCTGGCGAATGGCCCGGTGAGCCGCTTCCAACACAGCTCGTTACCCCAACGCTGGCAGGCCGATGAGCTGCACGATCGCTATCCGCAAATCCGCGCCCTGAAGTTGCATCCGCCCTTCAACCAATACTGTTTGATGCCGCTACATGCGGGCGGTCGGCCGCTCGGTGGCTGTGAATTACTGCGTAGCGGAAACGAGCCGTTCAGCGATGCCAGCCTGGTGCAGTTGCAAACGCTGATGGAGCTGGTGGCGCTGGCCACGCAGCAGATTGTTTTGCTGGAAAACGCGCAAGGGCTACAGCACCAACTGCGTCATGAGCTGGATGACTATCGCATCTTGGTGGATGTCACCAATGCGGTGCTGTCAAAGCTGGATCTGGATGACGTAATGGGGGAGATCTCGGAAAAAATTCACCACTTTTTCAACAGTGACGCCATCAGCATCGTGTTACGCAGTGATCACGCCGAGCAGCTCACCATCTACTCTACCCACTATCTGAACAATAACGTCGCCGAACGCCAGCAGTACAACGTGGCGCTGGCAGGCACCTTAACCGAACGGGTGATGAGCAGCGGCGAAATGCTGCTGTTGAACCTGAAAAATGCCGAGCAGCTTTCCGGCTATGAACGTCGGCTGTTTGATATATCACAGGGCAGGATCGAGGCATTGTGCGTATTGCCACTGATATTCGGCCAAAAGAAGCTGGGCGTGCTGAAGCTGGCGCAATGCCAGGCGGATGGCTTCAACGCGGCCAACTTGCGGGTGCTGCAACAGATTGCAGAACGTATTGCTATCGCGGTGGATAACGCGCTGGCCTGCCAGGAGATCAACCGGCTTAAAGAGAGTCTGGTGCATGAGAACCTGTATCTGACCGAGCAGATCAACGTCAATCATCCCGATCTGAGCGAGATTGTTGGGCGCAGCGCGGGGATGTCTTCGGTACTCAAACAGGTCGAAATCGTGGCTAAAAGCGACTGTTCGGTGCTGATCCTCGGGGAAACGGGCACCGGCAAGGAGCTGATAGCACGAGCGATCCATAACCTGAGCGAACGGCGTGACCAGCGCATGGTGAAAATGAACTGTGCGGTAATGCCTGCGGGTTTGTTGGAAAGCGACCTGTTTGGCCATGAAAAAGGCTCGTTTACCGGGGCTTCCACGCAACGCATGGGCCGCTTTGAGCTGGCGGAGAAGGGGACACTGTTCCTGGATGAAGTGGGGGAGATCCCCATTGAGCTGCAACCCAAGCTGCTGCGGGTGTTACAGGAGCGGGAGTTTGAGCGAGTCGGTGGCAACAAACCGATCTCTGTTGATATCCGTCTGATCGCCGCTACCAACCGGGATTTGCAACAGATGGTGGCCGATCGTGAGTTTCGCAGCGATCTGTTCTATCGCCTGAACGTGTTTCCTATCGTCATTCCACCGCTGCGCGAACGGCCTGAGGATATCCCCCAGTTGGTGAAGTTCCTGACCCATAAAATTGCTCGCCGCATGAAACGCACCATCGACAGTATCCCGGCGCAAACGCTGCGGTTATTAAGCCAGATGCCATGGCCAGGCAACGTGCGTGAACTGGAGAACGTGATTGAGCGGGCGGTATTGTTGACGCGTGGCTCGGTGCTCGAGCTGCCGCTACCTGAATTGCAGTATTCGCAACCCGCAGTGGTGCTCTCGGCGCCAGCCATGGAAACGGTGTCGCCGGAGGAGGATGAGCGCCAACGGGTGCTACGTGTGCTGAGAGAAACCAACGGCGTAGTCGCCGGGCCACGAGGGGCCGCACAGCGCCTTGGGCTAAAACGGACAACGCTGCTATCGCGGATGAAAAAGTGGGGGATTTCGGTGAATTGAGCGGCGTAACGTCCTGTCTTTGGTCTTTTTATTACTCCCAACTTTCCGAAGCTGTACGGGCTAACTTCGTGCTCCACGCAGCTCCCTCTCCCTGTAGGGATCGAGTTCGTTGATTTTTCGGTGTAATGCCCAGTCTTTGGTCTTTCTTTGGTCTTTTTATTACTCCCAACTTTTCGAAGCTGTACGGGCTAACTTCGCACTCTATGCAGCTCCCTCTCCCTGTGGGGATCGAGTTCGTTGATTTTTTCAGTGTAATGCCCGGACTTTGGTCTTTTTATTACTCCCAACTTTCCGAAGCTGTATGGTCTAACTTCGCACTCCACGCAGCTCCCTCTCCCTGTAGGGATCGAGTTCGTTGATTTTTCGGTGTAATGCCCAGTCTTTGATCTTTTTATTACTCCCAAGTTTCCGACGCTGTATGGTCTAACTTCGCACTCTATGCAGCTCCCTCTCCCTGTGGGAGAGGGTTGGGGTGAGGGGGAGATTAATAGACTAGTTCAAAGGTTTAGGGATACTTACTTACGCGCATCCAGCAGTTGGGCGGCGTTTTCGGTGGTCACCACGGTCCATGGCACCGAGTAGCGTTTAGCCGTGCCGTTATCCCACTGCATCTGGCCTGCATACTGCTTCCAGATATCCGACTGTGGCTGATAGCTGTCGCCTTTTACCGCGCGCAGCGCTACATCGATAGAACCCTGCATCTGGGCATGGGCATCTTGCAGAATCGACACCATCTCACCGGCCTGTACGGCACGAATGGCATCGGAGACGCCGTCGACCCCGGCAATCGCAAAATCTTTCACGTTCAGATTGGCACCCTTGATGGCTTCAATCGCTCCCAAGGCCATTTCGTCGTTTTGCGCGATGACGCCGTTAATCTGGCCACGGTGTTTCTGCAACCAGTTTTCCATCAGCGGCAGTGCCTCGGCACGTGACCAGTTGGCCGTCTTGCGCTCCAGCACCTTGATTTTGCCTGGGCCACATTCGGCAATAGCCTTGTCGTTGCCTTGTCCGCGCTGGATCTCGCCGCTGCCGCCTTTTGGCCCTTCGATAATCACCACGTTGCCCTGGCAGTTCATTTTTTGCAGCACCGCTTTGGCTTCCAGATACCCGCCCAGCACGTCGTCAGAGACCACTTCAGAGGTCATCTGGTCGGTATTCAAACGGGCGTTGGTGACTACCACCGGGATCTTGGCCTTGTTGGCCATGGTCACTACATCGATGTTGGCCTCGTAATCCATCGGGTTAATGATGATGGCATCAGTCTTGGTCTGAATGGCGGTTTCTGCCTGATTGTTCTGCACCATCGGGTCATAGCGGCCATCGTAAACGGTGAGCTGCACGTTGCCGTTTTTAACCTCAGGATGCTCTTTCGCCGCCTTTTCCATCAGTTGGACAAACTCGGCCTTCATGCCGTACATCAGCACGGCGATTTTCACCGGGGCGGCCTGGGCCAGCGTTGAGGTCCCCAGCAGCAGGCCGGAGGTGAGCAACGCAATTTTGGTCATCTTGTTCATGGTGACTCCTGGTTATAGGGTTTTGTTGTTATGAGGTAAGTTAGTCACGCTGTTGTTTGCGTGACGGGTCGAGCAACACGGCGACAACAATCAATGCGCCCTTGATGATCTGCTGGTAATAGGACTGCACACCGAGCAAATCAAGGCCGTTATTCATCACGCCGATAATCAATACGCCGAACAGGGTGCCAACCAAGGTGCCGACGCCGCCGGCCATGCTGGTGCCGCCAATGACCACGGCGGCAATGGCGTCCAGCTCGTAGGCGCTACCGGCGTTGGTTTGTGCGGAGCCGGTACGGGCCGTCAGGATCAAACCGGCGATGCCCGCCAGGGCAGCACACAGGGTGTAGACCAATACCTTGATTTGGATCACGCTGATGCCGGAGGTGCGGGCGCTCTTCTGGTTGCCCCCCACGGCATACACATGGCGGCCGAAGATGGTCTTATTGAGCAGGATCCAGGCGAGCACAAACAGGGCGGTGAAAATAATCACCGGCACCGGGATGCCCAGCACATAGCCATTGCCTAACCAGCGGAAATCGTTGTTGAGTTGGGAAACCGGGTTACCGTCGGTCGTCAGCAGCGCCAGGCCACGGGCGGCGGAAAGCATCCCCATGGTGACGATGAAGGGCTGCAAGCGGTAGCGGGCCAGAATGGTGCCGTTGATCAGCCCGCAGACGATACCGATGCCCAGGGCGACAATCAGCGGCACCATCACGGCGTGCGCGGTATCGCCGATAGACAGCCCGCTGTTGGTGGTGGCAAAGCGGGCGGCAACGATGCCGCTCAGCGCCAATACCGAGCCCACGGAAAGATCGACCCCGGCGGTAATAATCACAAAGGTCATGCCGATGGCCAGAATGCCGTTAATCGAGATCTGGCGCAGAACGATCAGCATGTTCTCGTCGCTTAAGAAGTAATTGCTGCTCCAGGCACCTTGCGCCACCTGAACTTCGCCAATCACCGTGACGATCAGACACAACACGAAGAAGGCGATAATAATGCCGTATTTGTGCAGATGTCGTTTATTTTGCGTAAAAAAAGCTAACCCGGGCGTTAATGAGTGGGTGCCATTCATAGTAAGTTCTCTTTAAAATAATGAGTTGATTGCCTGGCTATACGGCCAGTTTCATTAGTTCCGCCTGCGTGGCGTTTTTAGTCGATAATTCACCGGCGAGCATGCCGTTACGAAACACCAGAATGCGGTCGCTCATACCGATAATTTCTGACAGCTCGGAAGACACCATGATGATCGCTTTATCCTTCAGCGCGAATTCGGACATAAAGCGGTAGATCTCTTTTTTGGCCCCCACGTCAATGCCGCGCGTCGGCTCATCGAGCAGCATGATTTGCGGATCGAGCAAGGCCCAACGCCCCAATACCACCTTCTGCTGGTTGCCGCCGCTCAGGTTGCCGACGATGTGGTCGGCATCGGGGGTTTTGATGTTGAAGCGCTGGATCATATCGTTGGCACGCTGCTGTTCCTGGCCTGGGTTAATCATGCCCAGTTGGCTGATGGCACCCAGCGAAGCTACGTTGATATTTTCTTTAACCGAGCGGCACAGCACCAGGCCGGTATCCTTGCGATCTTCCGTCACGTAGGCCAGGCCGCTGTTGATTGATTCTTGTGGTGAATGTTTGGCGAGCTGACGATCGCCGATCTGGATGGTGCCGCTGTCCGCGTGCTGAATGCCAAAGATCAGATCGAGGAACTCACTGCGCCCGGACCCTACCAGCCCGTAAATCCCCAGGATCTCGCCGCGTTTTAACGTCAGGCTGATGTCGCGGATCTTGTTGCCCCAGCACAGGTGCTGCACCTCCATCATCACTTCATCGCCGGGCTGATTGAACTTGGCAAACTCGCTTTCGAACTCGCCGCCAATGATGTGCTCGATCAGTTGCTCGCGGGTGATATCTTGCAACAACCCTTCATGGATATAGCTACCGTCGCGAAAAATGGTGTAGCTGTCGGCAATCTGGAAGATCTCGGACAGACGGTGCGAGACATAAATGATGCCTTTGCCCTTGGCGGCCAAACGGGTGATCGCCTGGAAGATTTTCTGCACGTCCTCCTCGCCGATGGCCGACGTGGGTTCATCCATGATGATGATGTCGGCGTCTGAGTGGGAGAGGGCCTTGGCGATCTCCACCAGTTGCTGTTCCGCCACGCTGAGGTTGCGCATTTTTTCCGTCGGCGACAGGGCAAAATGCAGGTCCTGCAACAGCGCAGCGGTCTGCTGGTTCATGGTTTTGAAATCCACAAACCCCAGGCGGCGGGGTTCGCGCCCCAGCCAGATGTTTTCGGCCACCGTCAGATCGGGGATGGCGCTCAGCTCTTGTTGCACGATGGCGATGCCTGCCGCCAGCGCCTCTTTTGGATGAGCAAATTCACAACGTTGGCCATTGACGAAAATATCGCCGCTGTCGGGCTGGATAAAGCCCATCAGGATGCTGAGAAAGGTGGATTTCCCGGCACCGTTGCCGCCGCACAGCGCGTGGATCGACCCTTTGCGCAGGCAGAATTCGGCGTTTTTCAGTGCGACGACGGAGCCAAACGACTTCCTCACGCCGGTGACTTCCAGCAAGTAGGCCGGGGCTTGGGTCTGGGGATCGCGTGTCATAGCTTCACCTCGGGATACTCTTTTTGCAGTAGGTTCAGGTAACCGGCATACAGATCGGCATATTGCCGCTGGCGCTGCGGATCCGGCATCACGCGGGTCTCTTCATCCAGCCGGACAAAACGCTGGCATAGCCTGGTTAACTCTTCTGAGGCCAACAGGTCGGGTTGGGCCACAAGGTTGTCACACCACATAGCTTGAATGGCGGCACCCAACGCAGCGGTTTCCTTTTCTGCCAGACACACCACCGGGCAGTTCATCACGTCGGCAACGATCTGCCGCCAGCAGGCGCTGCGAGCGCCACCGCCGGTGAGGCGAATTTCGCTGGTGGAAATACCTTGCTGCTGGAACAGGTCGAGGCCGTAACGCAGGCCATAGGTAGCGCTTTCTACTACGGCCCGGCACAGGTTGGCTCCGGTAAAGTTGTCACTGTCCAGGTTATGCAGGCTGGCCTTGGCTGCGGGCAGTGGTGGAACGCGCTCGCCGTTGAAGAATGGCAGCATCATCACACCCGCCGCTCCAGGCTCGGTGGCGGCAAGGGCCTGATTGAATCCGGCCACGTCCTGCTGTAACAGGCGCTGTACCGAGGTGCTGGCAGAGGTGACGTTCATGGTGCAAATCAGCGGCAGCCAGCCGTTGCTGCTGGAGCAGAAACCGGCAATCGCTTCAGAATGGCTGACCACCGGCCGATCGGCATAGGCAAACAGCGTCCCGGAGGTGCCGAGACTCATGGTCACGATACCGGGGCGAATGTTACCGGTGCCGATTGCCGCCATCATGTTGTCGCCGCCGCCGCTGGCCACCCGGACATTGGGCTGCAGACCCAGCAGGTCTGCGACTTCCGGGCGCAAGTAGCCAACGCTTTCCTCGGCGTTGATCAGGCGAGGCAGGGCGTTCCACAGCAGGCCGCTATCGTCGATCAGCGCTACGGCATCGCGATCCCAGCAGCGCTGACGAATGTCAAACAGCCCGCTGCCGGAGGCATCGCCAAATTCCGCGACCCGCTCTCCGGTCAGCCAGAAGTTAAGATAGTCATGCGGTAACAGTACCGTTTTCAACCGTGCCCACAGCTGTGGATGTTGTTGCTTGAACCACAGGATCTTGGACGCGGTATAGCCCGCCGCCACCATCAGCCCCAGCTTCTGCAAGGAACCTTTGATGCCACCCAGGCCCGCCAGCAGAACGTCGTTTTCCCGCTGTGTGGAGGTGTCGCACCATAGTTTCACCGCGTGTAGCACGTCGCCTTGTTCATCCAAAGCAACGAAACCGTGCTGCTGCCCGGAAACCGACAGGGCGACAATGGCCGCTGGGTCAATGCTGGCGCTGTCGATCGCCTGACGAAACGCCAGCAACAATGCCTCAATCCACCACACGGTCAACTGTTCCCGGCGGCCGGAAGAGTCGCTGATCATCTCATGCGGCGCGCTGCCTTGGCCCACGATGGTGCCGGATGTGCCATCGACAATCACCACCTTGGTGCCTTGTGTACCACAGTCGATGCCTGCATAGAGCGCCATGGGTTACTCCATTTCCAACATGATTTTGATGTCGGTTGGATGACCCGCCGCCGCGCGTTCAAAGGCGGCCACGCTGTCTTTGAACTTGAAGCTTTGCGAGATCAGCGGCTGGACCCGCAACTTGCCGGAGCTGAGCAGGCGCAGGGTGCGTGGATACATATTGGCGTAACGGAAAATGGTCTTGAAGGTGACCTCTTTGGCCTGGGCGGCCACGATGTCCATGGGGGCTGCATCGATCGGCATGCCGACCAGCACTGCGGTGCCACCGGGAGCAATATGCTCGCTGACGCCGCCGATGGCCGGTTTGGCCCCGCTGCATTCGAACACGATGTCGACGCCGTTGCCGCTGGTCAACTCGGCGACCTTTTGCGCCAGGTTGCCGGTTTTGATATTGACCGCGTGCAGCCCCTCATAATTGGCGGCCACCTGCAGTTTCTCTTCAAACAGATCGCAGATAATCACATCTGAGCAGCCACCGGCCAACGCCGCCAGGGCGGTCACCACGCCGATGGGGCCAGCGCCAATCACCAGCGCGATATCACCCGGCTTGATCGCGGCCTTGGTGGCGGCGTGCATCCCGATAGCCAAGGGTTCAACCATGGCACCCTCGGCAAAGCTGACGTTATCCGGCAGTTTAAAGGTGAAGGCGGCAGGGTGGATGACGCTCTCTCTCAGGCAGCCGTGGATCGGCGGCGTGGCCCAGAAGCGAACGGCTGGATCCAGGTTGTAGATCCCTGCACGGGATTGCTGTGATTGCAGATCGGGAATGCCAGGCTCCATGCAAACCCGATCGCCAACCTGCAGGTGGCGAACGTTTTTGCCAACCGCCATGACGACGCCGGCAGCTTCATGGCCTAGCACCATCGGGGCGTTAACCACGAACGGTCCAATGCGGCCATGCTGATAGTAATGCACATCGCTGCCGCAAATACCGACGGAATGGATCTTGACCTGTACATCGTTTTCGCCAAGGACTTCATCAAACTGACAATCCTGGATGCTGATTTTACCGGGTTTTTCTAGCACTAATGCTTGCATGGTTATCATCCTTTCGTATCATTTTTATGGTATCGATATCATTTCAATGATCAGGATAGTAAGCGCGAGCGGGCTAAAAATGTGTGATGTTGGTTGTGTTTTTTGCTTTTGTGTTAAAATTTGTTGGTTTAATGAGGTGAAATAGTCGTTAAGATCACATTTATTGGCATGTGATGTTAATTATGATGGTATCGATATCATTAACGTTAACGAGGACATCATGCAGCGACCTATCGATGCGTTAGAAAGAACCCAAACCTTGCTTGCAGACTGTGGCATACGGTTGACCGACGTGGAAAAACAGGAGATCGAGCTGACGGATTTCGGCCTGGCCGATTACCCGCGCTCGGGGTTACAGCTACTCACTTACATTAACACCCCGCGCTACTGTGCCAAGGAGCTGGTGTTGTTTCCACACCAGACCTGTCCGGAGCATCTCCATCCGCCGTTTGATGATACGCCGGGCAAACAGGAAACGTTCCGCTGCCGCTGGGGGGAGGTCTATCTGTTTGTGGATGATGATGCCCTGACCTTGAACACCGAGCGGGGGACCCCAGCCTGTCAACCTCCAGCCGGGTTCGAACAGTGGTATACCTGCCAGCGTTATATTTTGTTGCGCGCGGGAGAACAATATACAATCAAGCCTAATACCAGACACTGGTTCCAGGCAGGCAAGCTTGGCGCGGTGGTTTCTGAGTTCTCGTCGCAAAGCCGTGATGATCTGGATGTTTTTACCGATCCCAACGTCCGGCGCGTCGGTTGATGCTGCGGTGATGAGAGTATTTACATAAGAGGTGATAATCCTTGATCACCTTGTCATGATACAAAATGATATGTTCCAACCAGGAGTCACACTTGGCGGCCGATCGACCACTGAAAGCGACGCTAGAGAGCGTCGCAGCGCTTGCAAATGTCAGCAAAATTACCGTATCCCGCGCCTTCTCCCAGCCGGATAAAGTCCACCCCGATACGCTCGATCGCATCCTCAAGACGGCGGAGAGTCTGGGGTATGTGATGAACACGGCCGCACGCAATCTGCGGGCTAAAGCAAGCAAAACGATCGGCATCGTCAACCCTGATATGGCCAACCCGTTTTTTGGCGCACTCACCCGGCTGATGACGCTGGAGGCGCAGAAAGCGGGCTACGATACGCTGGTGTTTGACTCTTATGAGTCGCAGGAGAATGAAAACCGCATTATCGATAAACTGATTGGCTACAACGTGGACGCCATCATTTTATCGGTGATTTCATCGGACCGAAACTACACGCCCGGCTACCTGAAAAACCTGGAAAGACTCGGCATCCCGGTGGTGCTGGTCGATCGGGAACTGGATGGGGCGTTTTGCAGCGGTGTGTATATCGACAATCTGGACTGTGGTTTACAGGCGGGGCGTTATCTGCTGGAGCAGAACAGCCAAAAGGTGGTGGTGGTTTCCGGGCCAGAGGATTCCAACGTGGCCAAAGAGCGGGTTACCGGGCTGATTGCTGCGCTGCAAGGCAAGGTGGCGAGCCTGGAGATTATTCATGCGGATTTCTATATGGATGCCGCCCTGCGCGTGACTAACGAGTATCTCGATCGCCAGCCGCCGCCAGACTATTTTGTCGGCTGCAATAACCAGATCTCGCTAGGCATCATCAAATCCTGTGTCGATCATCGTTTGGCGCTGATGAAAGATGTCTCGCTGTTTGGTATTGATGAAGTTTCCAATGCGGCGATTTACGGGTTTAATTTCCCCTGTATTTCCCACGATCTGCATGAAATCGCCTGGCAGGCGTTAGGTTTGGCTATCCGTCGGGCCGTCGATCACGATATTAAACCGGGTAAAGTCATTGTCAGAGGCAAGCTGATTGACGGCTAGCCGCTGGCCATTGAGCTTGGTGGTAGGCGCAAATAAAAACAGCCAATCTCTCGATTGGCTGCTTGGGCGAAGCTAAGGCTGGCCTTAGGCTTCGATTGGGGCACGCCAGTCGTCAGAACCCGAAGTCCCGGCGGTGGTGTGTTCCCAAGTGATTTTACGGTATGCCAGTGAAACGCGAACCAACTGAGTGAACTCAGCCTTGGTTGGATCCTGGCAGTGTGGCATTTTGCAGTCGATATCGATGATGGTGGCATCTTCCAGTTTGGTGGTAAAGAAGTGCTCTTGTTTACCTTCGATCGAGGTGCGGTACCATTTCAATTCAACCGTTGGCAGCATTTCGCCAGAGGCCAATGCGTTATACAGCAATGGAACAGCTTTGTTATAAGCCACGGTGAAGCGGAATGGCTTATGTGCACGCTGCCCTGACGGCTGGCCAGACTGCGGATCGGTTGGTACGGTAACAATATGTTCAAATTCCTGAACCAGCATTTGGTCTTCGTGGCCTTGAACAAAGATGTTACCGACAGATTCAGCGGTAAATGCGCTGGCGGTAATATTACCCTGGGTTTTCCCTGTGATAGAGATATAAGCTGGAGTTGGCATCTTAAAGATCCTTGTTAGATAAGCTTAGTAATAACTCAATGCTAGTCACACCCCTCGCCGATAATAATCGACCTCGAATGTGACTTGCCCCACTTCTCACTTCGGCCATCACTATAATCGGGTCTTTCCCTAGTGCCAAGCCACTCACAAATTTGCAAGGTTTATTGGTATCCTTAATGGTATAAATGATTATAATATTTGTATTATTGGTGTTTTATGCTGGATTAGATATTGATGTAGGTTATGGTTTGTGGGTTAAACATAATTATTAAAATTATATTATTTCATAACTATATGTTTTTATTGAGTTAATTAAATTTTATAAAATTATTTTTTATGATCATAAGCCGAAAGTTGCTCTCGCCAGGAGATAAATTATTAGGAAGCTTAGTAAAGAAAAATTTATGGACTTTTACCAGTCAGATCGGGGACGATACATTCAGTGAAGCTATGCTAATGCAGGAAATGTCCAGTTTTTGCCGTGGGCAGCAATCCCGTGTTCGGGGTTTTGTCATTATTTGGGATAATTCTCAGAGTCTCGTGAAATATAGGAGGATTCCCAACTTTGCGCGTAAAACCGGATTATTCGCAGACTTCGGCACGGCATAGGAGGAAGGTATTTAGGTTTACGGTGATAGATTTACTATCTGAATAGATGGCGATGACTCTATTAGCATGGATGATATCTGAATGTCATTTTCCGGTGCTCATTCAACAAACATTAGCTGGTATTCCCTTATTGTGACTAAAAGGACGAGTGATGAGTAAGAATAATCAAAGCAGTGTTGCCCCCAAGGAAAGGATCAACATTAAGTATGTTCCTAACACGGGCGATCAAACCACTGAAATCGAACTGCCACTGAACCTGATGGTTGTTGGCGATCTCAAGGGGGTTCGTGAAGATACTCCGATTGAAGAACGTCAGGTCGTTTCCGTCAGCAAGAACAACTTTAACGCGGTGATGAACGAAGCCAATATCAACCTTTCGTTCACTGTACCCAATCACCTGGAAGGCGAAGGGAAAGAAGAGATGCCGGTAACATTGGCGATCAATTCCCTCGACGATTTCTCACCGGATAACGTGGCGAAAAACGTCCCTGAACTGAAAAAAATTCTGGAACTGCGGGAAGCGCTGGTCGCCCTGAAAGGGCCTCTGGGCAACATTCCTGCCTTCCGTTCTCGTCTGCAAGATCTCCTAGGCAATGAAGAAATGCGTGAGCAGTTGCTAAAGGAACTGGACATTCTTAATCAGAAATAATTGAGACGGAAAGAGGGAATTTTACGTATGTCTTTACATGAAGAAAATGCGGTTTTAGCTGCCGAACCTACCAGTACCACTTTCCTGCTAGACGAAATCATGTCTCAGACCCGCATGATGCCGGGCAATGATGGCTATGACGTCGCCAAACAGGGCGTGGCTGCATTTATCAGCAGCATTCTGGACACCGGCACCAACGAAGAACCGATCAACAAGCTGTTGGTCGACAGAATGATCATTGAGCTGGATAAAAAGCTCAGTGCCCAGATGGACGAAATTCTGCATGCCAAAGAATTCCGCGAAATCGAATCCTCCTGGCGTTCACTGAAGCTGTTGGTGGATCGCACCGATTTCCGTGAAAACATCAAAATCAACATCATGCACGCGACGAAAGAAGAGCTGCTGGAAGATTTTGAGTTCTCGCCGGAAATTATCCAGTCTGGTTTCTACAAGCACGTGTATTCATCCGGTTATGGCCAGTTTGGCGGCGAACCTACCGCAGCCATCATCGGTAACTATGCGTTCAGCAACAGCACCCCGGATATGAAGCTGCTGCAATACGTCAGCGCCGTTGGGGCCATGGCACATGCGCCGTTCCTTTCCAGCGTTGCGCCGGACTTCTTTGGTATCAACAGCTTTACCGAGCTGCCAGCCATCAAAGACATGAAGTCGGTGTTCGAAGGGCCAGCACACACCAAATGGCGTGCGCTGCGCGAGTCGGAAGATTCCCGCTATCTGGGCCTGACCACGCCACGTTTCCTGCTGCGTTTGCCGTATTCCACCGTTGAAAACCCGATCAAGAATTTCAACTACTACGAAGACGTCAGCAAGGATCACGAACACTTCCTGTGGGGCAACACCGCATTCCTGCTGGCAGCCTGCCTGACAGACAGCTTCGCCAAGTATCGCTGGTGTCCTAACATTATCGGGCCACAAAGCGGTGGTGCGGTGCACAACCTGCCGGTTCACCTCTATGAGGCGATGGGCCAGGTACAGGCGAAGATCCCGACCGAAGTGCTGATCACCGATCGTCGTGAATTTGAGCTGGCGGAAGAGGGCTTTATTACCCTGACCATGCGCAAAGGAACCGACAACGCGGCCTTCTTCTCGGCCAACTCGGTCCAAAAGCCGAAAGTATTCCCGAATACCCATGAAGGGCGGATGGCGGAAACCAACTACAAGTTGGGTACCCAACTGCCGTACATGTTCATCATCAACCGTCTGGCTCACTACATCAAAGTGCTACAGCGTGAGCAGATTGGTTCGTGGAAAGAGCGTCAGGATCTGGAGCGTGAGCTGAACATCTGGCTCAAGCAATACATTGCCGATCAGGAAAACCCACCGACCGATGTCCGCAGCCGCCGTCCTCTGCGCTCTGCTCAGATCCAGGTGCTGGATGTCGAAGGGGATCCGGGCTGGTACCAGGTGGCGATGCAGGTGCGTCCACACTTCAAATACATGGGAGCCAGTTTCGAGCTCTCGCTGGTTGGTCGTTTGGATAAGGAATAACAGGCAATGGCTGCGCTTCTTAATTGGGAGCGAGGAAGTTCTGCCAGCTTGTTTGAGCGTATCCAGGGGAAGGGCTTTGGCCCTTCCTCACATAGCCGTGTTCAAGAGCTATTAATCTCAATCAAGCAGCATTTGAACGAAGTCCTCAATTCGCGCCCCGGAGCCTGCCAAAGTGCTGCAGGCCTGGGGGTTATTGATCTCAATGATGCCACGGCAACCACGTCTGATTTCCGTAAGAGTATTGAGCAGGCCATCAAGGAGTGTATTGAGCGCTACGAGCCAAGAATTTCCGAGGTTGCCGTTCAATCCCTGGTGGATCAGGGGGACCCACTGTTATTGAGTTTCCATATCAGTGCTCACGTTGATTTCGACAATATCGGCGATGTGGTTGAGTTCAACATCCAATTGGACAGCAACCGCCGTTACTGCCTAAACCAGGAAGCATAATGTCGTTCGAAAAGTACTTCAGGGATGAGCTGGATTATCTCCGGCAGCTAGGGCGTGATGCCGCAATCGAACGGCCGCACCTTGCTGCCTTTTTATCCGAACAGGGTTCCGATCCAGACGTTGAGCGGCTGTTGGAAGGCTTCGCCTTTCTGACCGGCAACCTGCGCGAAAAGATCGACGACCAGTTCCCGGAGTTGACACACGGCCTGCTGAATATGCTGTGGCCGAACTATTTGCGGCCAGTGCCCAGCATGACCATCGTCGAATACACGCCGAACAGCAGTGCACTCACTGAAGCGACGTTGATCGAGCGCGGTAGCCAGATCGAGAGCGTCCCGATTGCGCAAAGGGCGGAACGTGGTGCGTTGCAAAACGACAGCGAAACACACGGGCCCCAGTGCAGCTTCACCCTCTGTCGGGATGTCTGGCTGTTTCCGATGGGCATCCAGGATATCGCCGTCAACAACAGCAACGAACAGGGTATATTGAGCATTCACTTTGGCGCCAAGGCAGAGTTGAACGTGCAAGAAATGCGGCTCGATAAACTGCGTTTCTATCTGGGTGAGGACGGTTACACCAGCACCCAGCTCTATTTCTGGATCAGCCACTATTTCGAACGGGCCGACCTGGTGGTCAACGGCATCACCATTCCGATGCCGGACTTCGATTTCAACCCGGTGGGCTTTGAGCGCGAAGATGCGCTGTTGCCTTATCCGAAAAACGCCTATGTTGGCTACCGTATCCTGCAGGAGTATTTCTGTTTCCCGGAAGGCTTCCTGTTCTTTGACGTGGCTGGCGTGGTGGATTTCCCCGCGCATCTGAAAGCCAGCGAGTTCACCCTCAATCTGCATTTCTCCCAGCCATTGCCTCCTGAGGTCAAGATACGGCCAACCACCCTGCGCCTGAACTGCACCCCGGCGGTGAATCTGTTCAAACGCGACAGCGAGGCGATAGCCCTGGATGGCACACAAACCGAATATCCGCTGTGTGCCAGCTACCATCATCCTGAGCGCTACGAGATTTTCTCGGTCGATCGCGTGGAGAGCTGGTTAAGCAAAGATCCCAAGGGCAGCGGGCGGGGGCAGGCCAGAAGCTATCCGGCGTTCGAAAGTTTCCATCATCAGGTGGAGCCTGCGCAGGAGCGCAACATGCTCTATTACCGCCTACGGGTGAGAAATTCGCTGTTCCGTAAGGGCTTTGAGCATTACATCTCCTTTGTGCGCAGTGATGAGACGCAGGTGGCGCTGTCTCAAGAAAACGTGTCGGTCAGCATGACCTGTACCAACCGCGAATTACCGCTGGCGCTACGCGTGGGTGATATCTGCCAACGGACGCAAGCAGGCCCGTCATTTGCCACCTTCCGTAATATTACCCGGCCTTCGGTACCGCTGTATCCGGTGTTGGATGGCAGCCTGCAATGGTCTTTGTTGTCCAATATGTCGTTGAACTACATGTCATTACTGGACAAGGATTCGTTAAAACAGATCCTGCAGACCTATGATTTTCCCAGCGTACACAACCGGCAATCCGCTCGGTCGTCGCAAAAAAAACTGGACGCGATTTCGCGTATCGAAACCCAGCCGATCGACAGGTTGTTCCGTGGTTTACCGGTCAGAGGCCTGCAAACCACCCTCTGGCTGGAGCAAAGCGCTTTTGGTTCTGAAGGTGAGCTCTACCTGTTTGGTACGGTGTTGGCACGCTTCTTCTCCCTGTATGCCAGCGTCAACTCGTTCCACCTTTTGAAAGTCATCAATCTTGATAATCAGGAATGTTACCAATGGCCGGTACAGACGGGTCAACATGCATTGATGTAAGCGCGGGTGAAGGCGTAGCGCCGGAGCCAGTGCTGGATGTGTCACGTTATAACTTTTACCAATTGGTCGAGCTGCTCAACCAAATGGCGGTAGCGTGGCAAAAATCCCCGGGTTCAGCCAGGCCAGCCGATGAGGCCATCCGCTTTAAATCGACCGCCAGCCTGGCTTTTCCAACCCGTGACGTGATCGCGTTGGAGACTTCCGCTCGCGGCCAGTTTGAGCTGGAAGTCTCTTTCCTTGGATTGCATGGCAGCCAGTCGCCGTTACCCGGTTATTACCTGGATTCGTTGGCCTGGGAAGATGCCCAGAATGAAAACCGCCTGACGGATTTTCTCAACGTGTTCAACCACCGGCTGTTAACGCTGCTGCATCAGATTTGGCGCAAATACCGCTACTACATCTGCTTTGACGAGGGTGGTAACGATGATGTCTCGCAGCGCATGTTTGCGCTAGTGGGATTAAGTAACGAGGCGATCCGCAAAAAACTGCGCATCCACCACGGCAAAATGCTGGCTTATGCCGGCTTGCTGGCCAGCCCTGGGCGTGCCCCGGAAGTGATTTGCAGCCTGGTGGCGCACTGTTTCAACCTGGCGGATGTGACGCTGCAAAGTTGGCAACTGCGCAAGGTCAAAATTGCCCCGGAGCAGCAGAATCGCCTGGGCGGCAGGGTGAAGGTCAGCGGCCAGAAATACCAGGGGAAATCGGTGCTGGGCGTCAATTTCTCACTGGGATCGCAGGTAGCGGATCGCAGTGGCAAATATCAGTTGTGCCTCAACCAACTGACGCGTGAACAGTTCTTGTCATTTTTACCTAACGGGGAGAATTACGAGCCGTTAGAGATGTTTGTGGCTTTCATTATGCGCGACCAGTTTTCGTGGGATTTACGCCTGGGTCTGGCAGAGCAGCAGGTGGGCGGCATGATCCTGGGGACAGAACAAAACAACCTGCTGGGCTGGACCAGCTTCCTCGGGGAACCCGAGCAACAGCCCCACGTAACCATCAGCGTTATGGAATGACAATCAAGATTCAGGAAGAGAGATCATGGATAAACAGCAACCGACGCTATCATTGCGAGTCGTCAATAGCGACAGATTGGAAAGTGGCAAACCGGCCAGCAGCCTGTTTAATGCACAGGGTGGGGTGGTTGGCAGTGACGGCAGCCATCATTGGTCTATTCAAGATCAGGGCGGCAATATCAGCCCTTCACAGTTTGCCATTGAATGGCGTGATGGGTCCTTTTGCCTGCGGGTGCTCAACGGTGCGGTGAGTATTAACCAGTCGATGCTGACGGCAAACTCCGGTTTGGTGCGCATCCAGCAAGGTGATGAAATCAGCGTAGGCAATCTGGCCATCAAGAGCCATATCAGCCGCTCGAGCGCCGATATGATCGATCCGCTGATGGTTTCGCCAGAATCGCTGGTCTCCAGCTACAGCAACCCGCTGGAAGCGATGATGGAAGGGGGCAATACACAGGTTTCCCACCATGAGCAGGACAACCGCCTCGCCGCCACGGTCGCCAACGGTTTCAGTCACGACCCGCTGCGGGTATTGGAAACCGAGAGCCTGACGATGCACGAACCTCTGAGCGCCCTCACCGGTGCCGATCAATCATTACAACAGGATCGCTACCGCGATCCGCTGTTCTCTTCTCCACTTTCTGATATCACCAAGGACAGTGCCATGGATCAGGAGTTTATCGATCTGCCGCAAATCAGCAGTTTTCTTTCCGGCCAGCAGGCACCGTCAGACAGCAAGATGGAACAGCAGCACGTGGCGATCACGCCGCTGATGCGGGGTTTTGGCGCACAACTGCCAATCCGCAACAGCCAGGAGGCCAATGACTTCCTCGAGGAAGCTGGCAAAACGCTCAGGGCCGCCATTGAAGGGCTATTGGCCTTGCAGCGCAGCCAACACGGCCTGCGGGACAAACATTTGCGGCCAATCGAAGATAACCCACTGCGCCTGAATATGGATTACGACACCACCCTCAGCCTGCTGTTTGCCGATCAAAAAAGCCCGGTGCACCTTTCCGCCCCGGCGGCGGTGGCCGAGAGCCTGCATAATCTGCGCCTGCACCATCAGGCCAACCAACAGGCGATTGCCCAGGCGTTGAGCACCATGCTGGAAGCTTTCTCCCCAGAGCGGTTGCTGACGCGCTTTAGCCATTACATGCGCAGCAACGAGCGCCAGGAACAAGACTCCGCCTGGGCCTGGGAAATGTACAAAAACTACTACCAGGAATTGGCCTCCAGCCGCCAGCAGGGTTTCGAAAAGCTGTTTGGCGAAGTGTATGAACAGGCTTATGACCAGGCGCTGCGCCAGGGGATGAAGGACAGCGAACGATGAAAGGTGGCAGAGGATACTTTCTGACGACTGCGCTATGCCTGGTGCTGATGCTGTCAGGATGCACGATATGGAAAAACAAGAAGCCGGAGCGCGTTACCGAGCAGCCTTCTACGCTGCGGTTAACGCTGCTGGCGGACGCGAACATCAACCCCAATGAGAAAGGTGAGGCCGCGCCGACCGAGATTGCGGTGGTGTACCTGAGCGACGATTCCAAACTGTTGGCGGCCGATTACGACCAGCTCGACACGGAAATATTGAAGAAAACGCTCAGTAAGAACTACATCGACCACCAGGAATACACCCTGCTGCCAAGCCAATATAAACCGTTACCCGCCATTGAGCTGGAAGAGAAGACCCACTATCTGGGGGTGATTGCCTACTATGCCGACGTTGATCGCGCTGAATGGAAAAAAATCATCAAGCTCAGCGATGTTGGTCATAACTACGGCGTGCTGATCCACGTTAAAGCGGATGAAATCGACTTAAGGAAAGAGGAAGAATAACCATGCCGACCAAGAATCGGGTGATCTGGCGCGAAGGCCTGTTCATTAAGCCACAACACTTTCAACAGCAACAAAGACATAACGATTATCAGCTGCAGCGCCGCATCACCGCGCTGACCAATTACACCTATGGCTTCCACTCGCTGCAGATCAATCAGGAACTGCTCAAGCTGGGGCGTATCGGCTTGACCAACGCCAGCGGCAGCATGGCCGATGGCACGGTGTTTGATATTCCTTATCAGGATTGCTCGCCCAAGCCGCTGGACGTACTGAACTGCAACGATGCCGCCAGCCGCGATATCTATCTGGCGTTGCCGATGCTCAACGACACCATCAATGAGGTTGCCAGCCCGCACAGCCAACTGCCTGGGGCGATCCGCTACGCCGAACATACCGATGACGTGCGCGATTTGCACACCGACGGCGGCGATGTCAGCCAATTGCTGCTGGCCCAGCTTGCGCCGCGTTTGATGCAGGGATCTGAAGATCTCAGCGCCTATTCCGTGCTGCCGGTCTGCCGCATCAAAGAGAAGCACCCGGACGGCTCGCTGATCCTGGATGAAGAATTTATTCCTACCTGCACCACCCTGCACGCTTCCGTACAGTTGAAAGACTTCATGGATGAAGTGGAAGGCACCTTGGTGGAGCGCGCCCGGTTGCTGGCCAAACGTATCGGTTCGCCGGGCCAGCAGGGGATTGCCGACGTGGCCGAATTTATGATGCTGCAGGTGTTCAACCGCATGCAGCCACTATTCACCCATCTGTCCCATCAGGCAGTGCTGCACCCACAGGATTTTTATAGCCACCTGGTGCAAACCTGCGGCGAGTTGCGCACCTTTACCGACGAATCACGTCTGGCGGGCAGCTTCATCGTCTATAACCATGACAACCTGACCGACTGCTTCCAGCCGCTGTTCCTGGCGATGCGCCAAACGCTCAGCACGGTGCTGACACCGCGTGCCATCTCGGTACAGCTGCATCCGCAGCCTAACGGCATTCGAGTGGGGACGATCAACGACAGCGATCTGTTGCGCAGCGCCGACTTTGTGCTGGCCGTCCGGGCGCAGATCCCGCAGGAACAGCTGCGGCGTCAATTCGTGCAGCAAACCAAGATCACCTCGCTGGAGAAAATCCGTGAGCTGGTTAGCCTGCAACTGCCAGGTGTACCGCTAGTGGCGCTCTCTGCCGCACCGCGTCAACTGCCTTACCATTCCGGCTACACCTACTTCATGTTGGATCGACAAAGCCCGACCTGGAAAGAGGTCCTGCAAAGCAACGCGATTGCCTTCCACGTTTCGGGTGACTTCCCTGAACTGGATATGCAGTTCTGGGCGATTAGGAGCAGCTAATGAAAATGCATGCCGTCACGGATAACCCCGCGCTGCCCGAAACGGAAACCGTCACTTCGTATCGGCAATATCAGCTCCCGCTGCGCGGCGAGAGCCTGAATGCGATGGTAGATGCCGCCACGCCGTTACTCGGCATGGTGCTGCGCTTGAAGGACATGGAAAACCAGCCGCTGCCAGACCAGCTTTATCAGCAGGTGGTAACGGATATCCGCGCCATTGAGCAGTTCCTGCAAACCAAAGGCTACGAGCCAGGGGCGATAGTTTCGTTCCGCTACGTGCTTTGTACCTTTATCGATGAGACGGCGTTAGGGCACGGTTGGAATACGCAAAACGGCTGGTTGCAGCAGTCCTTGCTGGTGCATTTCCATAACGAAACCTGGGGCGGCGAGAAGGTGTACGTCCTGCTGGAGCGCCTGATGGGTGAACCCAAACGTTATCAGGATCTGCTGGAGTTCATCTACCTGTGTTTCTGCCTGGGTTATCGCGGCCGCTACAAGGTGACATTGCAAAACAGCGATGACTTTGAACGGCTGTTCCGTCGGCTGCATCACCAACTGCAACAGCTGCGCGGTGAAGCCCCCGCGACCGTCTTGCACCAGAAACAAAGCCGCACCGGCGGGCGCTATTACCTGAGTAAACGGTTGACCATCAAGCATCTGCTATGGGGTGGCTTAGGCCTGTTGACGGTGATTTACCTGTTTTATGCCATCCAGTTACATGGACAGACTCAGGATATTTTGCAGCAGCTAAACAATTTATTGAGCTAGGAAGCACAGATGATTCAAATTGACTTGCCCACGCTGGTAAACCGCCTTAATCCCATCGCCCGCCATGCACTGGAGGCGGCGGCGGCTCACTGCGTCAGCCTGCAGGAAGCGGAAGTGACGGTCTCGCAGGTATTAATGCAGATGGTCGCCAGCCCCTTAAGCGACGTCAGGGTGATCCTTAATCATGCTGGCGTGGACACTGACGCATTGCGTGAGTCGCTCGATCAACGTATTTCCGGCTATCAGTCGGTCACTCAGGCTTATCCCAGCTTCTCCCCTTTGCTGGTGGAGTGGTTGCAGGACAGTTGGTTATTGGCGTCGGCCGAAATGGATCACAGCCAGCTGCGCGGCGGGGTGATGTTGTTGACCTTAC
Organism: Serratia sp. J2; assembly: GCF_046269175.1. Taxonomy (NCBI): domain Bacteria; kingdom Pseudomonadati; phylum Pseudomonadota; class Gammaproteobacteria; order Enterobacterales; family Yersiniaceae; genus Serratia; species Serratia sp. J2. The sequence continues at coordinate 130,630 of NZ_JBKABN010000012.1, forward strand.
TGCTGAGCCCTATGCGTTATCTCACACCGGCGGCCAGCCGGTTGTTATCCCCGGTGAACCGCGAACTGCTGCGCCAGAACTTTGCTGACTGGACCGCCGATTCCGCAGAAGCCCCTCGGGTAGCGAAAGCGGGTGATAAAACCGCCGCTGCCGCCGCCAATGGTGAAAGCCTGCTGGCGCGCTATGCCAGCAATATGACCGAGCAGGCCCGTAAAGGTACGTTAGATCCGGTGCTGTGCCGCGATGAGGAAATCGATTTGATGATCGATATCCTGTGCCGCCGCCGCAAGAACAACCCGATCGTGGTGGGTGAGGCTGGTGTAGGAAAAAGCGCCCTGATCGAAGGCCTGGCGCTGCGCATCGTGGACGGCCAGGTGCCGGAAAAGTTGTGCAACAGCGAACTGATGACGCTGGATCTCGGCGCGTTACAGGCCGGTGCTGCGGTCAAAGGCGAGTTCGAAAAGCGCTTCAAGGGGATCATGGCGGAAGTTGCCCAGTCGGCCACGCCGATCATCCTGTTTATTGATGAAGCCCATACGCTGATCGGCGCGGGCAATCAGCAGGGTGGCCTGGATATCTCCAACCTGTTGAAACCGGCGTTGGCGCGCGGTGAGCTGAAAACCATCGCCGCCACCACCTGGAGCGAATACAAAAAGTATTTTGAGAAAGATGCTGCGCTGTCGCGCCGCTTCCAACTGGTGAAAGTCTCTGAGCCGAGTGCTGAAGAGGCCACGGTGATCATGCGCGGCCTGCGCACTATCTATGAGAAGGCGCATGGCGTGCTGATCGACGACGAGGCACTACAGGCGTCGGCGGTGCTCAGCGATCGCTATCTCTCTGGCCGCCAACTGCCGGACAAGGCCATCGACGTGCTCGATACCGCCGCTGCGCGGGTGGCGATCAACCTGACTTCAGCACCGCGCCAGGTGTCGGCACTGAAAACGCAGCTGCACCAGCAGGCGATGGAAATCCAGATGTTGGAGCGTGAGCAGCGCCTCAACCTGAGCCAGCCGGATGAGCGTTTATCGGTGTTGCAACAGCAGCGCGCTGAGATCGAACAGCAACTGGCAGACCTGAATGCCAGTTGGCAAACCCAGCAGCAGTTGGTGCAGCAGATCATCGCCCTGCGGGCAGAGCTGCTGACGCAGGAAGAAAACGCGACGGAAGAGCAGGCTATTAATCTGGCTGCGCTGGGCGCTGAGCTGGAACAACTGCAACAGCATCAAACCCTGGTGTCTCCACACGTGGATAAACATCAGATCGCGGCGGTGATCGCCGAGTGGACCGGCGTGCCGTTAAACCGCCTGTCGCAGAGCGAACTGTCGGTGGTTACCGAGCTGCCAACGTATCTGGGCGAACAGATCAAAGGCCAGGAAACCGCGATCCACTGCCTGCATCAGCATTTGCTGACCGCCAGGGCCGATTTGCGCCGTCCGGGTCGCCCAATGGGGGCTTTCCTGCTGGTGGGGCCAAGCGGTGTCGGTAAAACCGAGACCGTATTGCAGATCTCCGAGCTGTTGTACGGCGGGCGCCACTATCTCACCACCATCAACATGTCCGAGTTCCAGGAGAAACACACCGTTTCGCGCCTGATCGGCTCACCGCCGGGCTATGTGGGTTATGGCGAAGGCGGCGTGTTGACTGAAGCCATTCGCCAGAAACCCTATTCGGTGGTGCTGCTCGACGAAGTCGAAAAAGCCCATCCCGACGTGCTCAACCTGTTCTATCAGGCGTTCGACAAGGGTGAACTGGCCGACGGCGAAGGCCGCATCATCGACTGCAAGAACGTGGTGTTCTTCCTGACCTCTAACCTGGGTTATCAGACCATTGTCGATCACGCCGAACAGCCGGAACTGCTGGGCGAATTGCTGTACCCCGAGCTGGCGGCCTTCTTCAAACCGGCCCTGTTGGCGCGTATGGAAGTGGTGCCGTACCTGCCGCTGGGCAAAGACACGCTGCAAACCATCATCCACGGCAAGCTCAAACGCCTGGATAACCTGCTGCGTCAGCGCTTTAACGCCGAAGTGGTGATTGAGCCTGAGGTAATCGACGAGATCCTGCTGCGCGCCACCCGTGCCGAGAACGGGGCGCGCATGCTGGAGTCGATTATCGACGGGGCGTTGTTGCCACCGGTTTCCCTACTGCTGTTACAAAAAATGGCGGCAGGTACGGCAATCAGCCATATCCGCATTGCCACGGAGGGAAATGCGTTTACCGCACAGGTCGAGGAGGCGCTATGAGGCAACGGCTGAAATGCTTACTGGCGCTGCTGGAAAACGATTCGGTCGAGCATTTGGTCCATGGCTTTTTGACGCTGGATCACCATCGTCACGGGTTTGACGGCTTGATGGTGGCGATGTTCAACGCCAGCGAGGGGCAGTTGGAATGTCTGCGCCTGTCTGATGCCAACCGTCGTGCCACGGTGAAGCTGGAAGCCGATATCGAAGACACCAATCACCCGTTGGTGCGGGTGCTGCGTAATGGCGCGCCCGAAGTCTGGTACGCGCTCAATCGCGGAGTGCGCATCGAAGATGACGGCTTTCGCGGCTTTATTGAGGCGTTGCCCAACGGTTGCAGCATGTATGGCGTACCGCTGTTTGATTTCCAGGGGCGGGCCTGCGGGGTGATAGCGGTGTTTGCCGAGGAGATCGATCGATTTGTGGACAGCCGCGGCATGTTCTCTATCTATTGCCAGATTTTTCAGCACCGCCTCAACAAGCTGCAAGAGGTGGAGCATCTGCGATCGCAACTGGTCCAGCTGCGTTCGATGTTCAAGGTGCGTGAAAAACAGCTGGATGAGCTGATGGTCTCGCTGAGTACCTCCGACGTTTCCACCTCGCCAGAACTATCACGCGATTACAGCAAGATAGATGACCTGTCTAGCGCGGTGGAGGCGTTTGAAGCCGCGGTACTGACGCAGCGCCAGCGTCTGTACGGCAATGACAAAAACCGCATCGCCGACAGCCTGGGGATCACGCCGCGCACCCTGGGTTACAAGTTGGCGAAATACAGGTGTTAGCTATGAATACGTGGTTATTGATCGGTTCGTTACTGCTTTCCGGCAGCAATTCAGCCACCGAGTGGCTAAGCGGCCTTTCGCTGTCGCAGCCCGAAGGGGATGCGCATCAGTTGGCGTTGCTGATGAACTGCCGCAGTGAAAGCTCGCCGCTGGTGCGTCTGGACTGCTACGACAACGCGTTGTCAGCGGCCAGCGGCGACAACCCAGGTCAGGTACAGGCCGGGCCAGCCTGGCAGCGAGCTATGGCGCAGGAAAAAGGCCGCCGCGATCACTCGACGGCATTCCTGATAAGCGAAGGGCAGGGCAACAACCCGCAGGTGGTGCTGACCACGCCCGCGATTGGTGTGCCGCCACCGCGGCCGGTGCTGATGCTGAGCTGCATCGACAACATTACCCGTTTGCAGATCGCCTTGGTCGGCCCGCAAAAAGACGGTGCGGTGACGCTAACGGCGGATAGCGACAGGTTTAACGTGCAGTGGTTCCTGCGTGAAAACGGCTATTTGCTGGAATCCAGCCGGGGCCTGGCCGGTATTGATGAGATCAAGCGGTTGATGTCGGCGCAGACGCTGACGATCGACGGTACCAACGGCGGGTTACCCCGTCTGACATTTAATATTTCGCAGTTAACGCCAGCGCTGAAACCGCTGCGTAACGCCTGCCACTGGTGAGGACTATGGATAGCACGTCACAACATCCCTGGCATGCATTATTGCTGACACCGCTGACGCCCGAGCAGACCGCCAAGGCGTTGGCCGATGACGATCCGCAATGGGAGCATATCGACAGCCAGATGGTCAAAGTGGGTTCGCTGACCCACAGCTCGCTGAATATCGATGACCTTCAGCAGCAGGCGATGGCTCTGCTGTCGCAAAAAAGCAAAGACTTCCGTTTGGTGGTGCACCTGCTGCGTACCTTGCAGCACGGCGGTGAACCGGGCGACCTGATGCTGGCGATCTCCTTGCTGACCGCTTACGTGCAGAACTTCTGGACCAGTGCCTGGCCGTTGAACCCGCTGCATAAGCGCCGCTTTGCCCAGCAGATCCTCAAGCGTTTTGACAGCGCCAGCGGCAGCTTTAGCCAACGGGCGACGGACGCCCAACGCCAGGATGTGCAAGGTTTGCTGGCACATCTGGCCCAGGTTTGGCACAGCGAGGAACCGGCCCTGGCGAAAGAGGTGGATAGCCTGCGTGCCAGCTACGCGCGGTTGCCTACTCGCACCGTTGAACCGGTGGTTGAGGAGGAAGAACGCCCTCAGTCTGGTTCGGCATCGACATCAGCCTCTGCTGGCAGAACGATCAGCCCCAGCCTGAGCATTGATAACTCCAGCGATAAAGCCTGGCGGCAAACGCTGCTGAAAATGGCGGATTTGCTGTGTGAACTGCACCCCGAGGCCGCCATTGGTTTTCGCCTGCGTCGCCATGCCCTGTGGGGCAGCTTGACCGCGCCACCGATAGCACAGGCCGATGGGCGCACGCCGCTGGCTGCCGTTTCTGTCGATCGCATGGCCGATTATCTGGGGCGCGTGGCCACTGCGGATCTGGCCCTGTGGCAACAGGTAGAACAGAGCCTGGCGCTGGCACCTTACTGGCTGGATGGCCACGCGCTTTCGGCGCAGATCGCTATTCGGCTGGGATATGCAGGGGTTGCGCAGGCCATACGTGACGAACTGAGCGCCTTTATCGAGCGGATGCCGGCGTTAACCACCCTTTATTTTACCGATATGACGCCATTCCTCTCCCCTGAATCTGCCAGCTGGTTACAGCAGGAAACGGGTGCCAAAGGGGGAGGTAACACTATTGAACAGGATGAAATTTGGCAATGCTATCAACAGCAAGGACTGGAAGCCGCGTTACAGATGATCGATCGGCAATCGCAGCAATCCGAACCCAGGGACCGTTTTTACCTGCAATTGCTCAGCGCCCAGTTACTGGAAAAAGCGGGGATGACGGCGCTGGCACAGCAGCACTACCACAACCTGTTGCAGGTGGGGCAGCAAGTGCAGCTAAGCGAATGGGAACCGGCGTTGATCGCCTTGCTGACAGACAAGCAGCGGCAGCTCAAGCCGTGATGGCCAGGGAAGGGAACAGGAGCGTTAACGCATGAAATTGCCCTCATTTATTCATTTTGCCAGACCGGCCATTCCACGCATCAAAGCCTCGGTGCCGGTGGTGCTGGCGCTGTTGGCCTGTATCGGCTTGATTTGGGTCTGGATTTACGGGCCGGAATGGAAGCTGAAGGATTACCAACCGTTCGAACCTTTGCTGAGCCGCTGGTTGGTGACGGCATTGGTGGTGCTGCTGGCGGTGTGCTGGCTCACCTTCAAAATGGTGCGGCGTTTACAGCAGTTGGAAAAGCTGCAGCTGCAGGCTAAAACGCAGGTCGACGATCCGATCCTGGCCGATATCGAACAGCAGGACCAGTATCTAGGCGTCTGGAAGCAGCAGTTGCAACGGCGGCTGAATACCCCGGCTTATCTCTATCGCCTGCCTTGGTACATGGTGATTGGCACCCGCAACAGCGGCAAAAGCACCCTGATCAAAGAAGGCTACAAGCTGACCGAAATCGCCAGCCCGGAACTGACCAGCGTGGAAGACGCCGGTGAGCTGCGCGTGCGCTGCTGGCTGGGTGAACAGGCGGTGCTGATCGATCCGGCAGGTGAGCTGATCGAGCAGCCAACGCTGTCCATCGTGGGCAAAGCGGCGCTCAATAGCCGCCTGTGGCAAAGCCTGCTGAACTGGCTGGTTGAACACCGTAAACGCCAGCCGCTGAACGGCCTGATCCTCACCGTCGATCTGCATCAACTGCTGACGGCGAACAAGGCTCAACGCGAAAACATGGTTGCCAGCCTCCATCAGCGTTTGCAGGATGTGCGTCAGGCGCTGCATAGCCAGCTGCCGCTGTACGTGGTGTTTACCAAACTGGACCTGCTGTACGGGTTTGAAGCGATGTACCAGACGCTGGATAAGGCCCAGCGCGAAGCGGTGCTGGGGGTGACATTCAGCCTGAACGCCGCCGAGCCGGAGGTATGGCGCAAAGAGTTGCAGCAGTTCTGGCAGCAATGGATCGCCCAGTTGAACGGCGCAATGCCAGACATGATGCTCAACGGCGTCGATGCAGGGCAACGTAGCCAACTGTTCAGCTTTACCCGCCAGATGCAGGGCCTGCAAGAGTATGTGGTGCAACTGCTGGAGGGGATCCTCTACAGCGGCGATCATCAACAGCCGCTGTTACGCGGCATCTACCTGACATCTGCCCAACAGCGCGGACAGATGGATGACGTGTTTACCCAGTCTGCCGCCGTGCAGTATCACCTGTCACCGCAGGCCTTCCCAACCTGGCCGGTCGCCGAAACGACCCCGTACTTCACCAAAGAGCTGTTTAATCAGGTATTGCTGGCGGAACCGAATCTGGCGGGCGAAAACGGCCTGTGGCTGCGGAACTCCAGAAAACGCCTGATGGTGTTCTCCTGCGTGGGGGCCGTGGTGGCGTTGACGCTGTGGGGTTGCTGGCAATACTACTATCAAAGCAACTACCGTGCCGGACAAGAGGTCCTTGCCCAGGCCAAAACCTTCCTCTCCATCCCGACGCCGAAGGGTGACGATCGCTATGGCAATCTGCAACTGCCGTTGCTGAACCCGATCCGTGACGCCACGCTGGCTTACGGCAACTACCATGAGCGCAACAGCCTGCTGGCGGACATGGGCCTGTATCAAGGCAACAACATCGGCCCTTATGTGGAAAGCACCTATCTGCAACTGTTGCAGCAGCGCTTTGTTCCGACGTTGATGAGTGGCCTGTTGGAGCAGTTGAATGCGGCACCTCCAGGTAGCGAAGAGAAACTCGAAATCCTGCGTGTGATGCGCATGCTGGAAGACGGCAGTGGCCGCAATATTGCGCTGGTGGAACAGTATATGGGCGACCGCTGGAGCCAGCAGTTTAACGGCCAGCGCGAATTGCAACAGCAGTTGATGGGCCATCTGGACTATGCGCTCAAGCACACCGATTGGCGTGCCGCGCGGGAAAGTGGCGATCAGGTTGCCGTCAAGAACTTTATCCCTTATCGCCAGCCGATCCAGCTGGCACAGCGCGAGTTGAGCAAGCTGTCGATTTATCAGCGGGTGTACCAGAACCTGCGCATCAAGGCACAGGACGCGCTGCCTCCGGCCCTGAACCTGCGCGATCAGATCGGGGCCAGCTTTGACGACATCTTTATCTCCAACAACGATCGCCTGCTGGTGGTGCCGCAGTTCCTGACGCGCAACGGTTTGCAGAACTACTTCACCAAGCAGAATGACCAACTGGTCGATCTGACGGTGATGGACAGCTGGGTGCTGAATCTCAGCAAAAACGTCGAGTATAGCGAGGCGGATCGCAAAGAGATCCAGCGGCAGGTGACCGAGCAGTATATCGGTGACTATACCGCCACCTGGCGTGCGGCGATGAATAACCTGTCGGTCGGTGAGTTTGAAGATCTGCCGCAGGCGATCAGCGCCATCGAGCAGGTGATCAGCGGCGAGCAGCCTTTCCGCCGTGCCTTGCAGACGCTGAGTGATAACACCCGGTTGCCTGCGGTGCCTGACGCGTTGCAGGGTAAAGAACGCCAGGAACTGATGCAAAAATCCGATTATCAACTGCTGGGCCGCGTCAACCGCGAGTTCGCGCCAGAAACCGGCGTGCTGGTGGAGAACGGTGACAAAGGCAGCGTGCTGCAAAGCGTCTACCAAAAGCTGACCGAACTGCACCGTTACCTGCTGGCGATCCAAAACTCACCGGCACCGGGTAAAGCGGCCATGAAGGCGGTACAGCTGCGCCTGGATCAAAACAGCAGCGACCCGATCTTCGAGGTTCAGCAGTTGGCGAAAAACCTGCCGGAACCGCTGAACCGCTGGGTAGGGGATTTGGCCGAACAAGCCTGGCGCGTAGTGATGATGGAAGCCATCCAATCGTTGGAAGTCGAGTGGAACGAGACGGTGGTGAAACAGTATCAGACCTACCTGGCTGGCCGTTATCCGTTCGATCCTAAATCGCAGCAGGACGTGCCGCTGAGCGAGTTTGAACGCTTCTTCGGCCCGAAAGGCACCCTGGATAGCTTCTACCAGCAGAACCTGAAGCCGTTCGTGGATAACAACCTGAGCAGTGGCAGCGACGGGCAACTGTTAATCCGCCCAGACGTGCTGCAACAGCTGACGCAGGCGCAGAAGATCCGCGAAACCTTCTTCTCGGCACAAAACGGCCTGGGCACCCAGTTCGCCATCGAACCGGTGGTACTGAGCGGCAACAAACGCCGCAGTGTGCTGAACCTGGATGGGCAGTTGCTGGATTACGCCCATGGCCGCAGCAACATGGTGCATCTGGTTTGGCCTAACTCCATGCGGGCCGGGGTAGAAAGCAAGGTAACGCTGGTCCCGGATGAAAACGGCAAGTCCCCGCGCAGCATCACCTTCAGCGGCCCTTGGGCGCAGCTGCGGCTGATCAACGCCGGTGAGTTGACCAACGTCGGCACCAACTCGTTCGATGTCCGCTTCAAGGTGGACGGCGGCGAGATGACCTACCGCATCCATGTGGATGAGTCCGACAACCCGTTCGCTGGCGGTCTGTTCAGCAAGTTCACCCTGCCAGACACGCTGTATTAATCGTTGTTATTCCGTCTCTCTGCCGCGCTTGGCAGAGAGACGCTTTAAGGATGAGTCCGCATGAGCGAAGCCTCAGAAAATATCATCATTCAGACCGGCGGCGATCCGCGCCATTGGCCGGAGTTCAGCGCCATTCGTGAAGAGATCAACAAGATCAACCACCCGGCGCGGCCAGAGGTTAACTGGCGGCTGATTGAGTCGCTGGCGTTGACGCTGTTCCGTACCAACGGGGTCGATCTGCAAACCACGGTGTACTACGCCCTGGCGCGTACCCAAAGGCACGGGCTGGCCGGGTTTACCGAAAGCTGCGAGCTGTTGGCGGGCATGGTGGTCAGCCAATGGGAGCGACTGTGGCCAGAGCAGCCCCAGGCCCGCTCGGAAATACTGGAGTGGTTCAACGCCCGCGTCGGTAGCCAACTGCGCCAGCACGAGTTCGGCATTGACGACCTGCGCCTGGTGTATCGCGCCGAGCGGGCACTGCAACTGCTGTGCGACAAACTGCAACAGGTCGAGCTAAAGCGCGTACCGCGCATTGAAAACCTGCTGTACCTGATGCAGAACACCGCCAAACGGCTGGAAGCCGCCCATGAAGCGGCCAAACAGCCGCCAGCGCAACCGCTGAAGATGCCCTCGATGGTGTATCTCTCGGTGCCCGAAGCGGAGCCGATCCGCACCCTGTTCTCAGGAGCAAAACCGGCCGCGAATGAACCGCCTCCGGCCTACGAAGAACCCGTGCCGCCGCCAAAAGAGCAACCGCTGCCCAATGTGGAGGTGCGTTTTGCCGCAGCACCGCCAGTTGCCCCTGTGGCCACCAAACGCGCGTCGGCGGCCTGGGGATTTGGTTGCGGTGTGCTGTGCAGCCTGGTGGTCGCCGGTGCGGCTTACCTGATGCAGGTTAAGCCGATGCAGGAACGATTGGCGGGGTTGTCCGCCACCCCAGAAGGTTCGGTGCAGTTGTGGCTGGCCCAACCCACTCTGGACGGCTACGGCCAGCAATTGAACACCCTGGAAAATCTTTCTCCGTTGGCCGGGTTGCGTACCGCCGATGCCTCGGTGGCGCTGGCCAACCAACTGTGGCCGACCGATCCGGAGCAGATTGCCCAAAGCCAACGTTGGCAACGGCTGCTACAGGCGCGACTCGGCAGCGAGCGGGCCGACAACAGCTATTTCCAGGTGCAGCAGCGCTTGCAGGCGCTGTCGGACAAGCTGCTTGAACAGGAACAAACGCGCGGCAGCCTGACGCTTTCCTATCTGAAAACGCAGGTTTATCAGATGCAAAGTGAACTGAACCGTGAAACGCCGCTGGAAGAGTTGCTGCGGCAGCTGGCGGTTTCGGTGGAACAACAACAACCGGCTTCACCGGTGCTGCTCAAGCAGATAGACGAGCGCTGGAATGCACTGCTCAGTCGCTATCACCAACTCACGCAGCAGGCAGCATCTGCCCGCTAACCTCCAGGAAGGAAAAGATATGTTTGCTGATGACAAGAAAAACGCCCCCAAGGGGGGCGTGCAGCCGAAGAACATTGTGGCCACGGAGACGCCGTCAGTCAGTGGCGATCAGGTGGTGGATATGGTGGGAGCCGCGGCTGGCGCAGTAGGCGGCAAGGCGGGCAAGGTGGTATCGCAGGCGGCGGATATTGCCAAAAAGGCCGGTTCGATAGCCTCATCCGTAGGCATCAATCCGAAGAACATTGTCAGCGGGGGGAGCGCAGCTGGCATCGCCTCATCCGCAGGTGTGAAGCCGATGAACATTGTCAGCAGTGGTAGTGCCGCGGGCATGGCCTCATCTGCGGGCGTGAAGCCGATGAACTTTGCCAGCGGCGGCAGTGCCACGGCGATGGCGTCCTCGGCTGCCAGTGCCCTGATGGGCGGCGCGGAACCGAGCGGGTTGCAGTTTACGCTCTCCACGGCGAACCTGCCTCCGCAGACCTTTGTGGTGGTGGATTTCAGCCTGACCGAGATGCTCTCCTCACCGTTTGTGCTGAACGTGGGCCTGGCCAGTGCCGATCCGGCCATCGACTTTGCCGCGGTGCTGGATGAGGATGCGACGCTGGAGATCAAGCGTGAAGGGGTGTTGCAACGCAGCATCACCGGCATGGTGGCGAGCTTTGAACAGGGCGATACCGGCCTGCACCAGACTCGTTACAGCATGGTGATCCGCCCGGCACTGTGGCGCACCACGCTGCGGCGCAACTCGCGTATCTTCCAGCAGCAGAGCATTGAAAGCATCATCACCACCTTGCTGAAAGAGAACGGCATCACCGATTTTGCCTTTGGCTTGCGTAACCCGCATCCGGCCCGTGAGTTCTGCGTGCAGTACCAGGAATCGGATTTTGACTTCATCCAGCGGCTGGCCGCCGAAGAGGGGATGTTCTACTACTTCGAATACCCCGAAGGCAAAAACATCGTGGTGTATACCGATGATGTAGGCACCCTACCGCAGGGCGCTGTGCTGCCGTATAACCCGGGCGTGGCCGCTCAGGCGCTGGAACTGTGCGTCACCACTTTCACCCGCAGCGCACAGGTGCGCACCGCCGTGGTGGAGCTGAAGGATTACACCTTTAAAAACCCGCAGTGGTCGGCGGCCTTTAATGAGCAGGCCAGCGAACTGCAAAACCAACGGCCAGACTACGAACACTTCGACTTCCCCGGGCGTTTCAAAGACGAACAGCACGGCAAGGCCTTTACCCATTACCGCCTGGAAGCCCTGCGCAACGATGCCAATCTGGGAAATGGGCAGAGTAACGACTTTACCCTGCAGCCGGGCCTGCTGTTTACGCTGACCAGCCACCCGCGTGGTGATTTGAACCACCAGTGGCAACTGCTGAGCATTCAGCACAGCGGCAGCCAACCTCAGGCGCTAGAGCAGGAGTCCGGTGGGCAAGGCACCACGCTGAGCAACCAGTTCGTCTTCCTGCCGCACACCCAAACCTGGCGACCGACGCCGATGCCGAAACCGGCGATGGACGGCCCGCAGATCGCGATGGTGGTGGGCCCAGCCGGGGAAGAAATCTACTGTGATGAGTTCGGCCGTATCCGCCTGCAATTCCTGTGGGACCGCTACGGTAAAAGCAACGACAACAGCTCGTGCTGGATCCGCGTGACTCAACCGTGGGCCGGGCAGGGTTGGGGGATGTTGGCCATCCCACGTATCGGCCAGGAAGTGGTGGTGGATTTCCTGCATGGGGATCCGGACCAACCGATCGTCACCGGGCGTACCTATCACGCCAACAATATCCCGCCGGGATCGCTGCCTGCCAGCAAGACCCAGATGGCGTTCCGCTCCAAGACCCATAAGGGTGAGGGCTTCAACGAGTTGCGGTTCGAGGATGCCAAGGGGGGTGAGGGGCTGTTTATGCATGCCCAGAAGGATATGAGTACGACGGTGCTGAACGATAGGGCGACTCAGGTTATGCACGATCACACCGAAGCCATCGGTCACGATCAGGTACTGTCGGTGCGTAACGATCGCTTTAAAGAGATCCAAGGCAAGGAGGTCACGGCCATAACCAAGGATCGCCAGATTGCGGTTGAGGGAGGCAGCCTGCTTGAGGTGAAAAAAAGCATCTTCATCTCCTCCACCAGCGAAGGCATCAAGATTTCTACGGCCGCTGCCAGCATTACGTTGGACCATGCGGGCAATATTGATATTCAAGGGACACATGTGCGGATCAACGGTAAGCGAATTGATCTGAACTGAGCGTGTATTAACAGGAAACAGAATGAACAACATCACCTACCGAATGAACGAAGGGAAAATTTCCATTCCAGAGAACTGGCGCGACGACTCTATGCAGGTGTTTGTGGTGCCCGATGATAGTGGCGTCAATCTGGTAATCAACCGCACACCGGTGCCGGTTGGATTGGACTGTGAGGCCTACTATGCCGAGACCCTGGAGCAGTTTCAGAACAGCCTGCCGGGTTTTAAAGAACTGGCACGTAATCAGATCCCTTTGGATGGTGCGCAGGCTCAGACGCTGGAATACCGCTGGAAAAGCCCGGAAGGTGAAATGCATCAGTATGTGGTGATGCAGGTCCGACAGGCGTTGTTGTTGACGTTTACCGTCACCTCGCCCAAGGCTTTGGCCGAGAGCCAAAGAGACTATTTTCAGCAGATTATCCAGAGTTTTAGCGCCGAATAAGCGCCTTGGATAACAGGCAGGAGGCCTAACCCATGCAACAAGATATCATCCAGCGCATTGCCCGGGTCGGTGCAATGAACGCTGCCAGCGGGCCTGCACCTCTCACTTCGCAAGCGGGCCCTGCTGCGGCACGTCTTGGCGACCAGATTAAGCACAAGAGTTTTTTGGGGGCGCTACTCGGGGCCGTCACCGGAGCGCTGATCGGTGCTGCTATCTTCGCTGCTGCGGGTCTTTTGATCGCAGGCACTGGCGGGTTGGCAACTGTCGCTGTACTGGCACTAGGAACGGCAGGCACCATGGCGATGGGAGGGGTGATCAGCCGGGCTAGCGGAGCAGTGGCAGATTTTGTCGATAGTGTGGGCTCCATGGATGGCCCTATCTCCACTGCGTCATCTAATGTGTATATCGAAGGTAAACAAGCCGCCAGAGCCATCGTCGATATGGTGGCCTGCACCAAACACAGTTCACCCCCAAAAATTGCCCAGGGCAGTGAGAGCGTATTTATTAATGACCAACCCGCCGCACGGGTGGGGGATAAAGTTACCTGCGGTGCCACCATCAAGGAAGGGGCCAGCAGCGTTTATGTAGGCTCTGGGCAGGGCAGTTATTTGGAGATAGATGAAGAATTCTCCTGGTGGGAAAAGGCCATTCTGGTCGCAGTAGAATTCCTGGTTCCCCCCAGCCGGGGTATGCTGAAGGGCATTGGTAAACTGTTTACCAAAGCTGGCCGTGCTGCCGTAGTAAGCGGCGCAAAAATGGGGGCGAGGCAGGTGGCGAAGATCGCTTCTGGCAAAACTTTCCGCTGTGCTACTAATGCGTTTAAAGGAGGAAAAGGCCTAAAACGCTTTAGCGAAGCCGGGAAAAAGTTTGTTAAAGGCGACCCGATTGATGTCACCAATGGCAGCCTGGTTGAACAACGCACCGATATTGAGCTGGGGCAAACCTTGCCGTTGTGGTTTACCCGCACCTGGGCTCCCGGCTGTGGGCACACCTACGCGCTTGGGCAGGGCTGGACCGACAGTTTCCACCAATATGTCGAGGTCAATGCGACTGAGGACGTGATTGAGGTCACCACGCTAGAAGGTAGTGCATTGTATTTTGCGCTGCCCAAAGGGCACCAGGTTAGCGTAAACCCCGATCATCCTGATTTCTCCTTACATCGCCATCCACAGGGATGGGAACTGGTCGACAGGCGAAGCCGGACCAGCCAGTGGTTTACTTTGGCTGTGAGGCAGCAAGGGCAAAGACGTTACTTACTCACTCGCCAAAGTGACAATAACGGCAACGCTCTCACGCTTTCCCATGATAAGAACAGCCGTTTACTGCAGGTTACCCACAGCGACGGCATTGAGTTAGAACTGCGCTGGCATGCCAGTGGCTATCTGGCAGAGATTATCCGTGTGGATGGCGGCTTGCAGGATAGCCTGGCCCGTTATCAGCAAAACGAAGACGGTTTCCTGACCGAAACCGACAGCCAGCAGTTCTATCACCTGTATTACAGCTACAATTCTCAGGGGCTAATGAGCCGTTGGCATGATAATGATCAAACCTGGGTGGATTATCAGTACGATGAGCAAGGCCGCTGCATTACCAGTATCGGAGCGGGGGGATATTACCCGGTTAGCTTCCAGTATCAGCCTGGGATCACTCTGGTCAGCGACAGCCAAGGACGAACCACACGCTATGAATATAATGAGCAACTGAAGGTCACGGCGATAGAGGATCCGCAGGGGAACCGTACTGGCTTCACCTACGATAACTTTGGCAACCTGATTGAGCAGACCTCACCGTCTGGCCGGGTCACCCGGCTGGAGTATCTGAAAGAAACCGGGTTGGTTAGTGCGTTTTACGATGCGGCCGGGGCCTGCTGGCGTTATAGCTACGACGATCTGGAACGTCTGACGGCGATGACCGATCCGCTGGAGCGTGTCTGGTGGCAGGAATACGATGAGCAGGGCAACCCGTCCCGCTTTATCGCACCAGATGGCACCACCACCACCCTGAGTCGCAATGCGTTTGGCTTGATCACACAAGTGGCCGATAGCGAGGGCAATCAGCAAACCGCGCGCTATGATGAGCGAAATCGCCTCTGCAGCTTGTTCGATGAAGAAAACCGCGGCCTACATCTACGCTACACCACACGAGATGATCTGCGTAGCCTTTCCCATGCTGGCGGAGCGTTGTGGCGCTACCGCTATGATAATCACCGTCGGTTGGCGGTTAGCGATCGTCCCAACAACAGCCTTGAGCAGTTCACCCACGATCGCCATGGCAACCTGACGCACTATCAGGATGCTAATGGGGTTGAGTGGCGGGTGGATTATGGCCCGTTCGATCTACCGGTGGCGCGTACGGACGGGGAAGGGCAACGCTGGCAATATCGTTACGATCCAGATCATTTACAACTGATTGAAGTGATTAATCCGCAAGGGGAGAGCTATCGCTATCAGCTCAACGCCAGTGGCCAAGTAGTGACTGAGCAGGACTATGCAGGCACTGAGTGGCAGTATGTCTACGATAAAGACGGGCAGTGCGTAGAGAAACGCGATGCCTTGGGGCAAGTCACCCGTTTTCAGTACGATGCAGCGGGCCGGTTATGTTCTCTGCATACCCCAGAGGGGGAAACCCAGTACCAATATGATGTCCTTGGCCGTTTGTTGAGTGTGGTAGCGCCCGGTAGTGAACTGAGTTTTGAGTATGATTTACAGGGCCGGGTGGTGCGTGAAACGCAAAATGGCCGGGTGATCCGTCGGGAATATCCGGATCGGCAGACGCAAACCCGCCACCTGGAGATGCCGGAAGACGAAGCGATGCAGCCAGCGTTGAGTACCACGCTGCGGACTAACCGAGTCGGCGAATGGTTATCCTTGCAACTGCCGCAGCAAGCGGAAACACAGGCATTGCGGGTAACGCGAAACGACAATGGGCAGGATACCGAGCGTAAGGCTGGCGACGGCTTTATGCTGCGTAATCAGTATGACCTGATGGGGCAATTGGTCCACCAACGGGCAGGTCGGCAGACACGGATATTTACTCCGGAAGAGGTGCAGGATATTCCCCAGCCTGTTTTGGCGGGGTTGGATCGCAGCTACTGTTATGACCGTGCTTTGAACCTGGTGGCGGCCAATGACGACCTTGAGCGCTTAAGCTATGTGGTGAACGCTAACCGGCAGGTGGTCTCGGTGAGCGAGGGTAACCAGTTGCAGGAGCACTACAACTACGATGCCAGTGGCTATCCGACGCAGCAAAGGGTGAACAATCCACGGGCCCTGTTCTCGGTTTCGAATGAGGATGTTTACCTGCGGGGGCATAGGCTGAGTCAGGCGGGTGACAGTAGCTTTGAGTATGATGATGCGGGCAGGATGATTGCCCGATGGCAGCATAAAGGGGGCTACCGACCAGAGGAAACACGCTACAGCTGGGACAGCCGTAATCAGTTAATAGCATTGAAAAAGCCGCATGGCGAAGTGTGGCACTATCGTTATGATCCCTTTGGCCGCAGGACAGAGAAAGTCTGCGAACAGAAAGGGTTGCGAACGCTTTATCTGTGGGATGGTGATAGCATCGCGGAGATAAGGGAGTATAAAAACGCGCAATTACAGCGCATTCGCCACTGGGTGTTTGATGGTTGGGAGCTATTGGCCCAGCAGGAATGGACCCGGCCGAACGTACTGCCGTTTGATGGTAGAGACGTGGCTGACGAAAGCGAAGCGCGGGTTTATACTACCCTCTATGCGGTATGTGCCCCCAACGGTCAACCGTTGGCGCTCTTTAACACTGAAGGAAAAGCACAATGGCGCAAGCCTGCGGCATCGCTGTGGGGTATAGCGCTGAGCAAGGCCACGGTGAATGTGCAGTTGGATCCGGGGCTGAGGTTCGCCGGTCAGTTGTTAGATGAAGAGAGCGGACTCTTTTATAACCGGTATCGTTACTACCTGGCCGAGGCGGGCTGTTATCTGACGCCGGACCCGATAGGGCTGGCGGGGGGCGAGAATCCTTACGGATATGTGCATAATCCGCTGTCATGGGTCGATCCATTAGGCTTAGCCGGATGCTCTACCACACTTGGTAAGAACATGATGGAGGCAATGGGACTGCCGCGTTCTACGAAATGGACTGGGCATCAAGCCCACCATATAATCCCGAAAGAATTAGCTAACCATCCAGCATTAAAGAAGATCAAATATTATATTGACGATGCCGGAAACGGTATCTTCCTCAGAAGAGTCGATGATGGCACTAGTGCGATGGCAAGGCATCAGGGAAGTCATGATGGATATACACAAGCAGTTAAAAATGCTTTGGATAAAATAGATCTTAATCAATCTAAAGACGCTATTTTGAATCAAGTGAAAGAAATCCAAGGAATTTCTCGGAAAGGGTTAGAGAATGGCTACCCAATCAGACCACTTGATATGGATAAAGCAGGTGGTGCATTAGGAAATGGAAAGGTTAATGCTGTCTGGACTAATATTTTCACTAAAGGTGGCTGGTAATGGATCAAAGATACATAATCGAACCTATTGAATTTGCATTTACAAATGATCTCTTTAAAGGGTTGTCTGAAGCTATAAGCCAGAAGGTTATTGTTATCAATAATGTTGATGATGCTTATAAGTATGCGTTTGAGCAGAACCTCCCATCGGGTTATAAAGTTTGGAATGATACGATTGAACAATGTCGTAAATCTTTAAGGAGAAATAAGAAGTTCCAAGAGGCTTATGATTTTGTTAATGGTAATCTTGAAAGTTTACAGGTTAAAAATGCATCATCACTTATTGAGTTTAGAAAGAAGAGAATAAAGAAAACGAATACCGCTCATGATGACTTTATTTTCTCTGAAGCTAAAGAAGATGCGTTTTTTGTATTGTCTACAGTAGCGGTCAATAGATACTTAGATAACTTTATAAAAGACTCCTTTCTTGAAGATATATATGCACTTTACAAAGCAGGTGCGTGGCCGTGTGGTATGAAAGGAAGTGTTATCTTGGTTTTTGACCCAGCATCGCTTAGTTAATATTATTAACTCTTGAGATTACATGTGTAAATAAAGGCCGGGAAGAGCCTCTTTGGATCTTCCCGGCTATTTTTATCTGTTGTTACGCTACATATTACCCTGCTGAGTTTTAATCACCACCTGACCGGGCATTACGCTGATCGCCAGCGGTTACCCGGCCAGGCCGCACTGCGCCAGCCAGTCTCTAGCCTAATGCCGCTTGTCTTTATTTCATACCCAATCTGGTTTGATATCGGATAGTCCACGTTTTTCTATCATTCTGTATTTATATTACCATCTGATTTACAATAACTTTGTGCAGATGAAATCATCAAGGTAGGGCGGTAGCATACGGACTACGATGCAAAGTCTTCGGTTTTTACAGATGAAGTTGATGCTACGATCCACCGGTGAGTTGTTACATGACGCCGGACCCGATAGGGCTGGCGGGGGGCGAGAATCCTTATGCTTATGTTAAAAATCCTCTTGCGTGGATCGATCCGCTTGGATTAGTACCTTGTCCCTTTAAATTTAGTAACAATTTTGAAACAAAATTGAAAAAACATGCCCAAGACATATATGAAACGTCAAGAAAATTAGGTGTCCCAGTTGCAAAAGGTGACAAGGAAGGGAACTTTATTCTTTCCATAGTGAATGATGGCAGTAATTTAGCTAATCCAAAATTCCCGTGGAACACAATTGAGTCCACAAGTGCATATGTGAAAGGTAAAGCTGTGGTTTTAGTAAATAACTCAACGAATGAAATGTTGACATTCCTTCATAAAGATCGAATATCCTCATTCTTGCAAGAGGCAATTAAATGAAATTAACGAGTTATCATCATTCTTTATTAAAGAAGATATCGCTTCTCTTCTACGGTAAAACTATCTCAAACATTATAATAATAAGTGATGAAGATGATGATTTAATTGATAATGTTAGGTTCTTCGAGTTGGAAAGTGGCGGTGTGGTTGGTTTCTATATAAATGGTTCCAATCCACTTATTTCTATTAATCATATTGATGAATTTGATGATTTTAATTTGTATGCTTCATATTCCACTTTGAGTGAAAGTAAAGAGCGTGAATTCTTACCATTCAAAGTTGAGTTTATAAAAGTCTTCTTTCATCCTGGGTATAATGAGGTTGTTTCGATTTTTCTGTCATCTTCTGATTTTTCTTTGTCGATATATATTGTTTTTTCTACCGATGAAATATACACACATATGAATTGCAAGAAGGATGATTTGACTAAAATGGTAAAGGAAGATCTAGTTCAATTTGAAGATATTGACTTCCTCAGATGCCAAATGGATTCTAGCAATGATAATTGGTCATATATATAATTAATTATTAATGTGGGGATATTACTTATGTCCCCTATTTATTGTAATTTCGGCTACACACTAAAAAAACAGCTATTTAATTTAATGCTAGATAGATCCAGGAAGGCTCTATCTAGTTATTTAGTTCTGCTGTAACACCAATATAACACCCTGCCGCAGCTCAATCACTCCCTCACCAGATATCATTGCTGATCGCCAGCGGTTGCCGGTCAGGCCGCACTGCGTCAAACAGTCTCCTTCCAGATACAGTTCACCGTTATCCCGTACCCAGTCCACGTGGATATGCGGGGGGAGCATTCACCTCCAATAATAAGGGCTGAATCTCTCCCTCATCAGAAATCAACGTTATCACCAGCTCGTTCTTCAGTCCAACAAGGTAGGAAAGTTTTACCGCCAGGAATCATAACCAATGTGAGATTGTAATATGATTGATATCAATAAAGTGTTGGAAGAAATAGAGAAGGCAAGTTTCTTTTCAAATATGGGGATGTCTGACGTCCAGAATGAAAATGTTATTTTAATTAAAGATGTTGAAAAGGTGTTCATTAATCCATCTGATGTAGAGTTTAATGGCCTTTATGCTAGTACTGAGTGGCTTCCGACCTCGCCAACTCAAGATGACCCATTCTATAAAGGTCAAACTACATCTAAAGAGCTTGCAGAGCTTAGAGTTAAAGTAAATCAAGCAGTATTGAATGTAACTAAAGGGTTACCTAAAGATAAATTTATATTTTCGCCACATGATTTTAGTCAGGCGGCAAGAAATGGAATATGCTTTTCTTTTAGACAATATGTATCTGAAAAGTATCTCAATCTAGGAACTAGATGGGAAGATGTTGTGCAGATATATTATGCTGGGCATTGGCCTGTTGGTTTTGCTAAAGAAAAAATAATAGCTATTTAATGTGGTGCTAGATAGATCCAGGAAGGATCTGCTATTAAGTTAGAAGGTAACGCATTTACTCAGTCAGGTAAGCCACACTATGAAGCGCATAAGTCTCTTGAACAGTTCGTGAATCAATATAGACGTGGTGGGGCAATAAATGGGCAGCGTGCTACAAACCTTCAATTTACCCAAGCGCTAAAACATTCATTAGAGTCTGCTGGCTTGTCAGCTAATCAAGTAAATCAAGCGGTTAGAAGCAGTATTCAGAATAGGCTCCAATATGGTCTGCTCGGTGGGAAAAATGTCCCTAGAATTCCAGGAAGAATAAATCAGGTGAAACTATGAAAATATCTAAATTAGCGACTGATAGGTTATTAAAAATCAATTGGCTTTCAGATTTTGGTAAGAAAACCAGCATGTCTGATGTGGTTTTAGCAACCTCTTTAACTGATGCTGGGAATTATTTAGCTGATCCAGAGTGGGAAAATGTCACTTTGGAGGAGTCTAATGAAATATCAGGCTATCTAGCAGTCAAACATACAACTGTATTCCAAGATTGGAATGATGTGGCTAAAGAGGCAAAGCTGTTCTTTGAAAATGATATAAAGCCTAAACTTACTCATTTAAATGACTTTGATAATATGCTCCTGCATCAATGTATTGAGTGGGATGTTCTTCACTATCTGATAGAGGATTTTTATAGTGAAAAATTAAAGACGCCATTGTTCTTTAATAAACTCATCTCTATCTATGAGTGCGGTCATATACCTTGTGGTTGGGTAGGTAATTGGCCTAAAGGTCATTTGGTTATATATTAATACTCTATAGTAGCCAGTAAGATCTACTCTAGATCTTATCGGCTATTTTTACCTGTTATTACGCTAATATATTATCCTGCTGTATCCGAATCACCACTTGACCGGGCATTACGCTGATCGCCAGTGGCTGCCCGGTCAGGCCGCATTGTGTCAGTCAGTCCCCCGCCAGATATAGCTCGCCGTTATCCCGTATCCAGTCCATGCCAATATTCGGGTGAGTATCCACCTCCAATAATAACCGCTTAATCTCAACCTCATTAGAGGCTAACGTTATTATCAGTCCATCCTGGTACGGTTCTATTTTAAATGCCGCACCTGGCATAAATCCCGCTTTAATAATATTCCTGCTATCGATAATTAGCTCAGGAGTAAATCCACCCGTGGTTGCCTGTATACTATGAGTTCCGTTCATACATTGCCCTCCGCCTGAATAACCAATCTTCCCTGTTCAACATTTACCGTGACCGACTGGCCGGTTAAAAACCCCAGCTCCTCCAGCCAATAACCCTTGATAATCAGCTGAGGAGCGGGCTTCTTGATGCCCCGGTTGGGCGTATAGCCCACGGTGTAGTGGCGTGTTGTTTTGGGGGCTTTATTTGCGGGGATACCTGACTTAGAATCGTGCTTAGCCATAATCAACTCCTGCTTAGTTGCTTGTGGTGAGCGGCGGTAGTGGGCTGTAACCCGTTATCGCCGCGTTACTTATCAGTTAGTTACGCGCCTGTGCAATCATGGCGCTTAACATCTCTGAAATTATCTGCTGTTTTTCCTGCGGCAAATTAGCAATCGCTTCTATCTGCTGCTGCCACTTCGGAGTCGGGACACGCTCGCGGAGGGAAGGCTCCGTCGTTGCTCCAAACAATTCCTCTAGCGAAACCGAAAAAATGTTTGCTACGTCTGGGAGTGAAGACACCTTGATACGACGGCGGCCAGCCTCCCATGCTTGCACTGTCTGTTGAGAAACGCCCAACAGCTCAGCCAATTCGGTCTGAGTAATGGTACGTTCTTTACGCAGGCTGGTAATGCGTTTGCCCAACGCAATGAAAAAATCACGTTCTTCGCTACTGATCGCCATAGTTGTCTTGGTTCCTGAATGTCATAAGACAACCATAACATACCGTGCATTTTACTACGATATGATGTAAATACTACAATATGTAGTTTTATTGAGTCTAGCTGTTTTCATATGTAAATTGAGGTTTTTTGAAGCAAAAATAATGCGATGCATTTAGCAGATTGAGATAAGAGCGCTAATACGCCTTGAAAAGAGATATTGATAGCAGAACACAAGGACGGTCTAGGGCTAGCCAGCTAAACGCGCCAGCCCGGCACATAATTAATCTCCCCCCTCAATGAGAAGACAGCTCATACTTCTTTATCTTGCGATACAGCGTCGCGATACCAATCCCCAGCTTTTCCGCCACCACCTTCTTGTTCGCATGTTGGCTCAGCGCCTCCTCAATCATCAGCTTCTCCATACTCTCCAACCCCGCCATATCGTGGTTTTCGCAACTCTCTGTGGCCTTATACGTAGATACGCTGGCGCGAGCCTCCAGATGTTGCCCACGGGTCAGATTGGGCGGCAGCAGATAGGTATCGATGATTTCACCGCTCGGCACCACGTTAACCAGATACTCCATCAAATTACTCAGTTCGCGCACGTTGCCTGGCCAGCGGTGTCGGCGTAACAGCTCGAGTACCTCTGCCGAGATGCCAGGGTAAATAATGCCGATCCGCTTGGTGTGCAAACTGAGGAAATAGTGCACCAGCAGTTCGATATCGCCTTCGCGCTCACGCAGTGGTGGCAGGGTGATGGGGATAACGTTCAAGCGGTAATAGAGGTCTTCACGGAACTTGCCTTCGGCAATGTACTGTTCCAGATTCTGGTTGGTGGCGGAGATAATGCGGATATCGACCGGGATCGGCTTGCTGGAGCCGATCGGCAACACTTCACGGGATTCCACCGTGCGCAGCAGCTTGGCCTGCAACATTAGCGGCATATCACCGATCTCATCCAGGAATAGCGTCCCCTGATTGGCCGCCTGGATCAGCCCCACCTTGCCATTGGCCGAAGCGCCGGTAAATGCGCCCTTCAGGTAACCAAACAGTTCACTCTCCAGCAGTTGATCCGGAATGGCGGCGCAGTTAATGGCGATAAAGGGTTTATCGCTGCGGTTGCTCAGCCGGTGGATCGCCCGCGCCACCACTTCTTTGCCGGTGCCGCTTTCCCCAACCACCAATACGCTGGAGGGGCTTGGGGCAATACGGGTAATTAAACTCTTCAGCAGGCGCATCGGCTTGCTTTCCCCCGCCAATTGCTCAATGCGCGGGTCTTGCAGGACTAGAGTTTCGTTAAATGAGGAATGTGACTGATGGAAGGCCATTAAAAATAATTGGTGATCCTGAACCTGGTGTAGCTGGCCAATCATAATCTCCTGGTTATCGTCGAAGGAGAGAATATGTTGCAGATGTCCGCTGGTGTAATTTTGCTGGAAGGTGAGGGCGCGAATAGTAAAGGTTTTACCGATAATATTTTCCTGCGGCATATTGAGCTGTTTCAATGCCATCATATTGGCAAATTTCACCTGGCTCTTTTCATTGAGTATTAACACCCCCTGGTCCATATTTTCAATCAGGCTGAAAAGCACTTTATTTAAGCCACCGCTGCTGCCTTGTGTCTCCAATAAGTTAGAAACGAAAACGTTGGAGATATTGCGCACGTAACCCGAGAACTCTTGCAGATTATCCCGCAACCTTTGCTGCTGCTCCAGAGTGAAGGCCACCAGGCTGATCACGCCGATGCAGGTATCCTGGAACAGGATAGGAATGCCGAGGAAGGCCTTTTCCTGGCACTCATCTTTGCTGGTGCAGCCTTCGCACACCGGGTCATAACGGGAGTGGGTGACTATCTTTTCATTTTTAGTATCAATCACATATTTCAACAACCAGGAGTTGCTGCCGAGCTTGATGCCAAATTGTTTGCCATACGGGCCAGTGCCTGCCACGCGTACCAGGTTGGCATCGACAATCTCTACCTCCAGCAGCAACACGCTGGAGAGCATCTTGGTAAAGCGCAAAATTGTCGGTTGGATCTGCATAAGAGCCGACTGGGCAGTGGCCGGTGCTATCATCACGCGTCTCCCGTTATCGTCATTGAAAAAGAAACGATAATACACTACGGCCAGATATAATTTGATAGTCATCAAGCTAATCCCACAGAGAATAGAGATTCTGCTGTTAGCATCACATTTTATTATCAAAATGATACTGCACGCTAATTCCTATCATTTTGGGTCGCGAGAAAGCTTGATAATTATAAATGGCCGATTTACGCCGCAGGGAATTATCCCTCCTCGGCAATAGCCTGACTGAAAATTTCACTTTATCCGCTGCTAAAACCCCATTTTATGTGATCGCCATCATAATAATCCGCAGTTTTATGTTGCGTAGCTTAACTTTCCCCTTGTTGGCACGCTTATTGATTGTCCTGTAGTCAGACGCTGAAAAAAGCGTATTTGTTATTCCGAAGTTAGGCACTTGTTTTAACGGATCACCACCACACTCTCTATTTAGGGGCTAAGATGAGAACAGTTAACCAGTTAATTAAGGAAATAAGCGCGTTAAAGTCCAATTTACATCAAAAGGACTTTTTGCTGACGTGGGAACAGAGCCGTGACGAGCTGGAACTGGTGCTCAAGCTGGCGGAATCGCTGAAAACCATGCGCTCAGAAAACATTGCCACCAAGATTTTCAACAGTGGCTTAGGCATCTCCATTTTCCGTGATAACTCCACGCGTACCCGTTTTTCTTATGCCTCGGCGCTCAACCTGCTGGGGTTGGCGCAGCAGGATCTGGATGAAGGTAAATCGCAGATCGCCCATGGGGAGACGGTGCGTGAAACGGCCAATATGATCTCCTTCTGTGCGGATGCCATCGGTATCCGTGACGACATGTATCTGGGGGCAGGCAACGCCTACATGCGTGAGGTGGGGGCCGCGCTGGATGAAGGGTTTGAAAAGGGTGTGCTGCCACAGCGCCCGGCACTGGTCAACTTGCAGTGCGATATCGATCACCCAACCCAGGCCATGGCGGATCTGGCCTGGTTGCAGGAGCACTTCGGCAGCCTGGAAAACCTGAAAGGCAAGAAGATCGCCATGACCTGGGCCTATTCACCCAGCTATGGCAAACCGCTGTCGGTGCCGCAGGGCATCATTGGCCTGATGACCCGCTTTGGCATGAAGGTGACGCTGGCCCATCCAGAAGGTTACGACCTGATCCCAGACGTGATCGAAGTGGCGAAGAACAACGCCGCCGCGTCCGGTGGCAGCTTCCAGCAGGTGACCTCGATGGCCGAAGCCTTCCAGGGTGCGGACATCGTTTATCCGAAATCCTGGGCGCCGTACAAGGTCATGGAGCAGCGTACCGATCTGCTGCGTGCCGACGATCACGCGGGCCTCAAGGCGCTGGAGCAACAGTGCCTGGCGCAAAACGCCTACTACAAAAACTGGCACTGCACCGAAGAGATGATGAAGCTGACCAAAGGCGGCGAAGCGCTCTATATGCACTGCCTGCCAGCGGACATCACCGACGTATCCTGCAGAGAAGGGGAAGTCTGTGCCAGCGTATTCGAGAAGTACCGTATTGCCACCTATAAGGAAGCCAGTTGGAAGCCTTATATCATCGCGGCGATGATCATGGCGCGCAAATTCTCCAACCCGGGCCTGGTGTTGGATCAATTACTGAAAGAAGCAGAAAAACGCATTAAATAAATTTACCTGGTCAGGGATACCGGGCGGTGTCCCTGCACGGTGAAGATTAATGCGACCAGAAGAGGTAGCGGTTATGTCGGTTTTTTCATTGAAAGTGGCGATAGAGGATAACCGTTATTTTAACGGCGAAACCTCCCCTCTGTTCTCTAAGGCGCAAGCGCAGAAAGCGCGCGAGTTTCATAAAAAGATTGCGGGTTATCAGCCAACGCCGTTATGCGCGTTGGACGATCTCGCTCAGCTGTTCGGCGTGCGGAAAATCCTGGTCAAAGACGAATCCAAACGCTTTGGCTTAAACGCCTTCAAGATGCTCGGCGGTGCTTACGCCATTGCCCAGTTGCTGTGTGAAAAGTACCAGATTGATATCAATGCGTTTTCTTTTGAAAA
This sequence comes from Serratia sp. J2, assembly GCF_046269175.1. NCBI lineage: Bacteria > Pseudomonadati > Pseudomonadota > Gammaproteobacteria > Enterobacterales > Yersiniaceae > Serratia > Serratia sp. J2. Next base: position 156,622 of record NZ_JBKABN010000012.1, read on the forward strand.
GTTTAAAGCCATGGCGACCGAGAAGATGACCTTCGCCACCACCACCGACGGCAACCATGGCAGGGGTGTCGCCTGGGCGGCGCAACAGCTGGGCCAGCATGCGGTGGTGTATATGCCCAAAGGTTCGGCACAGGAGAGGGTGGGCCACATTCTTAATCTGGGTGCCGAGTGCATCGTCACCGATATGAACTACGACGATACCGTGCGCCTGACCATGAAAACGGCTCAGGAACGTGGCTGGCAGGTGGTGCAGGACACCGCCTGGGAAGGCTATACCAAGATCCCAACCTGGATCATGCAGGGTTACGCCACGCTGGCAGACGAAGCGGCCGAACAGATGCGGCAGATGCAGATCGAGCGCCCAACCCATGTGCTGTTACAGGCCGGTGTTGGGGCGATGGCCGCGGGCGTGTTGGGCTATCTGGTGGATGTGTTTGGTGCGGATAAGCTGCATTCGGTGATTGTCGAACCCGAGCTGGCCGACTGCGTTTATCGCTCCGGGGTAAAGGGGGAAATCGTCAACGTGGGCGGCGATATGGCCACCATCATGGCCGGTCTGGCCTGTGGTGAGCCTAACCCCTTGGGCTGGCCGCTGCTGCGTAACTGTGCCACACAATTTATTTCCTGCCAGGACAGCGTGGCGGCGTTAGGGATGCGGGTGTTGGGTAATCCGCTGGGTAACGACCCGCGCATTATCTCCGGCGAGTCCGGTGCCGTGGGGTTGGGCGTGCTGGCTGCGGTACATCACAGCCCGCAACGTGCGCAGCTGATGCAAAAACTCGGTCTGGATAGCCAGTCGGTGGTGCTGTTGATCAGCTCCGAAGGCGATACCGACGTGAAGCACTATCGCGAAGTGGTGTGGGAAGGGAAGCATCCGGTTTAACCACCACCGTCAGATTACTCAACCTCTCGCAGTAGCGAGGGGGAATAAAAAATTGGAGAAAAAAATACAATGGCAAAGCAAATTCCTTTCGAATTGGTGTTAGAGAAAGCCTACCAATACAAAGATGAGATGACGCGCTTCCTGCGGGACATGATAGCGATCCCGAGCGAAAGCTGTGACGAAAAGCTGGTGGTGCTGTGTATCAAGAAAGAGATGGAGAAGGTCGGATTCGACAAGGTTGAGATTGACCCGATGGGCAACATCCTGGGCTATATCGGCCACGGCCCACACCTGATCGCGATGGACGCGCATATCGATACCGTCGGCATCGGCAACATCAAGAACTGGACCTTTGACCCTTACCAGGGCATGGAAAACGACGAGATCATCGGTGGCCGTGGCGCATCGGATCAGGAAGGCGGCATGGCTTCCATGGTTTACGCGGGCAAAATCATCAAGGATCTGGGGCTGGAAGATCAGTATACGTTGCTGGTGACCGGCACCGTGCAGGAAGAAGACTGCGACGGCCTGTGCTGGCAGTACATTATTGAGCAATCCAACATCCGCCCAGAGTTCGTGATCAGCACCGAACCAACCGACTGCCAGATCTACCGCGGCCAGCGTGGCCGTATGGAAATCCGCGTGGATGTGCAAGGCATCAGTTGCCACGGCTCGGCACCGGAGCGTGGCGACAACGCCATTTTCAAAATGGGCCCAATCCTCAACGAACTGCAACAATTGTCCGGCAACTTGGGCAACGATGATTTCCTGGGCAAAGGTACGCTGACCGTTTCTGAGATTTTCTTCACCTCACCTAGTCGCTGCGCGGTAGCCGACAGCTGTGCGGTATCCATCGACCGCCGCCTGACCTGGGGCGAAACCTGGGAAGGGGCGTTGGACGAGATCCGTGCGTTGCCAGCGGTACAGGTGGCCAAGGCAGTCGTGTCGATGTATGACTATAGCCGTCCGTCTTACACCGGTCTGGTGTACCCAACCGAATGCTACTTCCCAACCTGGAAGGTCGAAGAAGATCACATCACGGTGAAAACCCTGAGCAAAGCCTATCAGGGCCTGTTCAAGAAGCAGCCGGTGGTGGACAAGTGGACCTTCTCAACCAACGGGGTCTCCATCATGGGGCGTCACGGTATTCCGGTGATCGGTTTTGGCCCGGGCAAAGAGCCTGAAGCCCACGCGCCGAACGAGAAGACCTGGAAAGACCATCTGGTGACCTGCGCGGCGATGTATGCCGCCGTGCCTTTGGCTTACCTGGAAGAGTTGGAGAAATAAGCGGCCCTCACCCCAACCCTCTCCCACAGGGAGAGGGAGCTGTCCGGAGCGTGCGGCTGGCCCGTGCTGCTTCGGAAAGTGGGGTGTAAGAGGAAAAGTATTACACATAGAAATCAGCGAACTTGATCGGTCTCCACCGGGAGAGGGCGCTGGCACGGTGATGTTGTCAGGTCCAGGAGTTAATCTGTAACTATTTGATTTAAAGCAGAGTGCTGTGACAAGTAGTAGCTCGATCGGTTCCCTCTCCCTGTGGGAGAGGGTTAGGGTGAGGGGCCCAAATAGCACCTCATCCAGCAAGCATCACACAGCGAAATACCCGGCACGATCTGCCGGATTTTTTTATGGAGTGCCAGCAATGAAGCAATTGATTAAGAACGGCATTCTGGTTGATAGCGACGGACAGTATTCTCAGGATTTGCTGATCGAAAACGGAGTGATCTGCCAGCGCGACACGGCGATCGAAGCCGATAGCCAGTGTGAAGTTATCGATGCATCCGGCTGTTATGTCATGCCCGGCGGCATCGATGTCCATACCCATTTCAATATTGATGTCGGCATCGCCCGCAGCTGTGACGATTTTTTTAGCGGCACCCGCGCGGCGGCCTGCGGCGGCACTACCACCATTATCGATCATATGGGATTTGGCCCGGCGGGCTGCAATCTCCATCACCAGCTCAACGTCTACCACCAGTATGCGGCCGGCAATGCGGCGATCGACTACGGCTTTCACGGCGTGATCCAGCATATTGACGACGGCATTCTCGAAGAGATGGCCAACATGGTGAATGACGAAGGGATCAGCAGCTTTAAGCTGTATCTGACCTACCTCTACAAGATCAATGATACCGACGTACTGCGGGCCTTGGGGCAACTGCGGCAGGTTGGGGCATTGACTACGGTCCATCCAGAAAACGATGCCGCGATAGCTCTGCGCCGTGCTGCGCTGGTGGCCGCGGGTAAAACAACGCCGATCCACCACGCATTGAGCCGTCCGTTGGAATGTGAGGCAGAAGCGATTGGCCGGATGATCAATCTGGCCCATCTGGCAGACAACGCGCCGCTGTACATCGTCCATTTATCCAATGGTTTGGGGCTGGATTATTTACGTCTGGCGCGTCAACAGCGTCAACCGGTGTGGGTAGAAACCTGCCCGCAATATTTGCTGCTCAACGAACAATGTTACCTGCGTGAAGATGGGGCGAAATACATCCTCAGCCCACCGCTGCGGGACCAGCGGGAATTGGATCGCTTGTGGATCGGCATTGCCGACGGTTCTATCGATACCGTCGCCACCGATCACTGCACATTCCCTTATCACCAACGGCAAGCTATGGCGGCAGGGGATTTTACCCGTTGCCCGAACGGCCTGCCTGGGGTCGAGAATCGCATGATGCTGTTGTTCTCTCACGGGGTGATGAGCGGGCGGATTTCCCCTTCACGCTTTGTGGCGCTCACCAGCAGCAATCCGGCGCGGTTGTTCGGCCTGTGGCCGCGTAAAGGCAATCTAAACCCCGGCGCAGATGCCGACGTGGTGATCTTTGATCCGCGCCAATCCACGGTTATCAGTCACGCTCGGCTTCATGACAATGCGGACTATTCCCCTTATGAAGGTTTTCAGTGCCAGGGCGCGCCGGTGCTGACGATGTGCCGAGGCGAAATCGTGGCTCGTAATGGCGAATTTACCGGGCGGCAGGGATACGGGCAGTTCTTGCGTCGTCGACCTTTCAATGCCCAGATCGCGGCAAAAATGGGGTAACACCTCACTAAACAACAAGGATCAAAATGAACAAGAAAATAGTGCTGGCATTGGGCGGTAACGCATTGGGTGAAGGCCTGGCGGAACAGATGCAGGCGGTCAAAACCACCGCGCGGGCGATTGTCGATTTAATCGAGCACGGTCATCAGGTGGTGGTCACCCACGGCAATGGCCCTCAGGTGGGCATGATCAATCTGGCGTTTGAGGCGGCGGCAAAAAGTGAAGCCCATACGCCGATGCTGCCGATGTCGGTGTGCGTCGCATTGAGCCAGGGATATATAGGTTACGATCTGCAAAATGCCCTGCGTGAAGAGTTGCTCGATCGCAATATCGTCAAACCGGTAGCCACGCTGATCACCCAGGTGATCGTCAACGGCAGCGATCCGGCGTTCCTCAATCCAACCAAGCCGATTGGCTCGTTCTTTACCAAGGCCGAAGCCAGCCAACTGACCAAGAACGGTTACAACATGGTAGAAGATGCGGGCCGTGGCTATCGCCGGGTAGTGGCCTCGCCCAAGCCGATCGACATCGTTGAGAAAGAAACGGTACGCGCCATGATAGAGGCCGGGCAGGTGGTGATCACCGTGGGGGGCGGCGGTATTCCAGTGATCCGCGAGGGTAACCATCTGCGGGGTGCCAGCGCGGTGATCGATAAAGACTGGGCCAGTGCCAAACTGGCAGAGATGATCGATGCCGATATGCTGATCATCCTCACCGCGGTGGAAAAGGTGGCGATCAACTTTGGCAAACCGAATGAGCAATGGCTGGAGCAGTTGAGCATTGCCGATGCCCAGCGCTTTATCGAAGAAGGGCACTTTGCCAAAGGCTCAATGCTGCCGAAGGTTGAGGCGGCGGTGGCGTTTGCCGAATCCAAGCCAGGGCGTCAGGCGTTAATTACGGTACTGAGCAAGGCTCAGCAGGGCATTGAAGGCAAAACTGGTACGGTGATTAGCCATTAATCACAGACACCAGACTCACTCGGGGCGCTGTATGCTGCGTTCATTTGCGCCCCTTGTGAGTCAGCAGCCGTTATCTGCGGCCAAGTTTCATAATGGCTTCAAGCACCGCCCCGGCGATTGCCCGCGCCTTATCTGACACCGTGGTGTAATCCGCCAGCGTGCCGCGTGGATCGATATCACCGATTTTAGTGCCGGTCTTAACCTCCAGCCCATCATGCAGCAAACCGCGTACCATACCGGAAAGCGGCGCAATCACCGGTGCTTCGCCGCAGTGAGCCACCACATCCCCCTCCTGCACCAAATCCCCCAAAGCGACGCGACATTGCATGACGCCATCGGCTGGTGCACGGATCACCCGGCGGGTGGTGTGGCCAGCGATATTGCCGGGAATACCGGTATTGGGATGGGTGTAGCCATGATAAATCACCCGGCCCAGCGCGTGGCCGCGATTGGTTTCGATCACCGCATCGCAATCCTGCCCGGCGTTGAAGCCAGGGCCGAGGGCCACGGTGAACGGTGCCATATTACGGTGGGTGCCCAGGTTTTGCTTGGCCAGAATAGCGTCCACCAGAAAACGGGGTTTGAGGTGTTCCAGGCTGCGGGTATCTGGGTCAACCAGCAGCGGGATCTCGCCACGGTTGATGATGTCGAAGGCTTCGTTGACGTCGTTGGCCAGGCAGGCTGTGACGCCCTCCACGCAGGTTTTGCCGTCAAACATCGCCTGAGCAAATGCCACCGTCCGGCGGATAGCGGTCGGTTGGGCAATGTCCAGCATGATGACCTGAAAACCGGCATGGTACAGCCGCAGCGCCACACCGGTGGCGATATCGCCCGCACCACGGATCACCACCAGTTTGTCGCGCGTTAAGCGGATGTCATTCTTCATCAGCCCGCCAGCGGACTGGTTGCGCACTTGCAACAGCTCTGCCAGCACGCTGATGGCGATTTCCTCTGGGGTCTCTGCGCCGATGTTGTAGCCGACTGGGGCATGGAGTCTGCCAAGCTTCTCATCATCCACGCCGCGCTGGCGCAGCTGTTGGGTAAAGGTCTGCACCTTGCGGCGGCTGGCTAACAATCCCAGATAGCACAGCGGCTGCTCGACCAGCACGTTGAGTGCCTCGCAATCCTGATTGTTGGTGGCGATGATCACAAAGTTGGCCGGTTCAATATTCATCTTGTCGATGGCTGCCGGGAAGGTCTCGCCATGAACCAGAGTGGTGCCCACCGGAAATAGCGCCGGGTCGAGGCTGGCCGGGTAGATATCGGCAACGTGAATATCAAAGCCGAGCGGCTTGGCGGCGTTGGCGATGGCGCGGTTGACGTGCCCGGCCCCAATCAATATCAGACGCGGGCGCAGGCCATGCACGTCGATATACACCGACATCGCACCCCCACAGTCCGAGCCTACCGCATCCTGCCCGGTGCGTGCCATACGGCCATGAAACACCCTGGCCTTGCGCTCCGAAATGGCGGCAATTGCCTGTTCGATCACCAGGCGTTCGATCATGCCGCCACCGATAGTGCCAATACAGTCACCATCGGCCATCACCAGCATCTGCCCTGAATGGCGCGGTGTAGAGCCACGGCTTTCGATAATCTGGGCGAGCGCAAAGGGCCGGTTTTCTTCTTCTAAACGTGCAGCTTCGGCGAAGATATTCATTATGACCTCGTCAATAACCTCAGAAATATTATTGTGTTAAGCGCCGTATCACGTGATGGATCGCCGGGGTCTCCTGCACTGCGCCAAACCAGATGGCGCTGAGCGCCAGTTCTGGCCGCAGCAGCGGTTGCCAGCGGGCAGCCGGTTGATTATCACAATGAGAAAACTGATTGATCAGCCAGACCCGTCGCGCCTGAGAGGGCGTACCTTTGAACATCCCTTCAGGGTGTGCGATCAGGGCGTCGAATACCTGGTGATCCAGTGTTTCACCGGTACCGACCCCCGTCAGCGCTGAGAAAATCGCCCAACGGTGAATTTGCTGTGGGTCTGCGGGACGATCGATCACCTGGCCTCCGGTTAGCGCGATAACACAATCACTGCGGGAGGGGATGCAAGGTTCATGCCTTGCCGGGGCTTTCAGGGGTAACCCTCGGGAGCCGTCCGCTTCGACCAGGATCACGTCGAAGGCTTTACGCTGTTTGATCTCATCGATTTGCTCGGCGGTTAACCCGATAACCTTGTTATCCTGCGGTTGATAATGACTGAAGCAGGCGGTAATGGCTGGGGTGCTGCTGGCGGTGGGCGTTTGGCCTATCAACAGGTGGTGGTAGTTGGCAGCGGTGGGCAGGTACATCTTGGTGGTGGTAGTGAACAGCACACGCTTGCCCTGGTAATAAAAGGCCTGCGCCAGCCAGTGCAGGGTGCTGGTTTTCCCCCCGGCCCCAATCAGGGCGATCAGCAGCGGCTGGCCCCGATCGAGGCGGTTAAATTCCTCACTGAATAATTCTCTGAAGCTGGGTGTCATAAATAGCCTGTCTTGTGAGTCAGAAAGCGGCCCCTCACCCTAACCCTCTCCCACAGGGAGAGGGGACTGCCCGTGCCACGTTGGTATTGCGGTGTCTTCCTTGGCGTGCCGAAGCTCTGAACCTGCATATAACACCGCATCAGATCCCTATTCCAAAGGGCGAGGGGACTGTCCGTGCCACGTTGGTATTGCGGTGTCTTCCTTGGCGTGCCGAAGCTCTCAACATGCATATAACACCGCATCAAATCCCATTCCAAAGGGCGAGGGGACTGTCCGTGCCACGTTGGTATTGCAGTGTCTTCCTTGACGTGCCGAAGCTCTGAACCTGCATATAACACCGTATCAGCTCCCTATTCCAAATGGCGAGGGGACTGTCCGTGCCACGCTGTTATTGCAGTGTTTTTGGCGATCAATGCCGCTATTTACTCCAAACTAACCACAACACTGCATCAGCTCCCTCTCCTTGGGGA